>CAZUKA010000003.1:0-20987 GCA_964620905.1 uncultured Gammaproteobacteria bacterium | reverse complement strand
TTTAATTGGCGAACAGCCAAACCCTTGGGACCTTCTACAGCCCCAGGATGCGACGAGCCGACATCGAGGTGCCAAACCCTGCCGTCGCTGTGGACGCTTGGGCAAGATCAGCCTGTTATCCCCGGAGTAACTTTTATCCGTTGAGCTTCCGCCGTCTTATATCGAACGGTCGGATCACTAACTTCTGCTTTCGCAACTGCTCGGGTGGTAACCCTTGCAGTAAAGCTGGCTTGTGGGTTTACCCTATCAATCCGGTTTCCATCCGGATCTAGCCAACCTTTGTAAACGCCTCCGTTACCTTTTAGGAGGCGACCGCCCCAGTCAAACTACCCACCAGCTACTGTTCCCATCCCGGATAACGGGACAAGGTTAGAATTAAAATTGCACCAAGGTGGTATCTCACTGTTGACTCCACCCCAACTGACGTCGGGGCTTCATAGTCTCCCACCTATGCTGAATAAGTTCAATCCTAATCCAATAGCAAGTTGTAGTAAAGCTTCACGGGGTCTTTTCGTCCAGCCATGTGTAGTCCGCATCTTCACGGACCTTGCAATTTCACTGAGTACTCCGTTGAGACAGTCCCCAAATCGTTATGCCATTCGTGCAGGTCGGAACTTACCCGACAAGGAATTTCGCTACCTTAGGACGGTTATAGTTACCGCCGGCGTTCATCAGCGCTTCGGTTCAGGGCTTGCACCCCTCCCCTTAACGTTCTGACACTGGCCAGGCATCAGCCCCTATACATCCACTTACGTGTTAGCAGGGACCTGTGTTTTTGATAAACAGTCGCTTGGGGTCTTTCGCTGCGCCCCGACTTAATGTCGGGGAGGCCTTATTCCGAAGTTACGGCCGCTGTTTTGCCGAGTTCCTTAACGGAGTGTCTCTCATACACCTGAGGCTTCTCGCCTCACCTACCTGTGTCGGTTTACGGTACGATTGCCTATTGCTTTAACTTTTAGAGGTTTTTCTAGTCAGATCATCCGCTTAGATTGAATCCACCCGAGGGTTTCATCTCTTGGCTCCGCCACTTTTTAATGTTTGCCGGATTTACCTAACAAACAAAGCATCGGCACCAACGTGTATAACCAAAAACACGTCTAAACTTTTGACCTGCGTTACCCCATCAATGGCAATAGGCAGGGTGGGAGTATTAACCCACTTTTCCATCGACTACGCCTTTCGGCCTCGCCTTAGGATCGCCTAACCCTGGGTTGACAAACATTGCCCAGGAAACCTTGGGTTTTCGGTGGGCAGGATTCTCACCTGCCTTTTTGCTACTCATGCCAACATTCTCTCTTCCTTGCGCTCCACCACTTCTCACAAAGCAGCTTCGGCACACAAGAAATGCTCTCCTACCACGTCAACACTAATGTGCTGACATCCTCGTCTTCGGTACTAGGTTTAAGCCCCGTTACATTTTCGGCGCGAAAACTCTCGACTAGTGAGCTATTACGCTTTCTTTAAAGGATGGCTGCTTCTAAGCCAACCTCCTAGTTGTCCGAGAATTAACACCACCTTATCCACTTAACCTAGATTTAGGGACCTTAGACTGAGATCTGGGCTGTTCCCCTTTTGACCAATGGAGCTTAGCCCCCATGGTCTGACTCCCTGGATAAACTAACCGGCATTCGGAGTTTGGTTGAGTAGGGTAGAATTTCTTCCCCCAAACCCATTCAGTGCTCTACCACCGGCAGTATTCCAAAGGCTAGCCCTAAAGCTATTTCGGAGAGAACCAGCTATTACCGAGTTCGATTGGAATTTCTCCCCTAGCCACAGCTCATCCCCTCGTGTTGTACGGCGAGTGGGTTCGGACCTCCATGAGGTGTTACCCTCACTTCATCCTGGCCATGGCTAGCTCACCCGGTTTCGGGTCTCGTGCTTACTGCCTTTCAACTTCGCTTCTCAAGTCCCAAGTAAAGAATTAATTCCTTACTCAAGACCCGAGAAGATATAAAGTTGAGATCGCTTGTTAAAACTCGGTTTCCCTATGCCTTCTCCCGTTTTGTGGGATTAAACAAGCAATAAACACAAAGTCGTTGGCTCATTCTTCAATAGGAACGCAGTCATCCCGCAAACGCGGGACTCCTACTCTTTGTAAGCATACGGTTTCAGATTCTATTTCACCGCCCTCACCGGGCTGCTTTTCACCTTTCCCTCACGGTACTTGTTCACTATCGATCAGCAAAAGTATTTAGCCTTAGCGCATAATCGCGCCGGGTTCCCACAGGATTTCACGTGTCCCGTGGTACTCAAGAACACTATCAGAGAGTATATAACTCCTTTCGCGGTACAGGGCTATCACCTTCTTTGGCACTTCTTTCCAGAAGTTTCTGCTAGGAAAGTTATATTAAATATCACTCTCTCTTACATCCTCAAGAAATAAACATAGTGTCTTACAACACCCTATAAAGCATTAGGCTTGAGGCCATATTACTACCCATTATTAACTTCAAAAGAAATTAACTCAAAAGCAGTGAATCTTTATAAGGTTTAGGCTGTTCCCCGTTCGCTCGCCACTACTAGGAGAATGGATGTCTTTATAATTGAGTCATCAAACATCGTGATAACTCAATATAAAGACAGTTACAGTTGTTTTCTTTTCCTCCAGGTACTGAGATGTTTCACTTCCCTGGGTCTTCTTTACACGCCTATGGATTCAGCGTGCAATGATTCCGTATTAATGGAATCGGGTTACCCCATTCGGACATCCCCGGGTCAAAGGTTGCTTGCCACCTCACCGAGGCTTATCGCAGGCTGCTACGTCCTTCATCGTCTTTTGCTGTCAAGGCATCCGCCGTATGCACTTAATAATTTAACCACAAGAATAGTATTGGCTAATCTTGTGTCAGTAAAAATTGCATTGACTAACTAACTTACAAACTTACACAAATTTTTAATTTACAGTCATTGATCGGCACAAAAAATTTTTTAAAATCTTTTCTGCAGACCAATTTTTAGAGAAACAAAAAACCGCTTTTAGCAAGCGGCTGGCAGTTTTTTAGACAACTAAACACGCCTATCCGCTTGTTTTTTGGTTAAGGTTTAAATTTGTCATATGTTTCGTGCCTATGCAATATATATTATATTTATATTTTTGGCAAGTCATTAGTGTGGAAAAACTCTATATAACTATTATATCATATTTTAAGTTTTTTGTCAATAATTATATAAAATTTAATACTATTTCTTTCTAATTATTTAATTAGAATTATAATTTACCAATTTGTACAATTTCAAGTAATTCTGTATGTAATACTCCATTGGAAAGAATACAACCAATTCCATCTTCGTCATACCTCCTCTCATTTCCATTTAAATCTGTAACTTTACCCCCAGCTTCTTCTGTAATAATTTTTAACGCTGCAACATCATGACCATATTTATGATAATATACAGCTCCTAAATATTTTCCATTAGCAACCTGGATACCACCGTAAATAAATGAAGGGTATCTCATGACTGCGCACTTCTTTTCACTTAATATTTTCATAAGTGGTAAATTTGAAAAACCAACAGCCCTTCCTGAGGCTCCAGTATTTAAATAGGTATTTAAAAAAATTTTATTTTTTGAAACAAATATTTTTTTACCATTTCTATATGCACCATTACCTTTATATGCCCAATACATATTTTTCATTACAGGATCATTTATTAATCCTAAAATAGGTAGACCGGTTGATTGATCAACTAAGGCTATTGAAAAAACAAATATAGGCAAACCACAAGAAAAAGCCATTGTTCCATCTATAGGGTCACAAACCCAAATATATTTTGAATTCTCTTTTATATCACTTTTTTCTTCTCCATAAACACTATGTTCTGGATAAGTTTCGTTTATTCTCTTTATAACTAAATCATTTATTTCTGTATCAGCTTTTGTCAAAGGAGTATTATCTTCTTTCCAAGTATTTTCAATTTCAAAAGTAAAGTATTTGAGAGCTATTTCTTCTGCTTCTTTTGCAAGACTTTTAGTAAATTTTAGATATTCTTCCATAAAATTAGTTTTTGGTGCCGGAGAGAGGACTTGAACCTCCACGGGGTTGCCCCCACCAGCTCCTAAGGCTGGCGTGTATGCCAATTTCACCACTCCGGCTTATTTAGAAATTTTAATCAACGAATCTCTTATTATCATTATTAATGAAGATTTACCCTTACTAGTTTTAAAATATCGCTCTCTTCTAATTGTATCGGCTTTGCATAGAAAAGCTTCATAAAAAACCAATACCAATGGTCTTCTATTTTTAGTAGACGTGACCCGACCCATTTTATGGTCATTAAATCTACGTTTTAAATTATCTGTTCTACCTATATAAAACCTTTTATCTTTTATACTCTTTAATATATAAACATAATACATAATATTTCAATTTGTTCCCTGCACCACGTGGGGTGCAGGGCCCTGAACTCAATGTAGTTCAAGGCACCACTCCGGCCAACTATTAACAGGCAATTATAGTGTAAAAGAAAAAGTGTTGTCAAACAAGTAAATATTTTCTAAAATTAAACCAAATAATAATTTATCCAAACTTATGAGCCAAGAGGAGAGACTCAAAGTTGTTTGCTTTATCACGGCTTTGGTTATGGTCGTAGTTTTTGTTAATCCACCAAATAGCCTGGCAACGGACGGTCAAATTGAGCCCGGTGATATTATTATCACCGAAATTATGGCCAACCCCCAAGCGGTGAGCGATGCCGCTGGCGAGTGGTTGGAAATTTACAACCAAACTGAAAATGATATTAATCTCTCGGGTTGTGAATTTACTGATAATGGCAGCAACAAATTTATTATCACCGAATTAACCATCCCGGCAGAAACTTATCTAGTACTTGGTCGAAATAATAATCCCGAAGAAAACGGCGGGATTGTACCTGATTATACCTACAGTGGTTATACTTTGGCTAATACTGAAGACGCTATCATTCTAACTTGCCAAGACAGGGAAATTGACCGCGTGGAATACAGTTTGGCTCTTGGTTTTACGATCCCAGATGGTGCGTCTTTTTTCCTAAAAGATTTGACGCTGGATAATAATGTTGGCGATAACTGGTGTACCTCCACCAGTGTCTATGGCTGGGGTGACCAAGGTACACCAAAACTTAGTAATGACGACTGCACGCCGGTAAATAACAACAATCCGCCTACCCCCACTAACCGCCCTCCAGTTGCTGAAGCTGGGCCAAATAAAAATGGAATGGTTGGGCAAACTATTTATTTTGACGGTGGTGGCTCTTATGACCCTGATGGCGATACTCTCAAATACAATTGGGACTTTGGCGACGGCCAAAAAGCCACAGGCAAAACAACTAGTCATACCTACCAACAAGCCAATATTTATGCCGTCACCCTAACCGTTGATGATGGAAAAATTTCTCAAACAGACTCTGTGACTGTCACGATTACCAAACCACAGCTTAATAACTTTGTTGGTAAACTTATTATTTCTGAATTATTACCCAACCCCACCGGACCTGATGATAATGAATGGATTGAACTATACAACCAAAGTTCAACCGAACTTGACCTAGCTGGACTGGTTTTACTTGATACTAGCGACAAAAAATATATTTTTTCTTCAGCAGATTTCGATTCGCTAAAAATACCGCCAAGCGGATATTTTCTGCTACCCAGAACTGTTTCCAAAATCAGTCTAAACAACACCCCACCGGAAACAATAAAAATTACTTTGTCTGACGATGAAATCATCAACGAAGTAACTTACTTAGAATCAGCCTTAGAAGGGTGGAGTTATATGTATCAAAATGGCAAATACTTTTGGTCACAAACTCCCACTCCCGGCACTACCAATTTGCTCACGCAAACAATCGCTTCTGACAAAAAAACTGCTTTATCAGAAGATGATGAAGAAAGTTTTATAGACTCGCCCTCAGCCGAAGAAAACTGCCTCCCGGCCAAAACTAATCAACTGATCCTAAGTGAACTTTTGCCATCACCCCAGGGCGATGATCGACTACTGGAATTTATAGAAATAAAAAATATTTCCTCCTCACCAGCCAATCTCTGTGGCTGGAGCGTCAGTGATCAGGCACGGCAATATTTTTTCCAAGCTGATGTTGTAATTTCACCTTTTAATTTTTTCATATTGGAATCAGCCGAGTCAAAAATAAGTTTAAACAACAGCGGTGATCAAATCAGCCTATATGATGCCAATGATGAACTAGCGAATTTTACCGCCTTTAGCCAAGCCAAGGTTGATTGGTCATGGTCTCGCTTATCTGATCATACTTGGCAATGGACCAAAAGTATTACTCCGGGTGAAGAAAATATGTTCAATGGTTCTGATCCAGAAAAAATGTCTTCTACCGCCGCGGTTAATGATGACCAGAGTGGCTACCAATTTGTACCCCTGGAAAATATTCATCAGACTGAAAACAACGATCGTATTATTACTACCGGTATTGTGACGGCAGTACCAGGCAAACTAGGTGGGCAAATTATGTATGTTATGAACCTCGGGGGGCTGCAAATTTACCAACACTTCAAAAAATGGCCGGAAGTTTCTTTAGGCGATCGGGTGGAAGTAAGAGGAATTATGTCTTTTCCTTCTGGCCTGCCACGGCTAAAACTGCAAACTAGTGAAGATTTGGTAGTTTTGGAAAAAAACCAATGGGAGCAATTGGTTATTCCAGTTATAACCACAGACGAAGTGGTTGATGAGTTGGTTGGTTCATTGATAACTATAGTCGCCACGGCAGTGGAGGTTAAAAAAAGTACTATTACCTTAGCTGACGAACAAGGTGAGATTAATTTAGTTGTCAAACCGTCCACAGAAATTAAATTGCCCCAAATCAAAAATGGTGATATACTTGAGGCGACCGGAATACTTGATAAAACAACTGCTGGTTACAGATTGTTGCCACGACAAAATGATGATGTAAAAATTATTTCAGTACAAGGATTTTCTACTCTGACAGAAACAAACGATTTTGACAACAAGACAATACCCTCGCGGAGCAATCAACTGGTCAACTACTTATATATTACTTTCTTTGGTTTGATTATTTTGGTTAGTAAACTTATTTACAAAATTAAAAAACGTCAATATGGATACAAACAAACCGGCCACCAAACTAACTGATTTTGATAATTTTTGGAAATTAATAGCTTTGGTGTCAGTCGCGGTTATTGCTGAAGGTGTTATCCTCTGGGCAGCCACCGCTGACATGGCGGTTAACTGGACTTATGATACTGTCATTGCCCCTAGGGTAGTAGCCCAAGAAATAACCGAAGTGCCAATGCCTGAACTACCTGAATAAATATAAAATCAAAAAGGCCCATTATACTGCGGACAAGAAAATTTTTATAAGGAGCATTAAAAGCTAAAAGCCTTTAAAATCCTAATAAAAATCCCCATGCTTGTCGTGCCCGCAGAATAATGGGCTTTTTTATTATCTTTACTTTATTTTTTTAGTGCTAACTAAGGATAATAGCAAAGGTTTGAAAACTTGTCAAGAGTAAAAATTTTAGTTAAATTAAGTTTAAATTAAACAAATTATTTTATGAAAATAACTACCCGAGTCATCCCCTTGGAAAAAATAAATGCCAATTTACTGATCGTCAACACCTTTGCCCGTGAAACCAAACCTGGTGGTGGCACTGGTGCGGTTGATAAAAAATTGAATTTTGCTATTAGTAAAAAAATAAAAACTATCAACTTTCTTGGCAAAAATGTTGGCGACTTTTTTCTTCTAGACAATCCAAAAAAAATTGGCGCCAAACAGATTATGGTAGTTTCTTTGGGAGAAAGAAAAAATTTTACTACCGATGTAATCCGAAAGGTAGCCGCTTTGTCTTTGCATGTGGCCAAAAAACAAAACGCCAAAGCTATCGCTACTATCCTACACGGAGCTGGCAACGGCAAGCTAGCGCCAGAAGTTTGTGCCCAAAGCTTAGTTGAAGGTATGTTGCTAGCTAATTATCAATTTGATAAATACTTAACCGATATACGCCAAGAAAATATTAAAAGCAAAATTAGAGAAGTAATTATCTGTCAAAAAAATAAAAACAATCTACCAGCTATCAAGCAAGGTATCACTCGCGGAATTTATTTTTCCCAAGGACAAAATTTTGCTCGTGACTTAGTCAATGAACCAGGTCTAACTATGGATCCAAAAATTCTAGCTGATACAGCCAAAAATATTGCCAAAAATAACCAAAATATTACTGTCAAAATATTTGATAAAAAAACAATTGCCAAATTGAATATGAACGCTTTTTTAGCAGTAGCTGCTGGTAGTCAAAAAGAACCCTATTTTATTCACTTGACCTATACTCCGCCAGTTAAAACTAAACAAAAAATTGTGTTGGTTGGTAAAAGCATCACTTTTGATTCCGGCGGGCTATCTTTGAAACCGTCCGATGGTATGACTACTATGAAATCAGATATGGCCGGTGGAGCAGCGGTTTTGGGAGTATTTTCCGTTCTGCCAAAAATCCAGCCAAACGTCGAGGTACACGGATTACTGGCAGCTTGTGAAAATATGCCGTCAGGCTCGGCTATCAGAGTGGGTGATGTAGTTCAAGCAATGAATGGCAAAACTATAGAGATACTAAATACCGATGCCGAGGGTAGACTAACTTTGGCTGATGCTCTGACTTATGCAGAAAAATTACAACCAAATTTTATTGTTGACTTAGCAACTTTAACCGGTGCGGCTATTGTAGCTTTGGGTGATGATATATCCGCACTAATGACTGAAGACAAAAATTTGGAAAATAAATTAATGACCGCCGGAGAGTCCACTGGAGAAAAAATTTGGCCGCTGCCTTTGGAAAAAACTTATCTAACTCATATCAAAAGCAATGTAGCTGATATACAAAATGTTGGCAAAAGTAGAGGAGTAGCCGGGACAATCTCTGCGGGAATTTTTTTGCAACAATTTATCAAAAAAACTCCTTGGGCACATCTGGATATAGCTGGCCCGGCTTGGACTGAAGACAAATCAATTCCCTACCTCACTGTTGGTGGTAGTGGTTGGGGAGTGAGATTGCTATTGGAATATTTAAAAAATTTTTAATCTTTTTATTTTCCCTAACTCATCATAAATACATGATGATTCAATTTTGAATCTAGAAAAAATATAAAAAAACCGCTGAAAAGCGGTTTTTGATTTAAAAACTTTTTACTCTTTCCAAAAAATTAATCTTTGGAACAATTAACCTTACTCCTGAATAAAATCGAGTTACGTTTATTATCCAGATTGAATAAGCAGAAAGAATGTTATTTTCATCTTTCTCAACAATAAAAGCCATTTCTCGGGAAGGCAATCCGTCATTATGTAAGAAGTTAAAGAGATTTGACCCAATCTTTAAATGCGAATTGAATTTTGCACAAAATTCCATTATTTGTCTCAAGGTTAATCTGGTATTAAAAGTAGAAGGGTCTATTAGGTGAAATAGAGTAAAAGCCTTAAATCCTTCGGGATGAATTTTATTATCAAAGATTATATCAAATCCGTTCAGGGTAATTTCTTTAATATCTTTTTCATAAACATATGAATCATATAGATTGTAATACTCTATAACTTTTAAGGTTTCATTACCTATTCCACCGACAAAAATCTGTTTGACATCATAAATATCAGTCAATCTTTTTCTTGTTTGATCAATGATGAAAGGACCTATTTTTATGTTTGATAACATTTAAACCTCCGTTAAATTGATGATTATTTTAATGTTCTTAAATTTTAATATTATATATTTAAGGTTGAGTTATGTCAAAGTAATCCAAATATAACAATTTAACCCGCCCCTGAGTTTATCAAAGAGACGGGTTAAAGCTTAAACTATAAATTTTATTTTTTCTTTTGAAAGTTTATAAACTTTTCACTATCAACTACTTTTATTTGCGATTTTTTCAAACGCGCGTAAAATTTCTAGTGGTACGGCAAAAATAATAGTATTTGATTGATCCGAGCTCACATCATTTAAAGTACTCAGGGTCCGTAGATGTAGTGCACCTTGTTGAGTAGATAACATACCGGCGGCTTTGGCCAAATTTTCCGCTGCGGCTACTTCACCTTGTGATTTTATAACCACCGAACGTCTTTCTCTTTCGGCTTCTGCTTGTTTGGCAATCACCCGTTGCATATCATCAGGCAGTATAATATCTTTGAGTTCAACACTTTCCACGCTGATGCCCCAAGGATCAGTGGCTTTATCAACTATTAATTTAATTTTTTGAGCCGCGGTTTCGCGATTGGCCAGTAATTCATCAAGTTCTAATTCACCACAAACATTACGCATAGTGGTCTGGGCCAACTGCGATACCGCGTACTGAAATTTTTCTACTTCCAGTACAGCTTTGTCGGCGTGCTTTACCCGATAATAAATCACGGCATTAATTTTAGCCGAAACATTATCGCGAGTAATAGTTTCCTGAAAAGGTACATCCACGGCTTTAACGCGAATATCCACCTTGGTCATACTTTGGACAATCGGCCAAATCAAACGCCAACCCGGATCAACTACTTTGACAAATTTTCCTAGTTGAAACTTTACTCCTCGCTCATACTGGTCGACCTGACGAATACTGGCAATAATTAAAACTAATACAAAGATTAGAAAATACCACATATATTTGAATAAATAATTAGTCAATTTAATTATAATCAACCAAACAAATTATGGCCAATTATTACTTGTCAAACTAACTGATTAAATATAAGCTATAGTTGTAAATAATAAATAATTACTAGTCAAATATTTAGCAAATAACCATCGTTTCGGTACCGCTTTACTACAAAATTAATTTCAGTATTAATCTAAAAATAATTTTAATTCCCGCGGACACGAAATGACTTATAAAAAAATGGAAGATAGAATTATCACATCGGCTCATCGGCCAGAAGATGAAAAACTAGATCAAACCATCCGACCAAAAAACTTGGAAGAATTTTTTGGTCAAGAAAAAGTTAAAAAAAATCTGGAAATTTTTATGGCCGCAGCCTTAAAGAGACAAGAACCGATCGAGCATACTTTGCTTTATGGTCCACCCGGACTTGGTAAAACCACTTTGGCGCATATTATTGCTTACGAAATGAAAGCCAATATCCGTATCACTTCCGGTCCGGCTATTGAACGCAGTGGCGATCTGGCGGCAATTCTTACCAACCTCTCAGATGGTGATATTTTATTTATTGATGAAATCCATCGCCTAAACAAAGTGGTGGAAGAAATACTTTATCCCGCCATGGAAGATTTTGCTTTGGATATTGTCGTAGGTAAAGGCCCATCTGCCCGAACTCTGCGTATTGATCTACCTCACTTTACCATCATTGGTGCTACCACTCGGTATAATTTATTGTCTTCACCGTTGCGCGATCGTTTTGGTTCTACTTGGCGATTGGATTTTTATACTGCCGACAATATCACTGACATTATCAAACGTGCTGCTCGTATTCTCAACTTCCCGATTGATAATGAATCAGCCAAGCTTATTTCCACCCGTTCCAGACAAACGCCACGAATAGCTATTCGTTTACTAAAAAGGGTACGCGATTTTGCTGATATTAAAAATCAAGGAAAAATTGATTCTGCCACCACCCTAGAAGCGCTTTCACTTCTTGATATTGACGAGTTGGGACTTGATGAAATTGATCGTCGTTTACTGGAAGTGATTATTGCCAAATATCAAGGTGGTCCGGTTGGACTTAGTACACTGGCTGCTTCTTTATCCGAAGATATTGGTACTATTGAAGAAATTTATGAACCATTTTTGATGCAATTGGGATTTCTTTCTCGCACCCCCAAAGGTAGAATTGTTACTGATCTAGCTTACCAACATCTGAAACTACAACCACCCCATCAACAAAATTCATTGCTCTAACTATGTCTATTTATTTGTGGTATCTTTTTATTCCTTACTCTATTCTTTGTCTGATAATTACCGTGCTAGCACTATTTAATCTTTATCATATCATCAGATTTAGTTTTTCCAATTCTGTTTCAACTATCAGTACTTTGGTTTATCTTTTTGGTTTGTTGATTATTATTCTAGTGTCAACCATAGCAATCGTCCAATATGATTGGTCGCAAGTGATACAAATTAATCTCTCCCTCAATGCTTAAACAATATTTTTTTCCTTCACAGAAACCGGATGAAAAGATAATTATGATTCGTCGCCGTCACTGGTTAATTGCCAAGTTTATTATCGCAAAATATACTTTTTTTCTAATTGCGCCTTTATTAATCTATTGGTTGGTAAATAATTATTTGGACGTGGTTGATGCGCGCTTAGAAAATAGTATTTTAGCCGGACCACTATTGGCTTTAGGTTTGTCTTTATATTACAGTCTGACTTGGGTTTTGTTTTGGAATGCTTGGATTGACTATTATCTTGACGTCTGGATTGTCACTGATCGCCGTATCGTCAACATCAAACAACAGGGTTTATTTTCCCGATCAATTTCAGAAGCAAAACTTTATCGTATCCAAGATGTGCAAGCCGAGGTTCATGGACTACTGCCAACTTTTTTTCACTTTGGCAACGTCACTATTAGAACCGCCGGCAATGAAACTTTCGCTACTTTTGAACAGGTTCCCAGTCCTTACGAAACTTCCCGAGAAATTTTAAAAATGGTGGAATACGAAAAAAAACATCGACACACTGATGAGGATTCTGATCAGCCAACTGCTCAGCCGATGTTGGAAAATAAAAACTCTGACAATACCTATCATGGAGCTTAACGATTTCAATTACAATTTACCTCAACAGTTAATCGCTCAAGAGCCCTGCCAACCGCGCGACCACGCGCGGCTATTGGTATATGATCGTAAGTTGGGAAAAACTAAACATGATTTTTTTTATAATTTAACAAACTTTCTTTCCGCCAATGACGTTTTGGTTTTTAATAACACTAAAGTTTTTCCTGCCCGACTAATCGGTTACAAAGATAGTGGCGGTAAAATAGAAATTTTTTTACTTAAAAAAATTAAATACAATATCTGGCAGGTATTAGTAGGCGGAAAACGAAAGCAGCAGGGTACAAAAATTTTTTTTAATAAAAAATTATTAGGCACACTATTGAAACATAACCCGGATAATACTTGGGAAATTAAGTTCAATCTAACCGGAAAAAAATTTTGGCAGGTATTGAATAAAATTGGTCAAACACCTCTGCCTCCCTATATCAAAAAAAATGCTAAATTATCTGATTATCAAACCATTTATGCCAAAAAAATTGGTTCAGTAGCTGCTCCCACAGCTGGTTTTCATTTCACTAAAAATTTGCTATATAAATTAATAAAACAAGGGGTGCAGATAGAATATATCACTTTACACGTGGGACTTGGTACTTTTGCACCAATTAAAACAAAATACATATCCCGGCATCACTTACACGCCGAGTGGGTAAAAATTGATAAAAATACTGCCAACCAGTTAAATCATGCTAAACAACAAGGCAAACGTATCATTGCTGTCGGTACCACTACCGTTCGCACTTTGGAAGCACTAACAAACAACAACGGGCGAATAAAACCTGCGAATAAGTGGATAAATATTTTTATTTACCCGGGGTTTAAATTTAAATTTATTGACGGTTTGATTACCAATTTTCATCTTCCCCAAAGTTCTTTATTGATGCTAGTAGCAGCTTTTCTTACCAAAGCAAAAAATAAGCGCCTTGGTATAAATAAATTGCATAAAATATATAATCTAGCTATCAAGAAAAAATATCGCTTTTATTCTTTTGGTGATGGAATGTATATAAAATAAAACCTACTTCTGCTAAAGGTTGAATTATAAATTATTAATTGATAATATTTCTGTTGATTGTAAAATTTTTCTTTATAAAAAAATTTAAAAACAAAGAACAATTAAAACTAATTACCGGTAAAGTATATCATTTAAAAGATCGAACAAACTCTTGCCAAAAACCATTTAAATCATTATAATACCTAATACTTGTTTACTAGAATTTATAAATTAAATAAATGAAATCACTAAGCAAAAATTTTCTTATTTTATTTTTGATATTTTTTGGACTGACTGCCATATTTAGTTTTTTATATAACCCTGACCAAAAGGCAAATACCGTAGGTATCAATCAACTGATTAATTACATCAACAATGAAGAAATAAATAAAATTGAAGTTGATGGTAATACCATCCTAGCAACATTGAAAAACGGTGAGACAAAAAAAATTATCAAAGAGACCGGTGAGTCATTGTCTGATATTCTAGCCAATTACGGTGTGGCCAAAGAAAAATTGACAGGTTTAGAAATAATGATTAAAGCTGATCCTTCCAAATCAATTTTTTTTGGCACTATTTTACCTTTCCTTATTCCCTTTGCTTTGATTGCTTTATTTATCTGGTTTATGATGCGTCAAGTACAAGGCGCCAACAATCGCGCCATGTCTTTCGGTCAAGCTATAACCAAAGATGTTGGTCGTGATAAGAACAAAAAAAGAATGACTTTTGCTGATGTTGCTGGCGCTAAAGAAGCCAAAGAAGAATTAGAAGAAATTGTAGAATTTTTAAAAAATCCCAAAAAATTTATTTCTTTGGGTGCTAAAATTCCCAAAGGAGTATTACTTATGGGTAGCCCGGGAACTGGTAAGACTTTGCTAGCCAGAGCTGTTGCGGGTGAGGCTAATGTTCCTTTTTTTCATATTTCTGGCAGCGAATTCGTAGAAATGTTTGTGGGGGTTGGTGCCAGTCGAGTCAGAGATCTATTCAACAAGGCCAAAAAAAATTCACCCTGCATTGTATTTATTGATGAAATTGATGCAGTTGGTAGACAACGCGGAGCGGGTTTAGGTGGTTCACATGATGAACGCGAACAAACTCTCAACCAAATTTTGGTAGAGATGGATGGCTTTGACAATGAAACCAATATCATCGTTATGGCCGCCACCAATCGACCAGATGTTTTGGATCCCGCCCTACTTAGACCAGGTAGGTTTGATCGTCGGGTAGTAATTGATTTACCAGATATTAATGACCGTGAAGCAATATTAAAAATACATGCTCGCAATAAACCCTTAGCCGAAGAAGTGTCACTAAGAAGTGTTGCTGAACGCACAGCCGGTTTTTCTGGAGCTGATTTGGAAAATCTTCTCAATGAAGCTGCTATTCTTACGGCGCGTCGTAATAAAAGAAAAATCGGCAAAGATGAAATATATTCCAGCGTAGAAAAAGTGATATTGGGGCCGGAAAGAAAATCCGCTGTTATTTCAGAAAAGGAGAAAAAAATAACCGCCTATCATGAAGCTGGCCACGCTTTAGTTGGACACTTACTGACTCACACTGATCCAGTACAAAAAATTTCTATTATTTCACGCGGTCGCGCTGGCGGTTACACACTAGCTACTCCCAAAGAAGACAAAAAGCTCTACTCCAAATCAGAGATGCTAGAACGTTTGACTATGATTATGGGTGGCTACGCTGCAGAAATTTTAACTTTCGGTGAAGTCACTACTGGTCCTAGTAACGACCTACAAAAAGCCACGGCTTTAGCCAAAGCTATTGTCACCGAATATGGTATGGACGAAAAATTAGGTCCACGTACCTTTGGTCAAAGAGAAGAAATGATATTTTTAGGTAGGGAAATACACGAACGACGTGATTATTCAGAAACTACTGCCCAAACAATTGACGAACAGATTACCAATATTATTAAAAAAGCCTACCTCGATGCCAAAGAACTAATCAACAAACATAAATCTAAGTTGGAAGAAATTGTTCAAACCTTACTGGAAAAAGAAACGATTGAACGAGAAGAATTCACTAAAATTATGTCAGAAAAAATACCAGCTTAAAAATTATCAAACAAAAAAATCCGCTTTATTGGGCGGATTTTTTATTTTGTGGTATAATTTATTTTGATAATATACTAAAAAGCTAATTTCTTAATAAAATTATATGGAACCGCTTTACCGTTCTATACTCAAACAAGCCTGGTCACAGATAAAAAAACATCGGTGGCTTTGGCTCTTTGGTCTGTTTGCCGCATTCATGGGCAACGGCGGCGAAGTAGATATTTTAATGCAAAATGAAAAACTTAAAAATGCCCCTGAATTTTTAATGTCTCTAAGAGACAACTTTGCAGCACTTGATCTAAATGCAGTCAAAGAAGGTGTCATAAACGCCCTAGCAACCGCACCCCTGCTAACTACTCTGTCGGTAGCAGTGTCTTTAATTTTTGTACTTTTATTTATCTGGTTGGTAGTTGTTTCACAGGGTGCACTGATTGAAAGTGCTAGTAAATTGGATGGTGATAAAAAAGTTTCTTTTCGAAGTGCGCTAGAAAAAGGAATACACAAATTTTGGCCAGTCTTTGGACTAAATTTATCCATACGCCTAATACTATATTTTGCTTTAATAATTCTATCCATACCTTTTGCAATCTTATACATGTACAACAACTCAGACACGGCAATTACCTTCCTAACCTTACTGGCTTTTATTTTACTAGTTCCAATTGCTATTATACTTTCATTTATTTTAAAGTATGCTTTTGCTTTTGTGGTTGTAAAAGATCAATCAGCCATATCTGCTTTTGTACTGGCTTGGCGTTTATTTGCCACCAACTGGTTAATCAGTTTGGAAATGGCTATCTTGCTATTTGCGATAAATTTTTTAGTGGGTTTAATTCTGGTATTAGCCATAGTGATTCTAGCTTTACCGTTTCTAGGATTGGTAATACTGATGATCTTGGTTCAAAATGAGATGGGTATAAATTTAGCATTAGGCTTTGGACTAATCATTACTTTGCTACTTTTGCTTTTTACAGGTTCAGGACTTGCGGCTTTCCAATATTCGGCCTGGACTTTACTTTTTCAAAAACTATTAGAGGGCAATAAACAACCCAAATTACTTCGGTTAGTTTCGGGAAACAAAAAAAATAAATAATCTGCCCCCACGGGCATTAATAAACATAATTCATGAGCAAACACAATCCCTCTATTGAGGATTTGCTTATCAATAATGAAGATACCAAGGATCCGCAAGATATTTTGACAGAAAAAATTTCTAGTCTTAAACAAAAAGATAAAGAAAAAGAAACCGCTCAAATCGCCAATTCCTTGGGCCTACCTTATATCAATTTGGTTGGTTTTGCCATCACGCCGGAAGCTTTGTCTTTGCTACCGGAAAAAACTGCGAGCGAACTTAAACTGGTTTGTTTTTTCAATGATGAAAAAAATTTACGTTTTGCCACAAGCCAACCGCCTGATGAAAAAATTTATGAATTAATAAAAACAATCACCCCAACTCACTACAATTCCAGTGAGTTGTACCTAGTTTCGGAAAAATCTTTTGACTTTTCTTTGTCTTTATACCAACGTTTACCAAAAATAATAAAAATAAAAACTGGAGTAGAAGTCAATGAAGTTGATTTAAAAAAATGGCAGACAGAAATAGAAGATTTCGCTCATTTGCAAAAAACTATCCTCACGGCCAACCTCACGGATATTGTCACTATTATTATCGCGAGTGCATTAAAAACTGAAGCATCTGATATTCATATCGAAGCAGAAGAAAAAGAAGTAAAAATCAGATTTCGTATTGACGGTATTTTACACGTTGTGGCTTCTTTGCCCAATAAATTATGGCGACAGATCATTTCTCGTATTAAATTGTTATCCAAATTGAAAATTAATGTTGATACTATTCCTCAAGATGGACGTTTCACTATCTATCTCACTGCTGACAAAGTTGACGTCAGAGTTTCTACTGTACCCACGGCTTACGGTGAATCGGTTGTCATGCGTTTGTTGCGCTCTTCATCAGTTGGTTTGAAATTTGAAGACCTGGGTCTTCGAGATGAGACTTTTAAAATTTTAGATACAGAGATAAAAAAACCAAACGGTATGATTATAACCACTGGTCCTACTGGTAGTGGTAAGACCACCACTCTTTATGCCGTTCTCAATAAACTAAACAATGAAGAGACAAAAATTATCACTCTGGAAGATCCGATCGAATACAAACTGGCTGGCATTAACCAATCCCAAATTGATTCTTCAAAAGATTACACTTTTGCCAAGGGCTTACGTTCAATACTCAGGCAAGATCCTGATGTAGTAATGGTAGGAGAAATTAGAGATTCAGAAACTGCCGAAATTGCCGTCAATGCTGCCCTCACTGGGCACTTGGTTATTTCCACTTTGCATACCAACTCTGCTGCTGGTGCTATACCTAGACTACTGGCAATGAAAGTGCAGTCATTCCTATTGGCACCGGCGCTCAATGCTGTTATTGGCCAACGATTGGTAAGAAAACTTTGTTCAGCTTGTAAACAACCAGCTAAAATAGATGCCGAAACTTCAACCAAAATAAAACAAATTTTTGCTACTTTACCACCTGATTTTTTAACTAAAAAAAATATTGATTTGGTTAATATGGTCTTTTTTACTGCACCCGGTTGTAGCGCCTGCCATGGTTTGGGATACAAAGGTAGAATCGGCATCTATGAAGTAATGAATATGAATGAATCAGTAGAAAAATTATTACTTTCTGGACAAGCCACTGAATATCAACTGCAAGACTTGGCTCAAAAAGCTGGAATGATTACTATGGTGCAGGATGGTCTCTTAAAAGCCTTAGACGGTATCACTAGTGTGGAAGAAGTATTCAAAAAAGCAGAGTAACTTTTTTAATACCCAACTTAAATAAAAATTTTAATTAATCCGCGCTTGATCTAATTTACGTAAATTAATTGCGTAAATTTTTAAATTAAAAAAGCCCTTAAATTCAAGGGCTTTAAGTCTGCTAATATTTCCAATGCTCCACTTGTTGGGAGCTGGCGTCAAAATGACGATAAAAATAATTTTTACTTTCCTGACTTATTTCATAAAGACGATAATGGTCCCAATCCATGGTCAGTGCTGTTTCCAACACTAAAGCTTCGTCTAGCAGTTCAGCTAATCCGGAAAAGGAAAGTATGTATTTATGAATGCGAATTGCTCCGCCCCACAGATCTTTATCTGGATTCCTAGTTTGCCAACTAGAAATATTTTTTATGTTGGCACGGTAGTCTTGGTAAAGTCTCTGTCCTTTTTCTAAGGACAAAGACAAATATCTTTCTTGTTTTTCTTTAGGTACCTCGCCCAACATCAAAACAAAAATTACTTTGCCCGAAATTAAATCTCGTAAAGTAAAATAACCGGATTTTCTAACAAGGTCACTGTTTTGTGGGTGGTTAAGACAATAATGCAGGGCATGATCAAGTGCTTGAAAAATTTTAAAAAATTTTTCATGAGGAAAAGGCAGATTTTGGTAATGCATTTTTACTCCTTTATATTTTTGATGATTTTAAAGAAATCAAACAATATTATCACTTTATTATATTTTTGTCAATCAAAAACCCGCCACATCGGCGGGATTTAATTTAACAGCTAAAAAGTGAGAGAAACAAAAAGCCAAAAAAATTATGACTTCAAAATAAAAATATTATGAAGACCGACCAACTAAGCAGATAAATATTTGTTTACTCAAATAGTCAACAAAATTTATCAGCTCCTAGGTATATCTCCCTAGAAAGGAGGTGATCCATCCACAGCTTCCGCTACGGATGCCTTGTTACGACTTCACCCTTGTCACCAGTCCTACCTTAGGCCCACCTATTACGGTGAGACTTTGGGCATTACCGGCTCCCCTGGTGTGACGGGCGGTGTGTACAAGACCCGAGAACGTATTCAACGCACCGTGGCTGATATGCGTTTACTAGCGATTCCAGCTTCATGAGGGCGAGTTGCAGCCCTCAATCCGAACTGAGACCGGTTTTGATGAGATTAGCTCCGTCTTTCGACTTGGCGGCTCATTGTACCGGCCATTGTAGCACGTGTGTAGCCCAAGGCGTAAGAGCCATGCTGATTTGACGTCATCCCCACCTTCCTCCCTGTTAACCAGGGCGGTCTCGCATGAAAATATAACATGCGACAGGGGTTGCGCTCGTTTCCGGACTTAACCGTACATCTCACGACACGAGCTGACGACAACCATGCAGCACCTGTGATGCACCCTCGAAGGCGGCTCTGCTTTCACAGAGCTTGCAGCACCATGTCAAGCCTTGGTAAGGTTCCTCGCTTATCGTCGAATTAAACCACATGCTCCACCGCTTGTGCGGGTCCCCGTCAATTCCTTTGAGTTTTAGTCTTGCGACCGTACTCCCCAGGCGGGATACTTAACGCGTTAGCTTGGTTAAACGACACTGACAGGGTCGATACTGCCAATGTCTAGTATCCATCGTTTACGGCGTGGACTACTGGGGTATCTAATCCCATTCGCTACCCACGCTTTCGTGCAACAGCGTCAGAACTGTTCTAGCAAGTTGCTTTCGCCTTTGGTGTTCTTGCTGATATCAACGGATTTAACCCCTCCACCAGCAATTCCACTTGCCTCTTCCAGTCTCAAGCTTAGCAGTATCCCTGGCAGCCATGGAGTTGAGCCCCATGATTTGACCAAAGACTTACCAAGCCGCCTACGCACTCTTTACGCCCAGTAAATTCGGATAACGCTTGGGGCCCTCGTATTACCGCTGCTGCTGGCACGAGGTTAGCAGCCCCTTATTCAGTAGGTACCGTCACGGATTCTTCCCTACTAAAAGCCGTTTACACCCCGAAGGGCTTCTTCCGGCACGCGGCGTCGCTCCGTCAGGCTTTCGCCCATTGCGGAATATTCTTGACTGCAGCCTCCCGTAGGAGTCTGGGCAGTGTCTCAGTCCCAGTGAGGGGGGCCATGCTCTCACACCCCCTACCCGTCATAGCCTTGGTGAGCTCTTACCTCACCAACTAGCTGATGGGCCATAGGCTCCTCTTCAAGCGCCGGAACTTTAATATTGTCACTTATGTAACAATATATTATCGGGTATTATTCCCGCTTTCGCGGGATTATCCCCGGCTTGAAGGTAGATTACCAATGTGTTACGCACCCGTTTGCCGTGCAGCTTAACCTGCACTCGACTTGCATGCCTTAGACACGCCGCCAGCGTTCATCCTGAGCCAGGATCAAACTCTCAA
>CAZUKA010000002.1:0-266115 GCA_964620905.1 uncultured Gammaproteobacteria bacterium | reverse complement strand
CCACTCCTGAATTGGGACCAGTATCAAGCAGATTTAAAAACAAATCAATATCAGTAGTATTTGCCGCGGTTTGTGAGTGCCACCACACTTCCAAATACGCTTGTTTAACTACTATGCCACTCCCCGCTATCTTTACTACTTTCATACCAGATGTACTAGTAGCAGTATTCCAAGATGTACCAGCATAAGCTAATGTGCCAGAAGTACGGCTGGCATTATCACTAGCAGCAGTACCAGACGCATTACCACCTAGTATATATTCTACTGTACGAAGATGCTTACCATTATAGGCGGCATGAGCAGTATTACCAGAATACAATTTATCAACTAAACGATTATGAAAAGCAAATAACCGATCCAAAGGAAAATTACCAATAAGCATCACCAATACAATAATTGGAATAGCAAAATATTTGATTTTTTTGTATTTGTTTAGCATGTTATTGTGAACTAATATATGTATAAGTAATCTCTGATATTCGCTGCATAATAGCTGCGGCTGCTTCCTGATCATTTTCTAAAGAATCAGTAGTTCGATGAATTAAAACAGTTAACAAATATGGTCGATAAGGTATGTAGACAATACCTGAATCGGTAAAAACCCTCTCTGGCTTATTGATGCCATATTTGTGCGGAAAAATAATTTCTGAAGGTATGCCAGTACTTAAAAAACCATTAAAATCAGTATTCTCTAATAATTGTAAAATAAACTGCGAATTCGCTCGATTTAAATAACTGGCTGTATATAAAGTTCTAAATAAACGAGAGTACTCTTTGGCAGAAATTTTTCCATGCTCATCAAATAGTCCTTTTAAACCAATTTCTTCCAACGGTTCATCTAACTCTATCTGATCTAAATTTCTGACAAAAATTCTGACTGCAGTATTATCTGAATTTTCCAATAATTGTTTTAGTAAAAATTCGATAGTAAACTTACTATTAACCGGACTTTTATATAAATTTCCAAATTGATCATCAATATCATCTGGTGTCAATAATAATTCATCATGCATTTTCCATTTACCATCTTCTACTTTTTTCAATACGGCCAGCGCCACTGGTACTTTGTTTAAACTGGCAGGAAAAATACGTTTATCTTGATTGATAGAAATATTGCCACCAGTATTTAAATATTCAAAATACAAAGAAATCTCATTTCCTTTTGCTTCTTCTTCAGCAACAAAATTAATCAAATCTTCACGCAACGGTTGTAAATTTGTTAGATAATGTTCTTGCGAAATAAAATTACGAGACAATTCAATATAAGGATATTCTTTTACATATTTATCTTCTATACTATAAAATCTGGTATAATAAATAACTGAAAATAGATTGGTTAAAATTAATAAAATAAGAAAAATTTTATAATAAAATTCCTTTTTTATATAATATTTTAAATTGTTGTTTTTTGTGTTTTGCATAAAAATTTTTATTGCAAAATAACGTTAAATAAACAATAATTGGTCAACCATTTAAACTTTCCCAACTGATATTCATGATAAGCTAAAGTCATGGTAAACGAACCGATATTTTCCTCCAGTGAACGAAAAACCTTAAAATATATCTGATCATCACCTCGCCCGCGCTTGATTGGCATTTCCACTGTTACATCTTGAGGTAAACCTCCCAATTCCAATTCATACGGGCTATCATCATGCGATGGCTGAAGCGAAACTTGAAAAATTGCATATTCTCCACTGTCTATATTTTGAGTAAAAGGACTTATCTGACAATGATGGTTTGAACCCAAATCATAAATTTTTTTTGTCTTAGCGATAGATTTTGGTCGGGTAGGAAAAATGGGCAAATATTCAGCCGTTGATGGGAAAAGCCGAACAATCAACCAGATAGATAATAGGAAGACTAGAAACAAAATAATTATCAATATATATTTTTTTTTATTTTTTTTGGAAGAAAACATCACTTTATAAAATTTTAAATTTCTTTATTTGTCATTCCTGATTTAGTCAGGAATCCAAAAAAATAAATAATTTTTTGTTTTTAGATTCCCGTTTACACGGGAATGACAATGGTTTTTTAATGATTAATTACTAATTAATTTTAAACATTTAAAATTAAATTCTAAATTCGAAATTCTAAATCCTAAATAATATCTAATTCCAAATTATTTAAATTCTAAACTTTTTATTATTTTCTTATCTGTTTTGAACATTTGTATTTATGATTTTTTAATTTGTTTAGGATTTAGAGTTTAGAATTTCGTGCTTATTAATATATTTTATAATTCATTTATAATTACTGCCTGTAGGTAGCGTTATAATTTATAATTTTTAAAGACTCCCCTGCAATTCTCCGACGCCGGCTGGTTGCAGTAGATTGGAATCGTCTTGATCTAGTGTGTTATCTAAAACCGTTGACGTTTCATCAATCTCATTAGACAGTTCAATTTCGTTTACTTGCTCGGTTTCATCAACAATTAAATCCTCATTGGTTTCGGTTTCTATAACTTCATCAGTAGTAGTGCTGGTAGAAGTAGTGGTTTGATTGTCTTCTACTGGCGGATTATAAATTGGTGATTGATAAACAATCGGTAGTTGGTAATTATTACCTGTATTATTTGTAGCCGTACTCAAACTGCCATATTCCCAAGACAAATACCCATCACGATAAGTAGAGTAATTGAAACTGGGTTGAATAAGTAGTTCACTTCTGGATTTGGCAATTCCAATTACTTGCAACTTGGCATCTTGTTCAACTGGCTCAAGGTATGAAATAGTACGACTGACTTTGGTTAAACTATTATCAATCACCTCTTCTTCTCCGGCTACCATACCATTTTCTGTAGTAGTACTTGTTAATTCATTGGCTTCATTCAATAATTCGTCAGTCTGATTGATTAAATCAGTCAACTCATCATCATTGGTTGATAATAAATTTTTCTGCTGGGAAATATTTTCATCAAGTGCTAGATAATACCGGCTACCGGGAATCAAATTTTGATAACCTTTAACAATTCCGCTGATCGCTACTTTGACCATTTTAAAATTATTAAACGCTTCATTGTCAGTACTAATGACAATATTTGTCGAAGTGGAAATATTTTGTTCAACCAACTGAGCTAAAATTTCTTCATATTTCAATTTCAAGCTGTCTGGCATACTGGCAATCTCATCATTGGTCATGGTAGCAAAGGATTTGATAGCTACCGCGATGCCAACCGCGGGTTTAAATTCAAAAGTATTTGCCCACATTGGTACAACTGTATTTTCACCAGCAATCGCTACCGCATCACCCAACTCAACCTGTTGACTATAAGTGGCAGTAGAAGTGGCAATATCTTGCCAGAACCAAGTAGTAATTGCTCCTGATAAATCAATATCTCCGGCCACAATTATGTCTCCTTTTACCAAAATCCGACCAGATACTTCTGCCTCCACCACTTTCATAAGTCCAGTAAATTCAGCTTGGCCCATTACTTTGATATTACCCAGCTCTTCATAATCAATAACCACAATCTGGGTATTGTTATAATTATAATTATTATTTATTACCTGAATGGTAGTGGTAGAGTTATCAATCACTACTACACTAGTTGATGAAGTAGTGGTTGTAGTATTTTCAAATTGTTTTTCTGATTCAGGTAATTGCGCCAATTGTGATACTGCGTCTATCTTATTATTTATATTAAGTAATATTGTCACATAACCAGTGGAACTGGCAGTATAATCTTCCAAAGCAATACCTACAGTTCCTGCCGTAGAAGTGGTGGCTTTCATACCAGCACCAGGCACAGTAGCTGAAGTTGTAATTTGATCACCCCGACGGATAATACCGTTTTCTATAGTCACCTTGACTGGCACTGTTCCAGTCAAAGCTAATGGTTCGCCAATAATATCACTTTTCAAAATTCCCGCTGGGGAAGTAGAGATTACGCCCAAAATCCGATTGGAATTTTCCGTATAAGCTAACCTGCCGGTAGCAGTTTCGCCTTCTAAATCATTGGCCACAATTAAATCACCCGGCAATACCTCTTCCTCATAAATAGAAATTTTTTCTGCAAAGTCACCTTGAGTCCAGGCTGTACCACCAGACAAATAAGCAGTGCCATCAACTTCCAAATCTCCAACAACATAAACATCATTATTGGAAGATATCGTTCCTTGTCCGGGAGTACCACTACCAAAAGAATTGTAATTTTGGGCTGTGCCGCCACCGGTTTTGATTGTGCCACTAAAAATAGCGCTGTTATTTATTTTCAAACTACCAGCTGAACTTTCAATATTGCCATTGGTACCATCATGATACATAGCTACATAATAACCACTGCTCGTTGCATAAACACGTAGCTGTTGAGTGGAGGTTGAAGTAAAGACCAAAGAGCTAGAGCCACTGGCGGTTTGAATTTCAAATAGATTGTTACTGCCTTGATTTACCCCTTCTCGTACTGTCAAAGTGGAAATTCCAGACGGGTTATAAACATCCAATATGCGTTGAGGATTATTGGTGCCAATACCTACACGATTGTTGATAGTATCTATATAGAGTGTATTGGAATCAAAATTGAAATTGCCAGAAGTTTCTACTGCCAAAAGTGTAGCACCGGTTGATGAAGATATACGTAAAGCTTCCTGACCAGCTGCTGCTTGTACGGACAACCGAGCAATGGGTGTAGAAGTGCCAATACCAATATTGCCACTACTTATAGTGGTATTAGTGCCATCAAGATTTGTGCCAAAAAGCAGATTGCCAATAGTCATTTGATTTGACACTGTCGGTGCTGGTACATCAATACTATAACCAATGACAATATTGTTATTTCCACTAGAAATATTATCCCCAGCATCATAGCCAATAACAATATTACCGGAACCAGCATTACCTACATTATTGCCAGCTTCAGCACCAATATAAACGTTATAATTCCCAGTTTGATTATAATATAACGTATTCATACCAATGGTCGTATTATAACTACCGCTACTCTGACCATTGTATGAACCGGCAGAATAACCAAGCGCGGTATTACCAGTTCCATCTGTATTTAGAAAAAGTGCCTGCCTACCAACCGCCGTGTTGTAATCACCAGTTGTATTGGCATTTAAGGCTTCCCTACCTAAAGCAGTATTGTATGCTTGATTACCACTTCCTAAACCAACGCGGACTGTATTAATATAGGCATCACTTATTACTTTTAAACCAGCTTGCAAAGATACATCACCTCCAACATTAAGCCCACCACTGACCATGACATCATTGTTAAATAAAGCATTGTCCTGCACTTGCAAATCACCAAAATAACCTGCCCCCGCTTCCAAAGTCGGAGTGGTTAAATTATTTAAAGACAAAACAGTCAAATAACTATCTCCTCCAATATAAGCATATTTACCTGATACAAATACACTATAAGATACACCTACGTCATAATTGTTTTTAGAAATAATGTTTGCCGGATCTGATACATCATAAATAGAAAATGAATTACCATCAGACTTAACTACATAGGCATAATTACCTGATACAAATGCATCCACGGGATTGGTGGTGCTAATATTATCCAAAAAGGTTGGGGTATCGGGATCTGAAATATTGTAAGTTGCTAAAATATCATTACTATCATCAGTCACATAAGCATAAGCACCAGAAACATAAATACTGTTTGGACTTGCTAAACTTGTGCTATCAGATCCTTTGGCAACAATATTATTTGGATCAGATACATCAAAAATCAATAAAACAGTATTGACAGAATCAACTACATAAGCATAAGGCCAAACTACATACACATCTTGCGGCGCAGAAGATGCACCAGTGGTGATAGAATCTTTAACTAATATATTGTTGGGATTGGAAATATCATAAATTTGCAAAGTACTATTCCCTAAATCAGTCACATAAGCATAACCTCCTGAAACATAAATGCTAGTTGGGCTAGATAGACCACTAGTCTCATAATCTTTGGCAACAATTGAATAAGGATTAGATATATCAAAAATTTGCAAAGTGGAATTATTTAGACTTAGCACATAAGCATACCTGCCGGAAACATATAAACTAACTGGATTGTCTAAATTACTTCCATCAACCGCAGTTTGAACAATACTACTTGGTTTAGATACATCATAAATTTCCAATTGATTACCGCCACCCACCCCATAAACATAATCACCCATGGCGAATATACTATATAAATTAGCTCCTATATTACCTATAAAAGTTGGTTTGTCTTCCTGCAAAATAAGTGTATTGCCGGCAATAGTCAGTCTTTCTGGTATAGTAGAAGTCCCTACCCCAACATAACCAGCTTGATTTACTGTCAACAATGAACTACCAGTAGATGAAGCGATATTGAATGGACTAACACCACTATTACCTTGAATATTGAAGGTATAACTACTTGAGGTAGCATTTACGCCAGCGACAGTACCATCATCCAATAATTTTCCAGAAGATAGTGAAGATGCTGATGTCCACCGCGCCACATAGCCGTTGGTACCACCGGATAATGATCCACCGCTAATACCAAGTGATGAGGTGGCAACCCACTGTACTCCCGTACTAGTAGTCATCAAAACCATACCATAAGTGCCGGCACTATTATTACCATCTCGCACTTCACTAAGCAACCTAGTATTACCCCAAAAATCAACACCGCCATAAAAATCATTTGCACCATAAAAATCCGCATTTCCAGTAACAGCTAATGTAGATGAAGCCAATATTGCTCCACTGGTGCGCAGAGTATTTAAATAAGTATTTGTAGAAACAGTCAGATTGGTTGATGAGGCATTAGCTAAGGTAGTCTGTCCAGTGGCATTAATGGTATTAAAGTAAGCATTGGAAGATACTGTTAGGTTGGTACTAGAAGCATTAGCCAGAGTTGTTTGTCCTTGGACATTTAATGTGCTGTGTAATAAAGTGGCACCAGTTACTGACAAAGTAGATGAAGCCAACAGTGCACCAGCAAAATATGACTTGGCAGTAGCACTTGAATAAATCGCCCAAGCATCATCATGAGTAGTTGGACCAGTAATTTCAATTGCCTTGGAAGTAGCACCCAGTACGCCGTGCCCAGCAGCACTTACTTGTAAACCAACGTTTTGTCCACTGGAACCATATGAATTCTGCCCGTTAGCAATAATAGCTATATTTTTCACCCCACTAGCAGTACTGGCACCAGTTGCTTCTACCCGTAGACCATAATTTGACGCACTCTGCTGACCGACACCTTCATTTAATATATAAGCTGCATATCTGGTAGTAGAAGTGCTAGCACTAGTTGATTCTTTAATATATGCCAACGGCCAGTTGTCTCCAGTGTTATCACTAGTCACATAAAATCTTTGGTTTGTATTTGTTGGTCCACCGATATGCAATATATCAGATTTTATTAATCCTACGACTTGCAGTTCACTTTCCGGTGTAGATGTGCCTATACCCACTCGACCGGTCTGTAATACTGTAAATAAATTAGCACCACTAGATGAAGCAACATTAAATGGATTGACACCACTATTTCCTTGCAGATTGAAAGTATAACTACTGGAAGTGGCATTTACACCAGCGACGGTGCCGTCGTCTATAAATTTTCCCGTAGATAAAGTGGAAGCTGAAGTCCAGCGTGCCACATAACCGTTAGTGCCACCGGATAGCGAGCCGCTGATACCAAGTGAGGAAGTTGCAATCCACTGTACACCAGTACTTGTAGACATTAATATATTTCCATATGATCCGGCACTACCTGAATTATCACGAATTGTATTATAAAAATATACACGATCATTAAATATAGTTGTACCATTACCTGTTAAATTGCTAGCAACCGTTGCATTTTCTAAATAAGCATTACTGGATACTGTGAAGTAAGTGGAAGAGACATTAGCCAACGTGGTTTGACCTGTAGCTCGTAAGACATTGAAATAGCCTGTACCACTGGAAGTGATGTTGGTTGATGACACATTGGCTAAAGTAGTCTGACCTTGAACATTGAGAGTGGAGTGCAACAAAGTAGCACCAGTTACACCGAGCGTGGATGAAGTAAAAATTCCTCCTGCTGAACTAACAAAAGCCAAATTTGTACCGGACACATTTTGTATTTCCAATAAATTGTTTGTTCCCTGGCTAGAACCAGCTTTCACTCGCAGGGTGGAAATACCTGAAGGATCAACTATGTCCAAAATAGTTTGCGGGGTAGTTGTACCAATACCTACGCGATTATTAACAACATCGACAAATAAAGTACCAGCATCAAAATTGAAATTTCCTCCACTATCAACTACCAGCAATGTGGCGCCAGTTGATGATGAAATACGCAAAGCTTCTTCTCCGGCAGTTGCTTGAACGGAAAATCTGGCAATAGGAGTAGAAGTACCAACACCCACCCGGTTAGTACTGGCATTAACAAACAACGTGTTGGTATCAACAGTCAAATCACCACCAATCGTTACACTGTCAGTAGAACTATTAAAAGTAAAACCAGAATCACCAGCAAAAGTACCACCGTGATTAAACTGAATTTGTCCGCTAGAACCCCCGGGAGTTCCACCGCTTACTATACCAAGTGATGAAGTTGTCACCCATAAAACACCGGAACTAGTAGTCATTAACACTTGTCCATATGCTCCTGGATTATTTGCACCATCTCCTACTGTACCAAATAATCTTGTTGTCCCCTGAATGGTAACAGAATCATAAAAAGTTGCCCCCGAGGTAACATACAAAGTGGAAGATGCTAGTATCGCCCCGCTAGTTCTTAGTGTATTTAAATATGTATTAGTAGATACAGTAAGATTCGTAGTAGAAGCGTTCGCCAACGTCGTTTGGCCTTGGACGTTTAAGGTATTATGCAATGTAGTAGCGCCAGTGACAGACAAAGTAGAAGAGGCCAACAACGCATTGGTAAAATAATTAATACCCGCTGCACTATAAATAGCATAACTGGTAGTGGCGGCATTTTGTGCATTAACATATAAACCATAAGCATTAGCCCCATAACGGGCATCAAAATAACCAGCATAAACATTTCCTGTATTATTGTTGGAATTATCCTGTTTGTTAGCTGTTGACTTAATACCAACTAAATCACCTAATACTGCACTAGCTAAACCACCAGATAAAATATTCATGCCATATAAATCATTCACATTAACTCCTGTATAAGTATTTATATTTGAACCATATACATTTGGCGAACCAGCACCATTAGCAGTAGCTTCGATATATTGACCATACAAAGTTCCTGAAGAAGTAGCCGCTCGATAAATAAATAAACCAGCATTTAGGTTAGTATGATCACCTAGTTCCAATGTATTCATTACATCGTCCCAATAAAAATTTACATTATCTTGTGTTAAACCATTGATCCCTTGAAAAAACACGCTTCCTTGTGTAAGCTGTGGGTTAAGTGAACCAATATAAGTACCTCCATATAAATTACCGCTCACCGTAAGATTAGTAGTTGATGCATTAGCTAAAGTGGTTTGACCTTGGACGTTTAAGGTATTATGTAAAGTTGTAGCACCAGTTACGCCCAAGGTGGATGAAGCAAGTATTGGTCCATCACTAAAACGATAACCAGCAGTAGCACCAGAAAAAGCTAAACTATCAGCATTTTCCATCTCTATGACTGTATTTGATAAACCATCTGTTGAAGTAAAATCTAAATAGGTCCAACCATAACTAGGATAACCAAGTCTAGCACCACCACCAATACTTGGACCAAAACTATTGGTTATACTTGAAAAATACCATTGACCAGAACCGGTATTGATGCTAATAGCATTTGTTTGATCAATATTGAATATTGAACTACCACTAGATGAAGCAATATTAAAAGGATTGACACCACTAGAACCTTGAATATTGAAAGTATAACTGCTTGAGGTAGCATTGACCCCGGCTCTGGTGCCACTGTCTTGTAAAATACCAGTTGATAAAGCACTAGCACTGGTCCACCGAGCAACTAATCCATTGGTACCACTACCAGTTAAACTACCGGTTATACCGAGTGATGAAGTCGTCACCCATTGTGTACCTGAACCTGTGGTTTGCAACAACATGCCGAATGAACCAGCGCTAGCCGCACTATCATACAAAGCACCTGTCACCCTGGCACCGCCAACTACGGTCAAAGTTTGGGCTGGAGTAGTTGTACCGATACCGACATTGCCATTTTGTGTAATAATAAACAGATTGGCACCAGTAGAAGAAGCAACCGAAAATGGAATATCCCCACCAACACCCTGCACTGCCAAAGTATGAGTCGGTGTTGAGGAACCAATACCAACATATCCTGCCGTCGTTACGACCAAACGATCATTACCACTACCTTGTAGTTGCAAAATATTGCCACTGCCTGTTTGGTTCACCCTCACAATTGCTGAAGTAGATGAACTCTCTGCCAAAAAGTTATCCTCCACAATCACCAATCCGGCATTGGAACCAGATAGATACAATGATTCGTTATTGGCGATATCACCTGCTTGGATATAAAGCGGTGAATCTGATTTTATATATGAAGCAGTTGGATTCGTAAATATCAAATTTCCGGCAATACCCGTATCACCGACTGAATTGATAGCCAAAGGTACTTCACTGGTTACCAAAGACTGGCCAATGGTAAATATTGGTGTACCTGATGCCTGAAACTGGGCGATATTGCCTGTTCCCAATTGATTTACAACCAAAGCATTGGTGGTGGTAGCAATGGTAAATACTGTTCTACCAGAAATATCAATAGTAAGTAATTGTGAACTACCCGCGTTTTGCAATTCAAACAAATTGGTGGTTTGTCCGGCAATACCAGCTATCAATACCGTTTTATCAGAAGTTGAGGTGGCCTGAACTGTAAAAAGAGCTGATGGTGAAGTAGTACCAATACCAACCTTGGTGCCAATATCAACTAACACACCAGTAGTCAGTCCGGTAGATGAAGCCCATCTGGCAACATAATTGGTAATACCCGTACCCGTAAACTCATTTGCGGCATGCAAAGTATTGCCGCTCCAAGTAAGACCAGTACCAGCGTTAATTCTGGTACTTGGTGTAACATAAAAATTTGACCACTCGGTAGTTGATGCTGAAAGTGGCACGGTATAACCACTGGCTGGTTGCAGAGCAAAGGTATGAACCGAACCGGTAGAAGTGATATTTAGTTCTAATCCACCGCTAGTAGAAGTAGCAAAGGTTTGAGTAGTAGCGGTCAATCCATTTAAAGAAGTGATGGCACCGGAAGCGGTAACACAATCAGACCAAGCAACTCCGTTTGACGCAGTAGATGAAGCAGTGAGACAAAAACCATTATTACCAACTGCCAAAATACCAAAGGTGCCGGCACCAGTACCGGTAATCAGACCACCAGTTGCAACACTGGAAGCATTAAATCCTAGACCACCATAAGTCGGAGCAATAACACTGCCCTGCCAGGTACCTTGCATAACTGTACCCAAATAAGAATTTCCTGAAACAGTAAAATTGGTTGAGGACGCGTTAGCTAAAATGGTTTGACCGGTAGCAGTAAGGGTATTGAAATATGAGTTATTGGAAACCGTGAGGTTGGTTGATGAAGTGTTAGCTAAAGAAATCTGACCGGTGGCAGAGATGGTGTTGAAGTAAGCATTGGAAGTTACGGTTAAATTTGTACTGGAAGCGTTGGCAAGTGTTGTTTGTCCTTGAACATCAAGAGTAGAATTAAAATTAGCTGCACCAGATACATTGAGACTGGCAAGATAAGTATTGCTGCTCACTGTCAAATTTGTACTGGAAACACTGACCAAGCTAGTTTGTCCTTGAACATTCAAAGTAGAATGCAAAATAACTGCCCCACTGACACCAAGCGTAGAAGAAGCAAGAATCGCCCCGCTCGTTCTAAGAGTGTTTAAATAAGTGTCAGTGGCAACTGTCAGATTGGTTGATGATACATTGGCAAAAGTTTGCGTACCAGTCCAAGTAAGTTGTGCATTGGTGTCTACACTGATCTGATCTGATGAAGTAGTAATACCCGTGCCTGGTTTAACATAAACAGTAAGATTACCAGTAGTTGAATCCTGTCCCAGTCCGTCACCGGCAGTCACTGATGATACCCCACTCACAATACCGAGTGATGAAGTTGTTACCCACTGGGTACCAGTACCAGTAGTCTGCAACAGCATACCAGTTGTACCCGAAGCATTGGAGCTATCAAAAAATGCACCAGTTGCTCGGAAACTACCTGCTACTGCCAGAGTTTGTGCCGGAGTAGTTGTACCGATACCGACATTGCCAGTATTACTAATAATCATTCTGGCCAGTGAATTTGTAATTAGTGACAACGGGTGGTCAGTATAAGTACCCATCATAGTTCCAGTAGGTGCTCCAAAATAACCAAGATGATGTGAGTATATCCCACCTTGAATATTTCCATCTTGAACAGTAGTTATAATTTTTGAATGATAACCTCCAGAAACATCCAAAACTCTATTCCAACCATCAGGATTGTATGGTGTAGTTGTGCCAATGCCAACATCACCCATTATACTTACCATGCCAATCTGATTGATATTAAATAACGAATCACCAGTAGATGAAGCAACGTTAAATGGGTTTACTCCACTTGAACCTTGAATATTGAAAGTATAGTCAGATGAAGTCGCATTCACTCCGGCTACTGTACCATTGTCAACTAATATACCAGTAGTCAGTCCGGTAGATGAGGCCCATCTGGCAACATAACCATTAGTCCCACTTCCTGTAAATGCATTTGCAGCATTCAAGGTATTGCCGCTCCAACTAAGACCCGTACCAGCACTAATTCTGGTTGATGGAGTAGCATAAAATCCTGCCCATTCGGTAGTCGATGCTGAAAGTGGAACACTATAACCACTAGCTGGCTGTAAAGTAAAAGTATGAGTGGAACCAACTGAAGTAATAAACAAATCAAGACCACCACTGGTAGAAGTAGCGAAATCTTGGGAGGAAACTGACAGTCCGTTTAAATTGGTGATGGCACCTGAAGCAGTGGCACAATCAGACCAAGCAACACCATTTGCTGCAGTGGAAGAAGCAATCAAACAAAGACCATTATTGCCAACTGCCAAAATACCAAATGTGCCGGCACCAGTGCCAGCAATTATTCCTCCTTTTTGCACACTGGAAGCATTAAATCCTAGACCACCATAGGTAGGAGAAATGATTGAACCATTCCAAGTACCTGATCTTACCGTTCCAATATAAGCATCACTACTGACAGTGAGATTGGTGGTTGAGGCATTAGCTAATACAGTCTGACCGGTAGCAGTGATGGTGTTGAAGTAAGAATTGTTGGTGACAGTAAGATTGGTAGATGAAGTATTGGCTAAGGTAGTATTACCTGTGACATTCAAAGTACTCTGCAAAGTAACTGCGCCAGAAATATTGGTTGTTCCATTGACGGATAAAGTATGTGCCGGTGAAGTAATACCTATTCCTACCCGGTTATTAACCGAATCAACATATAAGGTGCCAGCATCAAAATTTACATCACCAGCAATAGTTGAGGTAGCGGTCCCTGATACAAAAATTTGTCCCTGCACCGTAAAATTATCACTGGCAATCAGTTCGGCCCCGCTACCCACCGCATCAAATGTGACTGCGCCTGCAGATGAAACCTTCACATCCAACCGATTGTTTGTATCATAACCAATTGTCAGCTGAGTAGTGGTAGCCGAGACTATTTTTACTTGTCCAGCTGCGGGCGTTAGATTGATATCTCCAGCTACTGTAGTTTGCAAAGATAAACCGTTGCTTGCTTGAATCACTGGATTGGAAGTACCAAAACTCAAATTCCCCGAACCATCAAGCGCAACAACCTGATTGGCTGTTGGTGTTGTGGAAGCATGATACCCATCAACCATATCAGCATTTTTCGCATACCCCGCGCTCGTGATGCGCTGCCGGGGCGACAAAGTTTCACCATCAGAAAAATTTGCAAGTGATGCTACCTCAACCTGTAAAAAATATGTATCATCATTAAAATCCAAAGTTAAAGCATCTCCGCCAGCATTAGTATCACCTACTTGAGCATTGAACACACCATACCTGACTTGATAAGTCATCGTGGAGGGTGTGCCAGCTGGCCACAATTTTGTGCCACCACTAGCGGCATCATAAATAGAAAATCTAAAATAATAATTTGTTCCTGCTCCACCCAATAAATTTCCACTAGTATCATACAACCTACCTTGATAAGAAATTAAATTCGGTACCCCTTGGGCTGAAGCGGTATAAACTATTTTACCCGCTAAATAAATAAAATTTATTATTATAAGTCCTAATAATACAAAAATCGCGCGTTTAAACACACTTTTTACCAATGGCATGATTTTTGTTTTGACAGGCATGGGGAAAATAAAAGGTATAATTCAAAAATCAAAATTCAAAATAAATTATTTTTGATTTTCTATGGTACATATGGTAAATCTGTTATTTGAATAATTTTTTTGTTGTTTTGATCATATTCAACTACCCGCCGAATATCAGGCGAGGACAATTTTATTTGTTCATCACTATTTATATTGAGAATAAATAGAAGAGAGCCAATTACCAATAGCAAAAAAACAAAAGAATAAAAAAAAGATTTTACAATCAAAGTTGGGCTGAAACCAAACAACCAATCAGAGATTTGATGTTTAAAACGCAAATAAACCCCACGCCAGGAGCTGGGGTTTTTGCCTTGGTTTTTCAAACCCAGATATTTATGAATTTCTTCTTCAGTAGTCACCCAAGCAACATTAAAATAAATCTGTTTACCGTCTATTTTACCCTGCCTGATAAGCTGACCTATATAATCAGACGAATAACCCGAAATTTCAGCTGCTTGTTTGAGTGTTATATACTTACTTTCCGGTACAATTTTATTATTTGAATTTTTCATTTTTTATAATATCTCGAGGGTCGAGATTGATTTTTTTTACATTTTTTCCTGCCTAATTTTGGCAGGTTATAATAAAATAATTTTGTAAATTTATTTATTTAATCGACTATGCACTAAAAATCTGAAAAACCAATTCTTCATCTAAATTATAACATAAAATGCACCTTAAAACCAAATATTTTACTTGTGGATAAATTATTTGTTCAAGGATACAAAAAAATGGCTAAAATTAGCCATTTTTTATGATATATAATACTATTGAGCTGAAATATTCACTTGTCCTTGAAAATTATATATGCCTTCAACATCTAAGGTTGATTTAGGTTGGACTGTAAAATCTCCACTTTTACTATTTGTGCAATTATCAGCTCCAATACAGAGAAATACATAATAATCATTTATACCAATATCATAACTTTGCGTATTATATCCTATTGTAATTGGTGTTGATACCGAACTGCCTGAACCCCAGCTACTATCATTACATTCCAGAGCAGATGAATTAAAACTATTAGTAGTGCATACATATGCTTCGCCAGTCGTACTATCATCTGCATTCCAATTAACTTCAAAATTAATATTGCTACCAACATTTACTGGATCCGGACTATCAGTAACCGAAATAATCTCTGGCACAAGAGAACCGTATGTAGCATAAACAGAAAATTTAAATGCTTCAAAACAAGCTATAAATGCGCAATTTGTTTCAAAATCTTCACTTCTTAATCTACTTGGCCATTCACTTGGCACACCTTTATTAAAAAGCGGATATGTATTATATACTAAATTATGATCAGAACCACCAGTATCATAAAAAAACTCATCTCTTGAATTTTCTAGTTGCCATAAATATAACCAATAAGTAGCATCGCCCACACTTGGATCTGGTTCATCTGACGGATAAGCACTATTCCAACCGCTGGTAACTGAACCAACAGCTGCGGACCCAACATAATATTTATCACTATCATAGATAGCAAAACCTGCGGCAGCACTATCATTAGCACTCATATATGCACTAATTGAACTAACCGTTCCTGAACCACCTGAACTATAAGGTGCCCCAGCTATATAGTACGCATTTATGCTACTTCTTCCTACTGTTTCGTACCCAAAGTTAGGATCTATCCTAACAGGATATGTAGCTTTCTCCAACCAGTTTTGATTGACTGTTACTGAAAGTATCTTCTGGAAATTATCTATTTTTAAATCTGCATAAATCCAATCTCCACTTGCATCATATACTTTTGGCCGATAGATATGAAAAGCTTTACCACTGCGATAATTTTTTCCTCCTAACTGCGTAAAGTCACCACTTTTTTCCTGATGATAAACTGCGTATGACCCAACTATATCTTCTGGTCTCATCTGACGTTTTACTTCAATTAAATTTTGTGGAAAATCTGCAAGTCTTGTCTGCCACTCATTATCAGTATAGTTTACCGGTTTTACTGATTTTTTCATTTTTTCATATCTATTCAAAACCTCTTGAGCTACTTGATCAGAAATTTCTGGTTGATAATAAAATACTAAACCCTCGGTATCAAGTTGATAATTGAATATATTTGTAGCGGGAACAGTTTTTAAAATCAAATCAAATTCTATTCCTCCATCTTTATTGAGAATATACTGAGAATCTGAATCTTGATTTATTATCTCTGGCTCTTTATTATAGATTTCCACCTCTACTTGTCCATTATTACTAAAATTAAGAGTGTTATTGGCTAAACTCACATCTACTTTACCTGATAATTCATAAGATAAAGACACATAAGTCTCGCTACCCCACCTGCCTAATTTTACTTGGGGATCAAGAGTTGGTGAATTTTTGTCACCAAATTCTATACTTTCTTTTTCAATTTCTGGTGTCTGTACAGTGGGATCTAAACGAATTGGATATTTGTGATTTTTTAACCACTCTTCGTTGATTCTTAAAATTAGGTTATTGTTATCAATTTCCACTACTACATCACTTGTGTCTGATTTCACTCCATTATCATCTACCATAAAAGGAGCTGGGATTTTAAACATAATCTGATGACCATCATTATAATCAATAATGTTTTCAGCAGTTATATAACCACTTTCTTGCTTTACAATACTAAACCTATCGTTTTTTGCTTTATTCTTAAATAATATATCGCCATTAATATCAATTTCCCATAAAAAATCATCTGCATTGATTTCATACTTAAATACTAAGGGATGACCAGGTGATTTTAATAATAAATCTTCTTTTAAATCATCAACACCTACGGTTTGTAAGACATCAACTTGCGGGTAAGTATCAATATACTGAATTAATATTTTTTGTTTATCACTTAAAATTTTTCTTTCCCCGGCAAATGCTTGCAAAGGTTTTATAGATAATCGAACGTTATCACGTACAATCTCTAAAGCATTATTATATACTGCTGGTGAATGTAGGGTAAATAAACTTGTGCCATCATTTCTAGCAATTGAGTCAATTTTTCTATAAACTATAGAAGAATTTATACTCTTTATAATCACGATTCCAACAAAAACCAAAACAAAAATACTTAGAAATCCTATAAAAATCTTTAAATAACTCTTCTTCATAATCTTTTAATTATTTGAGTTTTCTTACTTCCAACCAAAACTCAGGATGGTTTTGTTTTTCTTTCATATAGTACCACCACTCTGCTCCCCAAAAATAAACCTCGTCAAAGCCGGTTTTTTTGGTATAATTGATATTTTTTTGCAAACGTTTTAAATCAAACGATTTAAACTGATCGTCAAGTGAAGTATTTACAATGTGTTTACCCGGTGGCCATGGTTCGGCTTGCAATTCGGAAATAATCACTCGTTTAACCGGAAAAAATTTCTTTATTAAATCAGCGTGCCAACGATAATAAGCCGGCGGCCAAGGATAGCTCCAATATCCAAAATATTTGTTCCAAACCGTACGATACAATGAACTACCTATTACTTCTGCCAGTTTAGCACTTTGTACCCAAGTTGATAGTTCACCTGATTCAGTGAGCATAATGGGGCGATCTTTACTGTCATTGTCTTTGATAATCTTTATATATTTAGCTACCTGATCAGAAGTAACCTCGCCACATTTACCAAAACTTTTCAAAAATGGCTCGTTGGCCACCTGCCACATAACAATATTTGAATAAATCCGAAAATGTTTAACTGTTTCTTCATACAAAACCTCTATTCTTTTTTCTTTTTCCTCTGGTGAAATTTTTGTAGCCCACGGAGGGGTATGACACTCGGGCCAGCGCGGTACGCGCTCACCAATAGCCAAAACTACGCTTGCACCTCTTTTCTGTGCTTCGACAATTTGCCAATCAACTTCAGTAAAATCAAATTCTCCCATTGTAGTCTCAACGTTTGACCAATAAACTACCAATCGTAAGTTTTTTACCTGCAAATCATCAAGAATTGCTAAATATGCCTGACGCCAATCCAACCCCAGTTCTTTGGCATATAGTTGAGAAAAGGTGACCCCCCAATTTATTTTATTAAAAGAAAAGTCTTTCATAAAAAAATAACCAATAATAAAAATTACTAAACTTACAACCACTAACCGAAATGATTTTTTAAAAATTTTAAGCACAAACAAGAAAAATTATAAATTACTTAATACCTGATACTAAACACTTATTTAAATCACTAACGCCAAACCTAATATCAAAAGCAAAATAGCCGCGATCTTTTGTACTACAATTGGCCGCCGCAACGGCTCATCCAAAAGCGAGGGGTATTTTCTGGCTAGAAGTAAAATAAAAATAAACAAAACTGCATACTGTACCCCTTGTAGGGCATTAATAACAGTAACCGGACCTAAAAATATTGCTCCTGACACTAGTAAAAAACTTAGTGCTCCTAAAATTTGCCCAATTACAAACATGGCTTTTACCTTTTCACCAGTGCGTCTAAAATTTTCTCTAACTTTTGACCAGTTGTGTGGCAATAGAATCAATACCATGACAAAAATAAATGTACCAAATCTAGTCCAAACAAAACCAGAGACAAAATTTTGTTGTAAATATACTAATTTTAGTGAAGCATAAGACAAGCCAAATAAAATACTAGAAATAAAAATATATTTGAGACTTTCAGTAAAAACACGTCGCCGCCCCAACTCCAACGCCATGAGTAATGAACCAATTATTAAAAAAGCTATACCTAAGTATTGTATTTGCGTCAATTTTTCAGGTAAAAACCACCAAGCAAATAAAACCACAAAAATTGGTTGCAACCCCCCAATCATTGGTGCTACCTGTGATGCCTGATCAATCTGCAAAGATTTAGCTAAATAATACATGGCTGCGGCATAAGCACTGCCTGATAACAATGCTAGCAATATTTTCCCGATGGTTGGTACATAAAAACCAAATGGTAATAACACTAAAGCCAACAAATTTAGTACACCTATATAAAAAACAAACACTACTGGATGAGGAATAGTTGTGATCAATAAACGTTTGGAAATTAGGGTTGCTACCGCATTTAAAACATAAGCAACCATTACTAGCCAAAACCACATAAATATAGAGTAAGAATTAAGAATTAAGAATTAAGAATAAAGAATAAGAAATTACGGATAAATTATAGCAAATTTTATAAAAAAAATCCCGTAGGAAACGGGATTTTTGTGCGATTTTTAAAAATTATTAACTACTTGGTAAGATAATATGTATCAACAATAAAATCTTCCCATTCTAATAACAACTCGCCCCAAGTCACGCTATACTCATACATATAGGTAGCGCTGCGTTCATAGGTATCAGCTACACTGATAATAACCGAATTAATTTTGGTATCCATTTCTACTCCAGTTTGAGCTGAAGCATAGTTGTACATAGTAAAGTTAACAACCAACAAAAAAACCACCAAGCTAGCTACCGCCAAATGGTGGGCAAAACGATCAAAGCGTAAATTTTGGATTTTTTTAAACATAATTTTATTTTAATTTTTATTTTTATATTTTTTCTATGATAATCTTAAATTTTCTATAATCTAAAATTTATAATTATCATTATATATACTAATTATAGCATACTTTTTAAAAAAAATCAAGCCTAAATTAATAAATTAAATTTTCAAAATTATAAACTCATACTATCAAAACTTTTTCTAAAACCTATTCTATCAGGTACATTGTTACTATAGGGCAACAAATTACCAGGCAATAAAGTAAACTCACCAAACTTGGCATTGATATTATCTATGGCTTGATTTATTTTTTTCTTTTTACCTTCATCACGAAAAAAAGAAAGTTGTCCTGTACTGGGAACTAAATTTCCTAAACTAACCGCCAAAAAATTAACTTGGGGTTTAATGGGTTGATCAAACAAGGTTAATGATTGTTTTATAATATCCACTGAATCAAATAAATAATTGGTTAATTTCCAACTATGAAATACTCTTTGTCCATCAATACAACTATAACCACAATTTATCCTACCAGTTTGTAGTTTGAGTAAACGCAAACGACTAGCTGCCCGCCAAACTAACTTAGACATAATACCTGACAAGTATCCTTTATCCGCAGTTATCTTTGGTAAACAATAAGAATGACCAATTGATTTGGGTATTTGATTTCTTTCCTGATCTACTTTGTCTACTGTTAAACCGTTTAAATGGCACCACAAATAATATCCATACCAACCCAAATTTCTTTTTAAAAAATCAGAAGAGCTCTGCTGCAATTTCTGTAAATCATCTATTCCCAAAAGATGTAAACGTCTAGCTAAAGCCTGGCCTATACCCCAAGCCTGCTGTAAAGGGCGGTTTTTAAACAACTGGGGCAAATCAGTTTGATCAATAATAGTCAAACCATCAGGTCCGCTGATATCAGAAGCAAACTTTGCCAACCACCTGGTATAAGAAATACCTATTGAACAGTTTAAATAGTTACCTACTTGTTGTTTGATTGCCTCCTTTATCTGCCTAGCCAACTCTCGGGCGGCGGAAAAATCTTTTACCAAACCAGTCAGATCAATAAAAGCTTCATCAATAGAATATATTTCCACCTCATCGGATATTTTTTTAAATATAGAAAATATTTGTCTGGAAACAAAACGATATTTATCAGGATCATTGGCCAGTAAGACAAGTTGGGGGCAAATTTTTTTAGCTGTACCAACTCGCATACCAGTCTTGATGCCGAACTTTTTAGCTTCAATTGAAGAGGCAATTATACAACCATTAGCTGATAAATAAGCACACACCCCGACCGGATGACCGCGCAACAAAGGATTGGCTTGCTGCTCCACTGAAGCAAAATAAGAGTTCATATCTATATGTAAAATAACTTGTCGCATAAAATAAATAGATATAATGAACTATTACCTAATTTAGATTAATAGGGCACGGGGACTTATAATTTAAGAATAATATATCAAAAATAAAACTTCATAAATCATAAATCTTAAATCATTATTCATCCTTCATTATATATCTCCTCTAGTTGCCACTTTAAACTATCACCGGAAAAACGCAGACGAAAAAAATTCACTCCATCTGACACAGAAAAATAATGAATTTTTTCTCTACCTAACAATACATGATGTTTCAAACCAATATTTTTTATATGGTAAATAACCCCTTGCCAAGCAAAGCTTCTCGGTACAACTCGATCGCGTAAAAAAACTGCTTCTACTTCTATTGGTTCATTAAATTTTTCATGCATTTTTTTGAATATAGAATATAGAATTTAGAATCTTGAATATAAAGATTCACAAACTTACTCGTCTGGTTTTACTTCAATAAAATATAAAACTAGTGATCCACCTACCCCCCAACATATCATCACGGTAAGCGGAGATGAAGGCTAATAAATACAATTAAATAACAATTTAGATTTATTGACTGCGGGAAAAACGAGGTAGATGACCAAAAGTCAAAGAATATAAACTCCGGTGAGGCAAGACTGACTTACGTTTTTTGCTTAATAAATACGGCTTGATAAAAAATTTGTTTTTTTTCATATGTTTATAAATAATTTTTAAATTTTTAATTTTATAATTTTTAAAACAAATAATAAACAATATCTAAATTCAAATATTTAAATCTCAAACTTATTATTTTCTACTCTTTTATCTGTTTTGAACATTTTAATTTATGATTTTGAATTTGTTTAGTATTTAGTGCTTTGAATTTAGAATTTATACTTAATTCTTATTTCTTAATTCATAATTCTTTAAATAAAGTTATCCACAACTATAAAATATTTGCACTAGACCAAAAAAATTCTTACAATATAAATAGCGCCACTTTTATTTTGTTGCCACGACGGCAACGGCTGGTGCAAACGTCCGTGTCTTCCTTTATGCCAGATACGGGCGTTTTATTTGTGTACTGAATCTTGAATATTGAGTCTAGAATCTAGATTCAATATTCTAAATTCAAAATTCTATTTTTCATATTCTTTGATAATTCCTAATAACCCCTCTAACAATTCCTTGCACGATTAGATCTTTGACATAAATTGGTTTGTATTTGCCGTTGGCTGGTTGCAACCTAATCCTAGTTTGTTCGCGATAAAATCTTTTCAAAGTTGCATAAGCATTATCAAGCAAAGCCACTATAATATCCCCGTTTTGGGGATAATTGTTTCTCTCTACCACTACATAATCACCGGAAAGAATACCATCACCAATCATAGAATCACCTTTTACTTTCAAAACAAAAGTATTTTCTTGTTTAACGACTAAATTGGAAGGAATGGCAATTGTTTCATTTTCCTCTACTGCCTCAATCGGCTCACCGGCGGTAATCAACCCAACCAAAGGAATTTGAAAGGCCAGACTCATAGACTCATCCTTGACTGATAAAACTTCTAATGAGCGCTTGGCATTGTACTCTGATTTCAAATAACCTTTATCTTCCAAAGCTTTAATGTGTTGGTAAATAGTTGCTGGTGATGACAAATCAAAATAATCACCAATTTCCTGATAAGTAGGCGCATAGCCGTTTTCCTCAATAAACCCGATAATAAAATCTAGAATTTGTTTTTGCCGTTTGGTAAGAACATTTAATGACATATAAATATAATAAATATTTTTATTCTATGTTATGTGTTATATACTATACGTATAGTATATACCGAAAGAAAACCGAAAGTCAAGATATTAAAAATGGATAAAAAAACTAACTTTTTTAAACAATGTGGATAACTTTTATTAGAAGTAAGAATTAAGGAATAATTATTAATTATTAATAAATAATTACTAATCAATGATTAAATTGGTCAATTTTAACTCACCCTGTTAAATTGCTTCGCACTGCCTTCAGCTGATTTAAAATGTTAAAAAATTTCTTAGTAATTAAGAATGTATAATCAAAACAATAAAGCCCCGAATGACTCGGGGCTTTTATTAGCGGTAATGAAGTAATCCAATTTTTTTACCACGTTTCTTTTGTTGTTTTTTTCGAGCTTGTTTTTTCTTTTTGTACATACTTAATTAATTTTAAATTATAAATTTATTGATATTTTTTTATAATTTATAATTCTATTCTAATTCTTCTTCTTTTACTGTATAAAGTGGCAAAAGTGCACATTTACGTCTGGCTGGTGATAACTCAACTTCCAAATCTTGCATAAAATCATCTGGGTTTATATTTTGCACCTGTTTAATATTTTTACCAACCATAAAATCTGCCAAAATTGAAGCTGCCGCTTGGGAAATAGTACAACCACTCCCCTGCCAAGCTACTTGTTTAACCTTTCCTTTATTGTCCAATTTTACCTGAAAATCAACTTTATCGCCACATGATCTATTCTGTCCAATAAACTTTTTATCGGCTTTAACTAATTTTCCCTGATGTTTGGGATGTAGATAGTGATCCATTATTTTTTGCTGATAGAGATCCATGGTTACGAATTAAGTTTATTTATTTTCTCCCACTCTTTAATAATTTCTTTTAAAGCGGTAATAAAATAATCAACATCATGCTTGTCATTATAAATATAAAAACTCACCCGAGCCGAAGCAGAAATTTTTAAACATTCATGCAACGGCTGGGCACAATGATGACCGGCTCTAATACAAATCCCCCGCTGAGCGAGAAAGGTGGCTAAGTCATGAGCGTGAATACTTTGTACATTGAAAGCGATACTGCCAGAACGTTTAATAGTTTTGGGACCATAAATTTCTACTGACTTTATTTTTTTCATTTGCTCATAGGCATAACCAACCAACATTTGATCATGTCTAGAGACTCTCTCCATGCCAATCGCTTGCAAATAAACTATTGCTTCAGCCAATCCCACTGCTGACGATAGGTTTTGCGTACCAGCTTCGAATTTTTGCGGATAAGATGTATAGGTACTGGTTTTCAAAGTTACTTCTTTTATCATATCGCCACCAGTCTGGTAGACAGACATTTGTTCTAATCTATTTTTTTTAGCATAAAACACACCTATACCAGTAGGGCCTAACATTTTATGACCGGAAAAAACCAAAAAGTCACAATCTAATTTCTGAACATCAATTGGCAGATGGGGCACCGCCTGCGCAGCATCAATTAGTACGGGAATATTTTTTTTATGACAGTGGCTGATTATTTTTTTAACTGGATTGATAGTCCCTAAAACATTGGACACATATACTAGACTTACCAGTTTAACGCTTGCTAATTGTTTATCTAAATTATCTAAAATCAACTCTCCGTTCTTATCAAATTCCAAAAATTTCAATTGCAATTTTTTTTCCTTGGCCAACTCCTGCCAGGGTACCAAGTTGGCATGGTGTTCCATGGTAGTAAGTAAAATTGTATCTCCAGCTCGTAAATTTTTTCTACCCCAAGCTCCGGCTACCAAATTTATCCCCTCGGTGGTACCTTTGGTAAAAATTATTTGCCTGGAACTTTCAGCTTTGATAAAACCCGCTACCACTTGTCTGGCTAGATCGTATTTAACTGTGGCGTTCTCCGCCAGTTCATAAACACCCCTGTGAATATTGGCATTGAAACGCTCGTACCAATCTGCCACCGCATTAATCACGCTACGGGGCTTTTGACTGGTGGCAGCACTATCCAAATACACCCAGGGTCGGTGTTTGACCTTGGCTTGTTTAAAAATTGGAAAATCTTTTTTAATATCGTTCTCAGGTTGTGAACTCACAAATTTACTATTTAGCTAATAACAAATTAAATAATTTGGTTTGCCGATGGCTATCTGTAATTCTACTACCAAGCGAATGAAAAAATCCAGTCAGTATAAGTTCTTTGGCTAAAACTTTAGTTAAACCGCGACTCGTTAGATAATAAAGCATAGTTTCATCAATCCTTCCCACCGTAGCTCCGTGTGAAGCTTTAACATCACGGTTTAATATTTCTAAATTGGGTAAAGCTGAAGCCCTAGCTTGAGAAGATAACAACAAAGCATCCTCTTGTAAATATGAGTTAGTATTGGCTGATTTATTTCCGATAGCAATCAGCCCTTCCAGTATAGTTTGCGATTTATCCTCACCCACGGATTTAATCAGCATATCCCCAGTAGTGTGGGGAGATAAGTGTTGATTGATAAAATTTAAATAAGTTTTTGCTTGTCCCAATACCCTACCGCCCACTATATAATTACTGACGCTACCAACTCCCACTAAGTATGAACTAAAAGAACCTACGAGCCAGGCTTTGTTTTTTATTCCTACTTCCCACTGACAAACAGTTTGTTTGTTTAAACGCGCCTGGTAAGACAAAACTGAAGATCCTGTCTGTTGTTTTTTATTTAAACTATAATTTAATTTTATAAAATTACCGACCTCTATCATCACCAATTGACAAGCTGGTTTTATTTGCTCTTCTTTGATAGTAATTTCTCCCTCACCCTGAATATAAAAATAAATACCTGCTGGGTTGGCTGATTTAATTTGCCAAGACAGTATACTGGGTCCAGAAATTTTTATACCAACCACCCAATGATTTTTGATAACGGCTAAAGCAGCTTGAGCTAACCAGTTAATACCAGTCAAACTGGTTAAATATTTTTGTTGCCAAGCTTTGGGTGCTTGATTAAAACGAAAAATTTGCCAACTAACTTGGCCACTAGCAGTAATTCTTATATCTTGACTAGCTTTTAGATTTAAAAAAAAATCTGATTTGATCTTATCAACCACTGCCCAACTTCGCAAAACTTTTGGCCAATCAATGTGAGCTAATTTTTTCTGGCCATAATAACTTTTAAATAAGCTTTTATTCATCCTAGCCCACACTCCCTTCCATTTCCATAGCCAGCAACCGATTTAATTCTAAGGCATACTCCATTGGTAACTCACGGGCAAATACTTCAAAAAATCCGGACACAATCAAGCGTTCGGCTGTTTCTGTATCCAAACCCCGAGATTGTAGATAATAAAGCTGTTGCTCACCAATTTTTGCTACAGTTGCCTCATGCTCAATACTGACATCATCATTGTCAATTTTCATAGTTGGGTAAGTATCACTCCGTGATTCTGCGTCAATCAATAACGCATCACATTTAACCTTAACTTTTACTTTACCTGCTTGCGGTACTACTTGTACTAAACCGCGATAACTAGTCCGGCCATTACCTTTGGCAATTGATTTAGCAATCACATTGGAACTGGTCTCAGGTGCCAAATGAATCACTTTACTACCAGCATCCTGATGCTGATTCTGGTTGGCAAAAGCCACTGAAATAATTTCCGCTTTGGCTTTTCTTCCTTTTAGAATCACACACGGATATTTCATAGTTACTTTGCTGCCCAAATTGCCATCAATCCACTCCACTACCGCTTCTTCTTCAGCCCAAGCTCGTTTGGTCACCAAATTATAAACATTCTGCGACCAATTTTGAATAGTGGTATAGCGAATCCGAGCTCCCCGCAAGGCCACCAATTCTACCACCGCGGCATGCAAAGAATCTTGGGAATACATCGGTGCGGTACAACCTTCAATATAATGCACCGCCGAACCTTCATCAGCGATTATTAAAGTTCGTTCAAATTGTCCCATACCAGCGGCATTGATACGAAAATATGCTTGCAATGGTACTTCTACTTTTACTCCTTTGGGTACATAAATAAATGAACCCCCAGACCACACCGCACTGTTTAGGGCAGCAAATTTATTGTCATGAATAGGAATAATTTTCCCAAAATATTTTTTAACCAAATCAGGATACAAACTTGGTGCATCTGACATATCAGCAAAAATTACCCCCAACTTTGACCACTTGTCTTTCAAACTATGATATATCATCTCTGATTCATATTGAGCACCAACTCCTGCCAAAAATTTACGTTCAGCCTGAGGGATACCCAAACGATCAAATGTTTGTTTTATTTTTTTGGGAACATCCTGCCAAGTAACACCCCTTTCTTCTGCTGGCCTAATATAATAATAAATATCGGAAAAATCAATTTTGGTTAAATCAGCTCCCCAACTGGGCAGAGGTTTTGAATAAAATACTTCCAAAGCTCTGAGCCGCATTTCCAACAGCCACGCTGGTTCTTTCTTTTGTGCTGAAATAAGTTTTACAACTTCAGCACTCAATCCTTTGGGCGTGCGAAATATTGAACGATGACTATCGCGAAAATAATATTTAGCTGGATCAATTGATATATTTTTTACTGAAGACATTATTTATAATAATTATAAATTTTCAATTTGAAATTATAAAATTAAATCATTGATTAGTAATTTGTTATTAGTAATTAATAATTACCCTCAATTCTTTTTCTCCAACCAATCATATCCTTGGCGCTCCAATTTTTTTACCAAATCACCTGAGCCACTTTTTACAATTTTACCTGACTGCATTATTTGCACCTGATTTGGTGGTAAAAAGTTCAACAACCGCTGATAATGAGTGATGACCAAAGCGGCCATACCTTTTTTTACTAAACCTTGAACATTACTCGCCACCAATTTTAGCGCATCAATATCCAAACCAGAATCAGTCTCGTCCAAAATAGCTAGTTTGGGACGCAATATTTTTAGTTGTAAAATCTCCAAGCGTTTCTTTTCACCGCCAGAAAAACCTTCGTTCAAACCACGTTGTAAAAAATTTTCTGATAATTTCAAATCAATCAAAGCTGATTTCAACTCCTGCTTAAAATCACTGCTATTGAATTTCTTTCCACGCACAGCTTGAGTAGCGGTTTGTAAAAAATGATAAACCGATAGTCCTGGTATTTCATAGGGATATTGGAAAGCTAAAAACATACCCAAACGTGCACGCTCATCTGAAGATAAATTTAAAATATTTTTACCAGTGAAAAATACTTTACCAGCAGTTACTTGATAATCAGGGTTTCCCATCAATACATGAGCTAGGGTTGATTTACCACTACCATTTTTTCCCATCAATGCCACTACTCGCCCAGCTGCCACGGTTAAATTGACCCCTTGTAAAATCAATTTATCTTCAATTTGGGAATGTAAATTTTTTATTGTCAATAAGGTGGCCATAAAATTAACGAATTAATGAAAATAAAGTCATTTTTCCCAAGGTCCCTTCCACTTCGCTCTGCACCTTTTGCCAAACTGTTTTAGCTTGACAATGATTGACCAAGGGACAAAGATTTTTGTGTTCAATGCAGATAGCAACTTTGGGATGATTTTTATTTGACCATAAAATCTCTCGAACAGAAACCAAGCGAGGATTTTTTTTAAAAATATACCCCCCCTTGCGTCCAAGTTTAGCTTGAACTAGTCCTTGTTGTTTTAAAGGCACCACCAACTCTTCCAAATACTTTTCGGAGATGTGCTCTTGCTGGGAAATGTGTTGCAAAGATACTGGTTGTTGAGAATAAAAAGTCTCAGCCAAACGCAGAGCCAATCGCAATAAATACTGTTCTTTGGTTGAGGCCTTGAGGAAAGACATAGATAAAAATTATAGATTATAAATTATAAATTTTAAATTACCCATGCTTAATACTTACCACTAAATATTTTATACTAATAAAAAACTCCTAGTACAATACTAGGATTATAACAAATTGTCCCAAAACCAGCAACCCAAATAAAAATGAAAAAATTACAGAGGTAAATTTTGACTAAACTGATTTAACCAGTCGGTAAAGGCTGGAATTCCACCTAACTGCCGAGCAAGCCAAGATAAAAATAACAACACTAAAGCCGCGCCAATAGTTGCCCCCAAACCATAACCAATACCTTTGATTACCCCGCGCCAAAATATCAGGCCGGGTTTATTGTAAGTTACGTCCAAAGCAGCAATCAAACGTCTAGTGGCAATAATTATTTCCTGGTCGCTTTTTTTGTCTGGCATATATTATTTTGTATCCTGCAATCTAACTGCTGGCCACAAAGCCAAAACTAAAACAAAAACAATAGCAACAAAAATAGATAAAATGGAAAAAAAGTGCAACAAAACAAATGATACCGCAGCTGCTGATAACCAACCAATCGGTTGTAAATCGCGGTACATATTGATAATATCAATGTCTTTGCTACTTACTTGCTTAAAGAAAAAAGATTCATTCATTGCCTCTACCAAAGACGCACCCACCCTAGTCAAAAAAAGAACAAAAGCCCACAATAACCACAATTCGCTATTGAAAAAAATGATAACCGTAGTAAAAGTGATCATAAAAACAAGACCTAAAATTGTCATTTCTTTTTCCCCTAAAATTTTATCAGCCAACCTACCCGCGGGAATCTGTAAAAGTAAAAATGGCAATAACATAATAGTAAACATCGGACCAATCTGAGTCCAACCAAATCCTAAATACTCATGTAGATATATAGGAGTATAAAGTACCATAGCAGAAAAAAAGAAACGCAAAGCAAATTGAATTGCAAAAACTCTAGGAATATTTTTATTTTTTTTAAATACCTTTTGTAATATTTTAAAAGAACGTTCATTATATTCAGTCTGATCAACCACTAATTTTTTTTGATAAAACAGTAAAAATAAGACGGGGAAAAATATCACCCCACCAATCATATAAATACGTAGATAATTGTTATCACCAACAATATAACCCATCAACATAGGTGCTAAAAACATTGCTACATTAGCAACGGTCAACATATTAGTTCGAATTCTACCAGTGATATTATCTTCGGAGATTGATTCTAAAAATACATCCAAATTCACTCCAAATAAATTCATAGTTACAAACACTAGGGTATAAAAAAAGATCGACCATAAACCTACAGATAAAACTAAAAATAACACTGCAATTAAATTCAATATCACCATAACAATAGCTACATACCAATTGCTAAAACGACGAATCAATCGACTATAACCCACCAAGGTTAAAAAAGAAACTAAATTACTTATAAATATTACCAATCCTACATTTTCCAAACTTACAATCGAACTAATAAAACTTGATTGCACATAAATTGGCAAAGAAAAAGACAAGGACCACAAAAATCCTAAAAAATAAATTAACCAAAATGTTTTTTTACGCGGAGGCATGACCAACAAATCTATATTCAAAAAAGTCCAGTTTGGACTTTTTTGAATATAAATAAACTTACTTTTAGAGCACGGCTTCTTTGGCGGCTTTGGCTACTCTGAATTTTACCACCGTTTTAGCCGGAATTTGAATCTGCTGACCGGTTGCTGGATTTCTGCCCATACGAGCGGCGCGGTGGACCTTTACCAATTTACCGATGCCAGGAACAACGAACTGACCACTGGATTTTACTTCCTTATAGGCCAACTCGACCATGGCATCCATCAAAGCAGTAACCTGCTTTTTGGAAAGCTCCGACTTCTCGGCGAGAACTTGGAGCATTTGTGACTTAGTCATTTTTGCCATACTTAACTCTTAATTAATTATTAAATTCCTTTATATCTTAGCATATTTTAAAATACCTGTCTATTTATTTGCTAGTCTCAGATATACACAACTAGTATTTTTATACTTTTACCAACTCATCAATCTTGGCAGCCATGATAAAATCATTTTCTGATAATCCTGAAATAGCGTGCGTAAAGAGCGTAATTTTTACCTTATTATAGCCAAAAATTTCCAGATCAGGATGATGCCCCTCATTTTCCGCTAGATTGCCCGCCTGATTGACAAAGTTTAGGGCACCAGCAAAATCAGGCCATTGATACTGCTTAACTATTTTAGTTTGGGTAGTATCCAATTGCCAGCCACTAACCATCCTAAGATAATATTGTAGCTCGTTTCCACTTAAAGGTGTGGCACCACCTTCACAAGGTACACATTTTTTTTGAATTAAATCAGACATAATTTTAAATGAATTTAAATCTTTCAACTAAAAAGAAAAATAATAATCCAACTCTTCCTGAGTAAAACCAATCAAATTTGGTTCTGGCACAATCTCAACATCAAACAATTGTTTGGCTTGGGTTCTTACTTTTTTAAATATCATAAGTACATCAGTGGCGTTGGCTTTACCTGTGTAGTTGGTAATCACCAAGGCTTGCTGTTCATAAATCTTAGCCCCACCAATTTGCAGGCCTTTGAGATTGAGTAATTTGTCAATTACAAAAGCGGTTGGCACTTTATAACCACTTGGAATTTCGCGTTTAATATTTTCTAAAAGAGTAAATTTTTCTTCACCCAATTTTTCTTTAACGTTACTGGCCAAATTATTATATTCATCTGGGCTTAATTCCAAATTTTTAAAAAATGATCCTGCACTACCAATATCCTTAGGATGAGGTAATTTTTTATCGCGTATAGCAATCAACGCCCGTCTAATCTCCAACAAAGTTGGTTTTTTTTCAACAAAGTATTCTGCTAAATCTTTATAAGCTAAATTTGGCTGTGGCTTAGTAGAAAGCTCTATAGCATAACCGGTGATAATAAATTTTTCCTTTTGGCTGGTATTGAAGATACTCTGTCGATAACTAAACTGACAATCATCCTTACTTAAAACTACTTGCCTGTCAGCTGCAATATCATAAGCATATACTTCTGTTAAAACTTGGCTGGCTTCCTGACCATAAGCACCAACGTTTTGGACTGGAAACCCACCTGCCAGACCTGGTATATGAGACAAATTTTCTATACCCCATAAATTATGTAAAACCGCAAAAGCCACTACCTCATCCCAAACTTCACCAGCGCTGATCTTTAGCTCTACCTTGCCTTCGTCTATTTTAGTCAGTTTTAAACCTTTGGGGATAATATGTAGCACCACCCCATCATAACCATTGTCGCTCACCAACATATTACTGCCACCACCCAATGCTAGCCACGGCAACTTTTTTTCAGTAGCAAAATTTATAGCTTCTGCCAACTGATTGGCGTTAGTAATTTCTATATAATACTTTGCCGGACCACCGATCCGAAAACTGGTGTGACGGGTAAGTGATTCATTTTCTTTGATAATTAGTGATGACATATACTAATCATACAAAATATTTGTTAAATAAAAAAGCTGCGCGTTTTAACGAGCAGCTATATTAAATTAATGTAATACGTAAGATAATATTACAAAACCTAATAAAATTGTTATGGATATTTTGGTTATAAACCAAAAAAATTTTACAGGTGATGCAAGTTGTCTTTCAAACATATTATTTTCCTTTTTTTATTGTACAAATCATATCATTATACACCTTTTTTACTATTTTGTCAAGCCTAGACAGGAATTAAAATTAAGGAAGTATGATAGAGGTGAAATTTGTAAATTTTACCTATCAACCGACAGGCAAAAATGATAAATCAGTAAATGCAAAAACAGATACAAAATATAAATAAATCAAAATTTTAAACTGCAACTTCAAACTCAAAACTATCAATTTATAACATCTAAAAGTTAAGTCATTTTTTAGTTTTGAGTTATATTTTTGCATTTTGAGTTTTTTGTTTATAAATTATTGTTACTTGTTTTTTGGTTGTTTTTATAAAATTATTATTAACCTTAACTACAATTAAAAAACCCGATTCTGGGAAATCGGATTTTTGTTTACTTAACCAGTTCTAAATTAACAACAATATCACCAAAGCCAGAACCGTATAACCAAACAGCCAACCCATAGTAGAACTAAACAAATATACTGCTTCTCTTTTTTGCTTATCTATATACATCAAAATAGATCTACCCAAAACCAATGATCCAACGGTGGCAGCTGACAAAACAAACAAAAGTAAAAAAGCTACAGGCCCTACAAAAGTTTTAGTATCGCCAATTATCCGTTCAGCATTATTCATAAACAAGGCAACTAGGACAATATAAACTGCGGCCAAAGTCGCCTGAATAAAACCTTGAAAAATAAATTTTTTTGTTGACATAAACTTATCTTATTTCATTGACTGGTGGCTGTAGGGTTTTATCATCAACGGTTTTTTTATAAAAATCAGGATCAATAATGCGATCAAAACAGGTCCTGCCAGCTCCATGATCCCAATTGGCTTCATAACCATAATAATCATAGCGAGGCATAGCTACTTTGGTATCACCAGTGGGACTGACAAAATTGGCACATAGGGTAAAAGTCAGATCATCTTTAATTTCATATTCATAAGGCTCTTTGCTAGCTGGATCAACTGGAGCGGTAAATCCAGTCACATTGTTTGTTAGAACCGACAAATCTGGTGGTAAAACTTCTTTAACTTGCCAATAGTTGATAATTTCTGACTGCAATACTTGTAAATCCTGCACGCGTTGCTCATCAAATCGTTTGTTCCTTTGTTCTTGGGGGGTACCCATGATAAAAAAACCAGCAACAATCGCCACCAATACTAAACCCGAGGTACTCCAAGCAAATATTTTTGATAGTGGTTTTGACTTCGACTGTTCAACTTTCAAATCCCAGAGATAGTAACCAAATACCACTCCAGCTACCACCAATACCACCAATACTTTCAAAAAGAAATTCATTGTCAGACTGCCATCTAAAAAGTTGTAAATCAACATAATCAAATCAATAATCATCGTAAGTGCAGCAATAAATAATGTGAGGTTGAGAAGCCATTTTTTTACTTTCAACTCTTTTTTACCGACTTCTGCTTTTTCATTTTTTTTGATCAGCCAATTGACAAAAATAAATACTGGCCAGACTACCAGCAAAGCCGCGATGGAATTTTTCATCACCGCTGAAGCTTGGCTGTAATATATTTTTAGTTCATCTGGCAATAAAACATCAACATATTTCCACAGCAAGGCAATTAAACTAAAAATCCCGATATACAAAAGAACAATAGCTAGTAAATGTAAAAATACATCCCTGGGGGTACTTTTACTCTGATTTATTTGAGTATTATTTAAATTGTTGTCCATATAATTGATTAATTATTACTTTATTAGTATATCACCGTTTTTAGATCATTTTCAACTAACAAAAATGTTGATTGACAAAAACTAAAAATTTTACTAGTCTTATTTAATTATTAAAAGTCATTTAACAATCAAACGAAAGGAAAACACCATGTGGTATTTAGTATTTACTAGCGGTGAATCAGGTTATGACCGTGACGTGTCAACTCACACCCATGAACTATCCGGTCCAACAAGTATTACTCAACAACTGGAAGCTCGGGAACTAGCAATTATTGCCTGGGAAAAAATTTGTGAAGATTCACAAGCTATTCATTATTTATATAGAGATCCGCAACTGGTGTGGAAAGAAAGTTTATTGGTAGACTAATGCGAGCAACCAAAAAAAATTTTCTGTCCCACTTAGATAAATTTTGGTTCCTAACCGGATTTTTCTTTACTTCATTTTGCTTAGTAGTATATTTTATTACTACTTGGTCGTGGCTAAGGGCTGCTATTGTTTACTATTTATCTTTGGGGTTTATTTACTCAATAGCGGAAATTATGATTAGTAATTTTGGCCGGGGCTGGCGTGATAGTAGTGGTAATTTGTATACCAATCCGCACAGCGGTATTTGTTCATTTGCCTTAGCACAAATAATTGTGCTGTTGATTTATTTTTTTATCATCACACGAATAGGGATTTTTTAAATCCCTATTTTATTTTTTCATATACTTATTTTTTTGTCTTTCGGATAATCGCTCAATCGCATAGCGTAACATCGTTCGGGGCATTACTTTATAATATTTATCTAAAAATTCTATCAGTATCCTCAGGTCGCGTTTACCTATCTCTCGTAGCATCCAGCCCACGGCTTTATGTATCAGGTCGTAAGTATCAGTTAGTAATAACCTGGCCAATTTCAATGTATCCGTAAAATCATTTTGCTTGATAAAATAAAATGTGGTGAGCACAGCAATCCGGCGTTCCCAAATATTTTTTGACTTGGCAAGTTTATATAATATATTTTTGTCTTTTTTGGCAAATAACCACGGACCAATAATTTTATACGCTGATAAATCAACCAAATCCCAATTATTTATATATCTGGTATTCTGTAAATAAAATTGGTAAATTTTTTCCTGTTTTATTTTGTTTACAACCGAATACTGGTAGGTTAAAAGCAATAGTCCCACCAACCGATACTCGTGCCAAGGGCTTAATAATAATTTTTTAATGTCTGCTAAATTCGCGGTTTGGTAATATTTTTTTGCCACTTGCCTTTGTGCAGGAACTGTAATACCTAAAAATTTATCTCCGGCGCCATATTCACCTTTACCGGTCTTAAAAAACCACCTTAAATCTTTGGCTTTTTTAGAATTTTTTAAACTATTCAATTCGCTACTAATTTGTTTATACATAAAAATATTATAAGCCGGTAAATAAAAAAGAGCCATAGTTATGGCTCAGCTGAATTAGAAGTTTTTTTATTTTTTTCTACCCAAATTCATAATAGTGGCACCAAGACCAAAAATTACTATCAAAATAGCAAAAAACCAACCAACAATCTGTTTGGCCAGATCACTAACAGTCCGAAAATCATTATCTAAATTGTTTTCCAACTGCGGTTGGGCCAATATTATCAGACTAAAAAGAAGAAGAAGAAAAAGAACAAAAAATAACCGTTTCATGTCTACTCCTTGACTGAATTGTAAATGTGTATATCTAACTTAATAAATAAATTTAAGTATGTCAATGTTTAATTGACAAAATTTATCAACTAATCAATAATGTACCAATAATTATAATACAATATGCTTCAAAGAAAACATCCAGAGCGAGCTTTTAAACATTTAATTACCATGCCATTTATTTGGGCAAATCTTATTTGGCTGGTGGCAGCTGATTTTATTTTGGAATTATATCATTTTACCAGTTTCCCGATTTATAAAATTCCCTTGGTCAAAAGAAAAAAATATATCCGCATTGATAGACATAAACTTTCCTATTTGAGTTTTTGGGAAAAAGTCGGCTGTGTTTATTGTGGTTATGCAAATGGTTGGTTAGCTTACGCCAGTGAAATAGCCGCCCAAACCGAAAAATATTGGTGTGGAATAAAACATCAAAATGTTAATAACTTTATTCAACCAAAACATCATGAACATTTTATAGATTATGGTGATGAAAAGGCATTTATTGAAAAATACTCAGTAAAAAAAGCTGAAACAATTGAATCTTATCAAGAAGAAAAATAATTTAAATTATTTCCTCAACCACTCATTAGTAAGAAAATAAAAACTCATCATAATTTTGGTGGGTTATTTACATCGGTTACCTATTGAAAATTTTTAACCCGCCAAAGCAGCGAGTGGGTGACCTATTTTCCACTATCTATGCAAAGGTATCAGGATTTTTGTCCCGAACTACGTGCAGGGCTTGTAGAGATCCTCAATAAATTATTTTTGGCAGGGGCGTCAGGATTTGAACCCGAACCAACGGTTTTGGAGACCGTCATGCTACCATTGACACCACGCCCCCAGCAACAATAATTTATTTTAATCCTAATCTTTTTAATAAAGCATGTTAAGCGACGATAGATTATTTTTGTATATTATTTTCAGGAAAAATAATTGATTATTTACCTAAATTTAATTCATCAATCAACTCAGGATTTTTTTCTAAAATATATTCATATTTATCCTTAGTTTGACCAGATGTTTCGTCAAATAACGGTGTACCGCCAGCATACATGGTCTCTTTGGGATCACCGTACTGATTTAAACCATTTCTTTCTAACCATTGATCAATTTCTTCTTTCACACTATCGGTCAAAGATTTAGCGATAAAAGAGATTGTTTTTTCTGCTCCGGTTTTAACTACTTCTTTGGTTCTATCTTTTATTTGTTCTTGCTGTACAGCAATTTCCTCACCCAATTCCTGCTGAACTTTATCTGCTAGTTGCTGGTTTTTTTCCAAGACTTGCTGATCCAATTTCTGCAGAGAAAAACAACCGGTTAAACTCAAGGTGGTGAAAACGGTAAATAAAAACAAATATTTATTCATAAAAAATTATTTAGTTTCTTTATGGGTGGTGTGTTTTTTACACCAGCGACAGTGTTTTTTTATTTCCAAACGCGCTTTCAAAGTTTTTTTATTTTTGTGCGAATGGTAATTAACATGATGACACTGGGTGCATTCCAATTTAATCAAATTGTCCTGTGACATATTTTTTATAAATTTATTTTTTAACTAATCTGGAGCCGAGAAGAGGAATTGAACCCCCAACCTACGGTTTACAAAACCGTTGCTCTACCATTGAGCTATCTCGGCTTGGTGGGTGGAGTAGGGATCGAACCTACGAAGGCGTAAGCCAGCAGATTTACAGTCTGCCCCGTTTGACCACTTCGGTATCCACCCGAATTGATATATTTTTAAATAAGCCATCACAATATAACATTATTTAAACTAAATTTCAAGTGTAAACCCCGCCTTCACTAAGGGCGGGGTAAAATATAAATAAAGCATTCTAGACCAAAATCTAACCAAATAAACAAATGGAGCCGATGCGCAGATTTGAACTGCGGACCTACTCCTTACCATGGAGTTGCTCTACCAACTGAGCTACATCGGCTAAATAGAACCTAAAATATAGAATATTGAATTTTGAATAAATTTTATAAATTCAATACTCAAGATTCAAGACTCGATCTTCAAAGATTATCAATTTGTTCCTGCCACTCAGAAATTTTTTGATTTTCCGGATTTACTTCCATCAATACATTCAAAATTTGAACGGCTCTAACTTTGTCCTTTCTTATTATACTGATATTTAAAAGGGCGTCAAGATATTTTGGATTTTTTGGTTCTAGACTTAAAGCTTTTTCAAAATAAACTACAGCCTGATCATACTCACCTTCCAATACAAAAACTTCAGCCAAATCATACAAATAGCTAGCATTTTGGTTACTCATTTCTACAGATAAACGTAATTGCGCCTCGGCTTCCTGCAAGTGACCTTGCGCTTTGGCTACTTGGCCCAATTTATCATGAAAATGAGACTCGGCACTACTTAATTTCAATAAATATTCAAAAACTTCCTTGGCTTCATTATACTTTTTCAAATTCAAATACATATCACCTAACCCCTCAAAGGCGGCTATGTTTTTAGGGTCAAGTGAAATTACTTCCAAAAAATTTTTTTCAGCCTCAGAAAATTCGTCTTTTTTAAGATGTTCCCCAGCCTGAGTCAATAAATTATCTAGTCGTTGTTGCAAAGAATTCATCCCGACTGTAGCTGCTGATCGTGCTTGACGACGCTTGTTGAGAAGTTGTTTTTCTTTGTCCAATAAATCATTATACAAACTTACTAAAATATTTTTTAAAGTTTTAAATAATTTTTTAATCTGGGCACGAAATATTTTTGTATTTTCCAAAAGCAAACGCCGTAAACGCTGGTCCAATACATATTTTTTTGTGACTGATTGTTTGGTTTCACTTAAATTTTGTACATCTACTCTAGCTGCCAAAGGAAATTTTTTGATCAATAAAATCAATACTCCTGCCAAAGAAACAATAGCTACCAACGCTAAAACGATTTCGTACCACAACATAAATATTTAAAATTAAGCTTTATCTACACTACCAAACAGTTTCATCTTAGCCATTACTAAATCTTGCACGACGGTGATTGCTGGAGAAAGTAATTTTCTCGGATCGGTTTCGGTTGGATTGGTTTGGGCTTGTTTGATCACTGTCTGAGTAAAACCAATTTTTATATCTGTACCGATATTGATAATATTGACTCCCAAACGAATTGCTTGGCTAAGTAAATTTTCATCATTACCACTGCCGCCATGTAAAACAAAGGGGATAGCACCAATTTCTTGTTTTATCGCGGTCAATAAATCTAAATTGATATTTTCTTCCTGCCAACTGCCGTGAGCCGTGCCGATAGCTGCAGCGATTGTATCTACACCGGTAGCGGCAACAAATTTTTTTACCTCCAGCGGATCAGCTAAAGGAATGTCTTTGTCTAATCTCCCACTTGCTCCATGACCACCCAACAGCGCACCTACTTCGCCTTGTACCCAAACACCTCGCTGATGGGCAAAATCTACCGCCTGCTTAGTCAAGGAAATATTTTCTGCCAATGGTAAATCAGAACCATCCATATGAACTGATTGAAAACCGACATTTAGACAAGCAAAAAGAAAATCAATATTTTTTCCGTGATCCAAATGTATCGCCAAGGGCACTTCCGCACCAACTGTCTCGGCTAAACTTTCCACTAACCGATAAACTGTTTGAAGTCCCATATATTTAGCCGCGCTTTCTGATACCTGAATAATAGCCGGGGATTTCATGGCTGCTGCCGCTTGCACTACAGCCAGCGCCGTTTCTAGATTGTGAATATTATAAGCACCAACACAATATTTTCCGTCTACTGCTTTGTTTATTATTTCCTTGATGTGAACTAACATAATGTTAAATTTTAATTTCAGCCATCAATTTAGCCAATTGGCTAAACTCATCAACGTCCAAACTTGCCCCACCGACCAAAACTCCAGCCAATAAAGTTGAAGAAATAAAAGGCACAATATTTTTTGCCTCTACACTACCACCATAAATCACCTGAACCATGTCTTTAACCTCCAAATCAGAATATAAATCCATCACCACTTGCTTGATTACCCGAGCAGCATGTTCCGCATCATCAATTTTTACTGCTTGACCACTACCAATTACCCAAACTGGTTCGTAAGCAATCAATATTTTTTTATTTTGCAACTGAATATTTTTTAAAGCACTTTCCACTTGGCCAGCCAGTACAAAATCTTTTCGTCCCAACTGCCTTTCAGAAAAAGTCTCACCTACACATAAAATGGGAATCAAGCCAGCACGTAAAACTGCTTGCATTTTTTTATTGATTATTTCCTCTGTTTCTTGCAAATTCTGTCTTCTTTCTGAATGACCAATTATTACATATTCAACTCCAAATTCTTTGAGCATAGTTGGTGAGACTTCACCGGTAAAACTACCATTTTCCATCCAAAAACTGTTTTGTGCGCCCAAAGAAACATTGGTATTAGCAATAATCTCAGCTATTTTTGCTAAAGCCACAAAACTAGGACAAACTACAGTTTTAACCTGGTCTAAATAAGGGGTGATATTTTTCAAAATTTTTCTGACGTGCGTCTGCCCTTCAGCCGCTGTCAGATTCATCTTCCAATTAGCTATAAGATATTTCATCGATTTTTATAACAATGATAGTTTAATAAATTAAAGTCAAAAAGGCAACCTAACGCCACTGCCAATTGGAAAATACCCACCAAGCCAAAGCCTTAGCATCCTGCCAACGATCAGCTTCACTTTTACTACCCATTACAATAGTAATAATTTGGTTGTTCTGTTCGCTATTCACCAAAGCCACCAAACAATAACCCGCCTCATCAATATATCCAGTTTTACCAGCCAAAACATGCAAAAAACTGTCTAACAACTTATTCGTGTTGATGACACTACGGACACTGTTGGTGTTTTGCACTGTCAACAAAAAATCATTACGAGCAGTAGGTTGTGAAATTTCCTCATACTGCCAGGCAGTTTTGGCTAGGCGCCAAACATCATAGGCGGTTGATAAATTTTCTGCTGACAAACCGGTTGGGTCGACAAAGGTGGTATTTTCTAAACCAAAAATAGCTGCCTGCTCATTCATTTTTTTCACAAATTCATCAATGGTCAAACCGGTCGAACGAACCAACGCGACAGCGGCATTATTATCAGAACCAATCAACATGGTCCAAAACAAATCCTGTACACTAATCTCTTCGCCGCGGTAAACATATTTTGGTCGATAAACCTCGTCTCGCGGTTCCATAGTAACTGTGGCTTGCCAATCAGGACTAGTTTGCAAAAAAACTATTGCGGTCATCAACTTGGTAATACTAGCCAGGGGTGAAATCTGATCAGCTGCCTGACTATATAAAATCTGATCAGTTTCTTTATCTACTACCAAAGCCGAACGAGCGGTTATTGCTACACCAGTACTACGATTAGAAAAATCGCGCCAGGGTAAATTATTATCACTATTCAGAATCAACTGATCTTGTCCAGGAGCAATTAATAATCCTCCTAATAATAAGACCGTTAGAAATTGCCACATAACTAATTTTTGTCAGTGTTATTATTATCTAAGTTGTGGTCATCAAAATCTTCAGCAGTTGACTGAGCAATGGTTTGAATAAACTCGTGCTGATGAAATTTGTCATACTCGGGTAATTCACCAATATCAGCTAGGCCTAAATGTTTGAGAAAATCCATAGTCACCTGATATTTTTTTTCGCCATTGCTGGTGACTTCTTCAATTAAACCCTTAATCATCAAATTACGTAAAATCAAAGCACAATTAACTCCCCGAATACGATCCAGAGTTGATTTAGCGATTGGACCGTTGTAAGAAATGATAGTTAAAGCTTCTAAGGCAGGACGAGTTAAATCTGACATCTGTTCTACTTCCAAATAACTTTCAATAAAATCAGCCTGTGATGGATTGGTTACCAACTGCACTGCGTCATTATTTTCTACTACCCACCAACCAGAATCCGGGGTATTAAATTGTGTTCGCAATTCGTTCAAATATTGTTTAACTTGCCCACTGTCAACACCTAACACCTCAGCTAGTTCTTTAAATCGTACTGGTTTATGCGACAAAAGTAATATAGTTTGAATTCTCAATAAATGTTCGTTTTTAGCCATAATTAATCTTTATTGTTTTTACTAATAGTAAAATTGGCAAAAATTGTTTCTTGATAAACAGCAACTTCGCGTTGTTTGACTAATTCCAGAATCGCCAAAAAGCTTACTATTCTTTCCGTTTTAGTAACTGTTTTACCGACCAACTCATTCCAAGCAAACGACTGACGGCTGAAAATAAAATTTTTTATTTGTTCTATTTTCTCTTTAATACTAATGACATTTTTAATCTTCTTAATTTTTATACGAGCAATCGGTGCCAACTGTGCCAAGACGTCTTGCATTAAAACAACCAAATCAGCTGCTTGTAAGCCAATGGGGGCAATAAATTTTTTTTGTGGCCAGCGCCAAGGTTTGAGTCGTGAATAAAAATAACTATCACTGCGCCAACGTTTCTGTAATTGTTTAGCTACCTGCAAATAAGTTTGATATAAACGCAGTTGGCGCGCTAAATCAGTTTCTTCTGTCTCAGGGACAGTGGTAAAATAGTCCGGAGAAAATATTTTGGATTTTAAATATAAAAGTTTAGCCGCAACCAATAGAAAATCAGCAATTTCTTCAGGGTGTAATTCGGTTTGTGCTTCCAAAATAGCAATATATTGATCAGTTACTTTTGCCAACGATAAATCAGTAATATCAAGCTGTTCTTGTTCTATCAATTCCAAAAGTAAGCCCAATGGGCCTTCAAATTGTTCTAATTTTATTTGTTTTTCGGTCATAAATAAAATTGGCTAAAATTAGCCAATTTTCACTAATTTCAGCACGGGGAAACTAAATTTATTTTATCATATTTTCTGAAATTTTAAAAGTTTGTTTGCTTGATTTAGACAATAAAAAACCCTGTCAGAATATTCTGCTATTTTAAACAATTCTAAAATTAAAATTAGCTTTTACCGTTGACTTTTACTTTTGGCTTTCTTAGTTGTTTTTTTCACTTTTACTTTTCGTCCGGGTTTAGCAATGGTTGGTTTTTTGAATTTTTTACTGACTGAGAAACTACCTGTTATTGCCTGTTCCAATTTCATATAATCACTGGGTTTCATAATAATACTATCCACGAAACTACCCGATGACAATAAAATCTTTTTTTGTTTTAAAATCAATCTATCAACATAAACCGATAACTTATATAAACCCCCGAAAGCCGGTAGTGCCCCCGGTTTGACTTTAAATCTTTCAGTCATCACTTTTTCTTTGGGCATGGCAATATTTTTCACCATAGCCAATTTTGCCAACTTTTTCATATCTAAATTTTTATCAGCCGGTATTACCGCCAAAATATAATTGTTGTCTGCCTTCATCAATAAACTTTTAGCAATTTCAGCATGCTGAATGTGTAGTGTCATAGCTAAATCATGTGCGGTGTAAACCTGCCGATGAGAAATTGGTTCAAATTTAACACTGTTTTTTTCTAAATAGTTTATAACTTTTTGTGGAATCATATGTTTAGTGGTTAATAATTATTTTTTTATTTTCGATCGGGTGGGAAAAGGTAAAGAAATTTGTTGTCCTACTACTTTTTTGGCAACTTTTTTCCCTGTGGCAGTTAGCTGCACGGTATCAATAAACAACTTCTCTTGAGTTTTACGACCAAAACCAATCACTAGTCCTTTATCAATTAACCGTTCTAAACTTTGGGTAATAATACTAACCTGTATTTTTGGTTGCGGTGGATTTTTTTGATGTTCATAATAAGCAATAAATACTTGCCTGGCAACTTTTATTCGCCCGTTTAAATAAACTTTTTTCAAAATAAACCTTTGTAAACTTGACAGCTTCATAACCTAATTATAAACAAAAGTTCTAGAAAAGTCATATTGACAAATTGGTAAAAAATTGTTAATCTATTTTAATTTTGTTAATTAAAAAGGAGAATAAAATAGTGGAGAATAAATGTTTGAGCTGTTTATCATTGACAGAGATCAATAAAATAAATTCTGACCGAACAATTTTAAAAACTACCTACTGGACGTTGAAACATAAGGATCAATCACCTCTTCTCGGTTGGGTAGTTTTAATATTAAACAGACATTGTACGTCTTTAGATAAACTCAATGATGAAGAATGGTTTGAATTTAGTATTTTGTTGAAAGAAATAATCAACTTACTTAAGTTGGAATTCAATCCTGATAAAGAATATGTTTGCCAATTTTCTGAAAAAATTGGTTTTGAACACATTCATTGGCATATCATACCCATAAAAAACCTACTAACAGAATATAAGGGTCCGAAAATTTTTGAACTGGCAAAAAATAAAAAAAGCTTCTTGTCCAATGATGAAATTATTTATATTTCAAAAAAACTCCAGGTTGCCTTGGCCAGTATTATGGAAAAATTTATTTTCTAAATACAAATACCGTCATTACTGACGGTATTTTTTTATCCAAAACAACCACGAGATATTATTTCTTCTTTTTAATGTCTATACCCAGTTCATCTAACTGTTCTTTGGTTACCTGACTGGGTGAATCCATCATTGGATCACGAGCATCAGCCGTAAGTGGAAATGCAATTACTTCACGAATTGATTTCTCATTTTGCAAAATCGCCAATAACCGATCAAAGCCTGGGGCCATACCACCGTGGGGCGGTACACCATAAGTAAAAGCTTCCAAAATGTGTTTAAACTGCTGTTTTTGTGCTTCATCGAAACCAATCAACTCAAATACTTTCTCTTGCACTTGGGGATCATAGATTCGCAAAGCGCCGCCCCCAACTTCAATACCGTTTAAAACTAGGTCGTGCTGATAGGACTTAACTGTTCCCGGATCAGTATCCAACAATGGCAAATCTTCGTCTTTGGGACGAGTAAACATATTATGGGATGGTGCCCAAGTACCGCTAGAGCCGTGAAAATATTCCTCGGTATTACGATTAGGTGACTGTTTTTCAAACAAAGGAAAATTAACTACATAACAAAATGCCAATTCATCCGGATTATTTTTATCCTGTCGTAAATCCGGCTTATCTGTACCATATTTTGCCATCACCTCTGACCATTCTAATCGTGGCCAAGGGGAAAAAGTCATTTTTTTGTTAGGCCACAACTTGGCAATCATACTGGTGAACATATCCTCTACCAACTGTAAAATTTCCGTTTGATCCATAAAACTCATCTCCATATCAATCTGATAAAACTCACCTGGACTACGATCGGCCCTGGCATCTTCATCACGAAAACAAGGGGCGATCTGAAAATATTTTTCTATCCCAGCTACCATCAACAACTGTTTATACTGTTGTGGTGCTTGAGGCAAAGCAAAAAAACTGCCAGGAAATTTGCGTGATGGCACCAAATAATCGCGAGCTCCTTCTGGAGTTGATTTTGATAAAATTGGTGTATGAACTTCCACAAACCCCTGATTAATTAAATAATCACGGGTAAACTGCATCATAGCTGATCTCATTTCTAAATTACGACGCATCCGTTCGTGACGTAAATCAAGATAGCGATATTTAAGTCGTAATTCTTCATTGGCTTGTCTGTCTTCATTGACAATCTCAAACGGCGGGGTTAGTGAATGAGAAAAAAATTCCAATTTTTTAGCTAATACTTCAATGGTACCGGTGGATAAATTGGGATTGATTTGTTTTTGTCCTCGCGCCTGAACCAAACCGCTAACTCCAACCACACTTTCCGGTTTTAAATGTTTTACCAACTCCTGTGACTGATCATCAAGTTCCGCTGGCACAAACACTACCTGCACTAAACCACTCCGATCCCGTAAGTCAATAAAGGTAATTTTTCCCATTTTACGAATAACATGCACCCAACCTGACAATTGCACTAGCTCACCTATCTTATCTACGGTTTTAATATTGTTTATTTTCATACAAATATTATTTTATTTTAAATTGATCAATAAATGATAATGACAATAAATCGCTAGGTTCTAACCAAAGTAAAACTTGGTCATTTACTCCAGTTGTTTCCACCAAACTTAGACTATTCTGCTTGGCTATAATCAATTTATCAGGTTCCGGCCAGGCAAGCAACCGGCCCAAACCAAGTTCACGTTTGGTAGCTACTTGGGGATGTAAAATATCAACTAACCAGACTTGTGAAGTTAAATCAGGGTAAATCAAATTATAGGCAATCTGCCCGCCAGTTGGACTCAATACCGGCATATCAATTTTAGCTTTGGTAGTGGTTAAGATATGGTGCCAATTACTACTATTTATAGTAAACAAATAAAGTTGGCTATTGTCCTCAACTGCGCTGGTTGCTAAACCTATATTTAACTGGGGGTATATTTTAATCTGCTGTGCTTTTATTTCAGTCAAAGAACAAAGCATTTGTAAATTAAAATTGGCTGGAAAAAACTGATATAACACACTTTCTTTTTGTAAAAAAATACTCTGTCCGTCTTCACTCCACTGTAATACTGATAAATCATTGGTTGGTGAATCTGTTTGACCAAAAATAGCTACTTGTTCTTGTTGTCTAATATCTTGCACAAATATATCACTCCTATCAATGGGATCAACATAAGCAAGCCAAAGTCGATTGGGTGAAATTAATGCGGAAAAACTTTCAGCTGGACCAATAATCTCGCCATTGAGATGCAAAAGTAGATTACTATCTTTAAAATGAATGGCAATGCTTTCGGAGCTAAATTTTTCCACTTGAGGTTGGCTTGATAAATCTGAAAAATCAAAATTATAAAAATTATCTAAATTATCTGTCCCTACTAAATAACGCCATAAACTAAACCGATAAGCGTCTGCCTGTTTAGTGATCGTACTAAAAATAAAATAATCACCTGTCAGTATTTTTTGAGCAACTGTTTTAGTCATTACCTGCTGCTTTTTTGTCTGCGGCCAGTTAATTCTTTTCCCCTCCAGAACTGCGAAAAGCAAATAAGCCAAGATTGATACTAAACTGGCAATAAAAAAAGATAAGCAAATATATAAAAAAGTTTTTTTCATCTCAACCAACTACAAACAAAAAAGTCTGCGCTAAAATAAATAATATATATATAGCCAACAAAGATAAACCTTCAATTCTTTTAAATTCTTTACCGGTTCGAGCAAAAATTATCAGCATAATAAATAAAACCGTATAGGTTATCACTAGAACAATATAGGTGAAATTAATTTGAATGATAACTTGACGCATCGATATAAAAATACCTACCAATAACACATTGGCCATAGCTGAACCAAATAAACTGCTCATTGATAAATCTTCTGCTCCTCTGCGCCAAGATCTAAATACCAAAGTAATTTCTGGTAAATTGGTACCAATAGCAAAAAATAAAAGTCCAACTAAAAATCCTGGTAGAACAAAATGCGCTAATAACTTTTCTGAAACATTAATAATTAAATTTGATGACAACATTACCAAAGCCAAACCTATCACAATATAAATTACTCGCTTAATGGTTTCTTTTTTACTTACTATATGAATTCCAAAAGTGGTTATATTGTTGTTTTTCTTGAATAAATAAAATACCAAAACTATATAACCAAAAAGAATAACTATGCCATCAATTATTCCTAAACTTCCTTTTAAACCTAAAACTATGGGTACTAATAAAAAAAGTAAAATTGGGCCAATGTCATTTAAAATTTCATGGGTAGATATTTTTCGATTTATAACTATACTTCCACCTAAAATTAAAGTAAATAAAACAACCACTCCGCCCAACAAATTACCCAATGAAATTTCTTGCAAATTATTGATAAAGGCATTAATACCCAAAGATAACTCAGGTAAGGTAGTAAAAAGGCCTAAAATTATCCCTAAAAAAAATACTTTAATATCTAAATCTTCACCCAATTTTCTAGCATTAATCACCACTACGTCTGCACATTTACCCAGAAAATAAAAAAGCGCTAATAAAATTAAACTTAAAAACAAGTAATACATGAATAGATTTTAAATTTTAAAAATTAAGGAGTTAAACGGTTAATCATCCTAGGAAAGGGTATAGTTTCTCTAATATGATGAGTGCCACACATCCAACCAACTAGTCTTTCGAGACCTATGCCAAAACCAGAGTGAGGCACACTACCAAATTTGCGTAAATCCAAATACCACTGAAATGGCTCAATCGGCAAATTTTCTTCTTTCATTCTAGCAACCAAAACTTCATGATCAGTCTCACGTTCTGAGCCACCAATAATTTCACCAAATCCTTCAGGCGCTATTAAATCAGCGCCCAAAACAACGTTGGGATTATTAATATCACGCCTCATATAAAAAGCCTTAATACTTTTTGGCCATTTTTCTACAAATACCGGTACAGCACTGTCTTGGGTGAGTAATGTTTCATCATCGCCCCCTAAATCTTCTCCTTCTTTAATATCACTGCCCAAACCTTGTAATTTCTTTACTGCTTCAGCATGGGTTATACGTATAAAAGGTGGCTTTATTTTTTTCAGCGGTTCAATATCTCGCTCAAGAATTTGCAACTCAACTAAATTATCTGACAAAACCTTAGTAGCTACAAAGCTAATCAGTTCTTCCTGAATCTTCATATTTTCTTCATGTTCCACAAATGCAGCTTCCGCGTCCATCATCCAAAACTCAGTCAGGTGACGTCTAGTTTTTGATTTTTCCGCTCTAAAAACAGGTCCAAAATCAAACACTCGACCGTGAGAAAAAATTGCCGCTTCAATATAAAGTTGTCCGGATTGTGACAAATAAGCACTGCCCAAATCAAAATATGGCACCTCAAACAAGGTAGTGGTTCCTTCACAAGAAGTTGGGGTCAGAATCGGTGCATCAATCTTGATAAAACCTTGCTTATTTAAATATTCATAAATGGCATTGATAACTGTATTTCTGACTCTTTGAATCGCCCATTGTTTCTGACTGCGTAGCCACAAATGACGTTGATCAAGTAAAAATTCCGGGCCGTGCTCTTTTTTCCCAATTGGCCACTCACTAGCAATTTGTACCAGTTGCAAATCACAAACTTGCAATTCAAAAATTCCCGCTTGCTTGGGATGAGCTGTCACTTGACCAGTGATGATAATGCTGGTTTCTAAAGTAATTTTTTTTACCTGCTCCCAAATCTCTTCGCCTTTTTTCTCACCTTGTATCTTTTTCAAATTGGACAGTTCCACAATCGCTTGAACAAATCCGCTACCATCACGCAGCTGTAAAAATGCGATTTTACCACTAGAACGCAAATTAAAAACCCATCCCTTGATGGTCACCTCTTGATCTTTATATTTTGCTATATCTTTGAGAAAAATGTTCATAAAATTAATTAGAAAAATTATAAATAATAATTTTTATTTACAATTTATAATTGAATATTTATAATTAGCATCTAAATTCTACTTATTTTTAGACAAAAAGTCAAAATTAAAATAAATTAAAAAAGATGCTAAAATATACTTATGTTAAATTTAAACTCCACCGATACCCTGATCGTATCTGACTGGCATCTAGGGTTTCCTGGCACACAAATAAAAAAAATAAATCTGTTTTTGGATGAACTTTTGCAAATCCAACCATTCAACAAGTTAATACTAAATGGTGATATTTTTGATCTCAACTGGCAACCTTATGAAAAAATTATTACTACTAGTAATGAGATTTTAAAAAAACTAGTAGCTATCAACCAACGGGGAGTAAAAATAATTTATACTCTAGGCAATCACGACCCGCTCAACCCCAAACAAATAAATTTTTTACACGAAACCTTCAGTGCCATCGGCTTAAATAATATCCGTATCCTGCCAGCTTACCAATTAAACCGCAACGGTTTTTCTTTCTTGGTAAATCACGGTCACATGTTTGACACTTTTATTGCCGAACACAAACTAGCATCTGCTTGGTCAGATATCGGCTACCGAGTCACTATTGCTTTTGATAATTTTTTAGGTATTGGACTAACTGAAAACATTGTCCGTATTTTTCGTCGCTATACTAGCTGGTCAATGCTTTTCGAGAGACGTTGTCGACGCTTTTTGCGTAAAAGAAAATATCACGGACTAATTTTGGGTCATACTCACGAACCAAAAATTCTCGAATGGACCCTAAAACAAAAAAAACCATTGCCAATACCAATCAATCTAATGGATGTTACCCAATACTTATCTAGCAAAAATCGACCAAAGGAAAAAGTCACTAAATTTTTTTATAACTCTGGTGACTGGATAGAACCTGGTCACTGTAGCTATCTAAAAATAGATGAATTTGGCAAAGTGAATTTGCAATATTTCCGTTAATTATGACAAATATTTTGACAAACTGGACTTGGTTAAATTTAGGAATTTTGACAATCTGTATCAGCGGACTGGGATATTTTAGCCACTGGCTCAATAGCCGTTATTTTCGTTCACCATTAATGACTGGGTTGTATTACCTAGGTGCTGTTATTCATGAGTTGTCTCATGCTCTGATGTGCCTGGCTACTGGAGCGCGTATTCAAAAAATTTCTTTCTTTTCCCGTCAACCAAAAGTGGTCCACGAACCATCCCGACTTCCTTTGGTTGGTCAAATTTTAATATCTCTAGCACCAATTGGCGGAGGCTTACTAACTTTATGGCTGATGAATCATTATTTACTTGACGATTATATTCAAATTATCAGCCTAGTAAATAGTAATAACTTTATAACTTGGCTTGATAATTTTTGGCAGCAATTAAATATCACTCACTGGCAAACCTGGCTGATCATCCTACTATCACTCAACATGGGTGCAATGATTGGTCCATCTAAAAAAGATTTGTCCCATATTTGGCCGGCCCTAGTCTTATTTTTCTTTATTACCTGGCCGCCCGCAATCAATCTGGCTTTACTGGCCATTGGTTTGATTGTTATCAACTTGATTGTGCAACTGGTCTGGCGTCTGGAACAAATTGTTTTCAAAAAAATAACCAGCTAATAGCTGGAAAAATAAATTTTTTTCAATCTTCAGAATTAATTTATAATTTGTATTTGTTTGTTTTTGAAATTTTGAATTTGAAATTTAGAGCTTATAATTCTTCTGTATAATCTTTTCAATCTCATAGGTACCCAAATTGGGTGCTTCCAAAAAACCCTCAACCGCCGCTTCCGCGAACCAACCAGAATCAATCAACTCAAACAACCATTCAACGGTATGCTCTACTGATTTTTGTCTTAATCCAGAACCGATATTTTCCAACCAACCCCGGTTACATATTTCTTGACTGCCAATTGGTTCGGTTAAAATAAATGGGAGTCCCAGCGCCGTATAAAAAGAAAGTTCCGATGGTTTGGTCCAGATAATATCCGTTTGATGTAGGGCTTGATTGAAAGCCGCAAAATAAGCCGGTTTATTTGGTGCGTAAATAATTTCTATGCCACGATTAATCTCATTTCTCAAACCCAAACCAATTATTTCTTGCCGAAAATATTGACTGACATTATTGTGAATACCGGCTACCAAAATAATTTTTACTTTACCGGCCGTCAACTGCTGACGTAATGACTTTACTATAGCTACACCAATTTCGCGCTGGGCACCAGCACCACCTACCGCAAACATAATAGTCAATGGTCTAATAGCTTTACGACGTAAATGTCCGTCCAAATATTTGTGTAAAGTCCGTTCATACCTTTTGATATATTTACCTGTGGGATCAAGGTTTGCTAGCCTCATCCCTAAATCTTTCTTCAAAATTGTCAATCTCTCCGAGCCAGTATTTTCCTTAGGTAAAGGAAAGCCAGTCAAATAAATATTCTCTTCTCTGACGCCATACATTTTCAAACGTGTTCGTGCACGTTCGGTTGGAACAAAATATTTTATCCGACTAACATGGGCTTTATCAGTTGCCCAAGCCCGACTTATATCAGCATCACACACCACCAAATAAATATTATCTTGATAGCCAAACTCTTCGGCCATATAAGCAGTAGCGAAAAAAGTTGATACCAATGGCCGGGAATCTTTGTTCAACATGGTAATAAAATGTTTACCCCATTGTTTGCGACGGATTAATTGTAAAGTTTGGGAAAGTTGCAAACTGGGCTTGGTCATGTCTCTAGTCGGATAAAAATTTTCAATCTGTTGAAACTTATCAAAATAGGCAAATACTTTATCACCAACTAGGGGAACATTTTTAAATTTGGAAACAAATTCATAAAATTTGCGGCTTTGTTCCCAAATCTGCCGATCGGTTTTGGGAATGCCAGGATAACGATTGACACTATAAACTTGTCCGCCAATCAAACCATTTAAATTGTAAGCCGCCCGCAAATGTCCATAACCCATATCAACGGCTACCACATGAACGTGATTGTTTTTTTTCTTCATATAAACATTATAACAAATAAATCCTAAATTGATGATTGTTGCTGACTTTCGTCTAGAGCTAAAACTGCTACGGTAGTAGCAATGGGAGCTGCCAGCGTTAGTCCAACTGAACCAGTCAAAGTACGTACTATTTCCGTAGCAATTAATTCATTATTAATGACATCAAAAAAACTAAGAAAAGGCGGGCTTTGTACACTAAAAAGTAAAAGTAGTGGTAAAGCAGCACCAGCATAGGCTAAAAACAATGTATTGGTCATAGCACCAATATGAGTAACACCTACTTTCATAGCACGTTGAAACACTTCTTGTTTGTTTAAATTAGGGTTAGCTTTTTTTATTTCCTGAACCAAACTAACCTGACTGACTACAACATCATCTAGTACCCCCAAAGTACCAATAATTATTCCAGTTAAAAGTAGGCCTTGAAAATTGATTGTATTTTCCCCAAGTCCAATCAAAAATAAAATTTCATCACCGCCACCACCCAATAAATTGACAAGGTTGGTAAAAATCAATGCTAAACTAGCTGTGATAGCTAGACTAATAAAAATCGCCAAAATTGATAGATGAGAAAGTTTTTTCCAGCCTTCGGTCAAATAAATCAATACACACAAAATCACAAACGAGCCAACAATACCTATCAGCAATGGCGATTGACCGACTAAAATTCTTGGAATTACAAAATACATTATCACCACAAAACTTAGTGCCAATCCCACTAGTGCCCGTACACCTTTCCACCTGCCAACTACAATTATCAATAAAACAAAAATCAAAGACAGCCAAAACAAACTTTTCGTCCGGACATAATCTTGTATTTGAAAATATCCCTCGCCAGTTTCTGCTGGATAATAAGCAATCATTACTTTGTCACCTACTTGATAGGCACTTTGTGATAGCACATCAAAATCATCTAAGTTATTTACTTCAATCTCTTTGCCTGCCAGGTCTAAATTTTCTATCCGTAGCAGTAAATGCTGTCTGACACCAGAAGAACCATCTTCCCGCTGATAATCTTCTTGGGCTAAAATTTGTAAAATCTCGGCACGATAATAAACCTCTTGGGCAAATAATTGTAGGGGGAGAAAAAATAAAAACAAAATAATAAATATTTTGCCAACTAGATTATGCTGCATATAAAGTATTTTAACAAAAAAACAAAAACTTATCCACTAATAACCATTTGACAATTTAGATAGAATAATTTATAATTGCAAATGATTTGCAATTATAAATATGATAAATTTTGAAATCAAACTAAAACAAGCTGGCTACAAAATTACCGCACCTAGACAACGGATTATTGGTCTATTAACTAAACATAAACATCCACTATCAGCTTCTCAAATACATCAATATCTATCCAATATTAATTTGGCTTCAATCTACCGCAACGTAAAATTATTGACTAATCTTAAAATTATTTATCAAGAAATAATTAATCAAGAAATTTTTTATTATTTGGATAAAAAACCTCATCATCACATAGTTTGCGAAAAATGTGGTCGAACTGAATGTTTACCTTGTGTTCATAAATTTCAAATAAGAAATTTTAAAAATATATCACACCAGTTAACTCTAACTGGCTTGTGTAATAATTGTCATTAATTTTATGCCTATCTTACTACAAATTATTTTAGCTACTTTTGCAGTTAGTGCTATTTCATTTATTGGTGTGTTACTCTTGTCAAAAATTAAACACCAAATGTTTACCCGCGTTACTATCAGCCTAGCGGCTGGAGCGCTCTTGGGGGCGGTATTTTTCGGTATTTTCCCAGAATTATTTGATCAGCATGAACATAAAATCTCCCCGAGTTTAATTTCAACAGTTATCTTATTAGCCATTTTAGTATTTTTTATAATTGAAAAATACTTACACTGGCACCATTGTCATTGTCATGGTTTTCATCATACCCACGGTAATAAATCCGTAGGCTATATCAATTTAATCGGTGATGGTATCCACAATTTTGTTGATGGCGCATTAATTGCTACTAGTTTTTTGATTGACCCGACTTTGGGAATAATCAGCGCTCTTGTAATTGTTATGCATGAAATACCTCAAGAGATAGCTGATTTTGGTATACTCATTTATTCGGGATTTAGTAAAATCAAAGCCTTATGGTGGAATTTTTTTTCTGGAGTAACGGCGATAGCCGGTGGTCTAGCCACTTATTTTTTTGCTGTAACCGTAGAAGAAGCTATTCCCTATTTACTAGCCATTGCCGGAGGTGGATTTTTGTATTTAGCTATGGCTGACATTATGCCAGAGTTACATCATGAGACCAATAAAAAATATATTGCCTGGCAATCAGTCTGGTTAATTTTGGGAGTACTCATAATTTATTTAGCCACCTCTCTGGCCCCGCATGGACATTAGGTAGAATATAGAATATAGAATTTAGAATCTAGAGTCTTAAATATAAAAATACAAAACTCCCTTGAATTATACTTGGGGAGTTTTTAATTTTAAATTATATAAAATAATATATTAAATTAATAAACTCTAAATCCAAAGCACTAAATCCTAAACAATATCTAAATTCAAATATTAAAATCTAAAACTAAAATTAATAACATCTTTTTGAAAATTTGAATTTGTGATTTTGAATTTGTTTAGTATTTAGAATTTATTATTTAGGATTTAATTTTAATTTATACTTATTATTTAAAACTGAATAAGTTTACTCCTATGTATCAACCATCCCGCCCCAATCCCCACTATCCCCATCACTGCATCCATAAATTCAAGACCTCTATTTAATATAAAAAAATACTGAATAAACTCTGCTAGAATTGTATAAACTATTAAACTGGAAATAATAGTAAATACGCTTTGGTAACTTTTTAATCCTAACCAACTCAAACCTCCAAACAACAAAAAATGAGCTACCTTATCAATATAAGGTAGCCCGGGCTGGGTACCACCCGGCATAAATAAAATTATCATACTTACAAATATACTTAACCAAAAAAAAATTTTAATATATTTTAAAATTATTCTTAACATATTTCAACTATACACCCTTTATGAATAAAAATTAAATAAAATTTCTACTTCAATACTACAACCATTTATATTTTTGACTACCGAGGCGAAACAGGCCTGCAACTAATATTATTCCACACAATTGGCTGCTAGGGCTGGGATCGAACCAGCGACATCCGCGTTAACAGCGCGGCGTTCTACCACTGAACTACCTAGCATTAATCTTAGCAGTCAAATGGATATAATTTATTTCGCTTACAATTATAGCCAGTTACAAATAAAACACCCGGCTCTTAGGAAGCCGGTTTCTAAAAAATAATAAAAATTTCCGTACCCCTAAGGCCGTGTCAAAAATTGTTATTATTATTTGATATTTGTCTCACCATATATTAATTATAGCAAAAATTTTTTACTTGGTCAAGCATCACTTTTTTTGAACAAACGTTTGTCGTAAAATTTAAAATATTTATATATCTCCACACCAAGTATCACAGAAAAAGTCAGAGGTACAATCATTAACCAATCTTTAAAAGAGAGTGGTACAAATGAAAACACATCTTGTAAAAATGGTACATACATCACTACCAACATCAAAACCAAAGAAGCCAAAATTCCCAAATTTATATAATTATTTTTAAACCAACCAACTCGCCAGATAGATTTATTCATTGAACGCAAATTGAATACATTCCACAACTGTAAAATAGACATACTAGCAAAAATCATAGTGCGACCATAATCATACACACCATTTTTCAATAAAGGATAACCGACTACCACTGCACACATCACCATCAACAAACCAACAATAACTATCAAATCAAACACTTCTCGGTTTAAAATTTTTGTACCCTTGGGATAAGGCGAACGATATAGCACATCACCGTGAGTTTTTTCTGTTGCCAGCGAAATGCCAGCAAAACCATCGGTTACTAAATTAAGCCACAAAATCTGGATTGGCAATAATGGCATTCCCGCGCCAAATAACAACATCACTATCAAGGTTAAAAACTCTGCTACATTGGTTGTTACTAAAAAAGCTGACGTGCGTCTGACATTGTTGAAAACTGCCCGACCTTCCTCTACCGCACTAACCAAAGATGCAAAATTATCATCAGCCAAAACTATCTCAGCCGCTTCCCTAGCAACATCAGTACCCACTCTACCCATTGCTACACCAATATCTGCTTGTTTTAAAGCAGGTGCATCATTGACACCATCACCAGTCATCGCCACTGTATGACCACTGGCTTGCAACTCTTTGACTAAACGCATTTTGGTGGTGGGTGAAACTCTGGCTAAAATTTTCACCTTTTTTGCTAAATCAGCAAATTGCTTATCATTGTAATCGGCAATATCTAAATCAGTAAAAACTTGTCCGCGATCGTCTTTTTTGTCCAAGAGTCCAATTTGTTTACCAATCGCCATAGCAGTATCAATATTATCACCAGTAATCATAATCACTCTGATACCTGCCCGCTGACACAAATCAATAGCGGTTTTGACTTCTTCCCGAGGAGGATCAATCAATGCAAATAAACCAAGCAAAGTTAAACCCTCAACATCTTCGTGATTAATTTCTGTTTGTTTGGCATTGACTGACTTATAAGCTATGGCAATGAGACGATGGCCGGTTTGAGCTAGGAGTTTGTGATTTTTTTCATATTCATCAATCAACTCATGGTTTGATTTTTTTTCTTCTCCCTGCCATAAAATTTTTTTACACCGCGGTAACAATGTTTCCAAAGCACCAATTGTATATAAATTATTTTCCACCGAATCATCTGACAATTTACTACCAATTAAGGCGGCTTGAAATTTGTCATCTGAATTAAAAGGAATATTATCTATAATCTTATGATCAACCAACAACTGTTCCTTGCTCAAACCGGCTTTATGAGCAGCTATCATCAAGGCTACTTCGGTTGGATCTCCTACCACTTCAACTGCCTCATCTTTATTTTCTCCATCTGATTTCATAATCAAAGATGAATGATGAACAATTGAACCAGCAATTAGTAAGCGGGCTAACCAAGGATCTGTAAGCGGTACTATTTTATTGTGTTCAGACCAAAAATCTCCTTTCAATTTATATCCTGTACCACTGACAGAAATTGTCTTACCACCATAAAAAATATTAGTCACTGTCATTACATTTTTAGTCAACGTGCCGGTTTTATCTGTACAAATAACATCTACCATACCCAAAGGCTCAACTGAAGCTAAATGTTTGACAATTGCCCTTCGTTTGGCCATACGTTGTACACCAATCGCCAATACCACAACCAAAACTACTGGCAAACCCTCAGGAATGCCAGATACAGCTGAAGCAATACCAAATAAAAACAGATCAAACCAATCAAAATTATTTAACCAACCAATCAAAACCACCAGCAATGATCCGACAATGGCGATTATTGCCAGTTGTTTACCTAAATGATCAACCTTATCCATAAAATGACTTTTTCCTCGACTAGAACTTTGAACTTGAGTGGCAATTTTACCCAATTCAGTAATAACGCCGGTAGCAGTAATCAACACCTTGCCCTCGCCAGCTACTACTACGGTGCCACTATAAATCATATTTTCTCTTTCCTGTAAAGCAGTTTTAGTATTGATTATATTGACTATTTTTCTTTGCGGTATTGATTCGCCAGTTAGTGAAGCTTCATTGACCAATAAATTTTTTGCTTCAATTACCCGACCGTCAGCTGGCAATTTATCACCCTCAGCTACCAACATAATATCACCCGGTACTAATTGAGCGACTTCAATTTCTACCTGTTGTCCACCACGTAAAACTCTGATGGTGTCTTTAACCAATTTTTTCAAAGCCGCGATAGCTTTTTCTGAACGATATTCCTGAACAAAACCAAAAATAGCATTAATCAAAACCACAATCAAAATCACTACTGCATCAACCACATGATCAAAATAAAAAGACAACGCCGCTGCCCCCAATAATAAATAAACTAATAAACTATTGAATTGGGAAAAAAACATCAAAATTTTTGAAGTCTTCTTTTCAACAGGCAAAACATTGAGCCCAAACTGATTTAACCTTGCCTTGACATCATCATTTGCCAAACCATAAACGGAACTATCCAATAATTCTAAGGCCTTATCAACCTCTAAACTATAAAATTCTGTTTGTAAAACTGTTTTTTCCATAAAATAATACTAGTTAAAGTATAACATATAATTTATTAACTAATAAAAAAGCCCTGATTAATCAGGGCAAAATTTAAACCAATACTGGTTTTTTTTGATAACATAAATAAAAAAAGAACAGAACATAAAGTGCCAAAAAACTAGAGCCTATTACCAGCCACCAACCACCCACAACAAATATCATTACCAGTGAAATAAACAAAGGGATTAAAATAGTCACTGACCATTTTAAATAACCAATAAATGACGGCATAGCGATGCCTCTTTCTTCAGCTATAGCTTTGACCATAAAATTTGGCCCATTACCTATATATGTCATGGCACCACAAAATACAGCGCCCAAGGAAATGGATATGAGATATGACTCAAATACTCCAGCGATAGCTGGAGTGCCTCCCATAGACTGGGCCATTTCAAAAAAGGTCAGATATGTCGGGGCATTATCAAGTACTGAACTCAAACCACCGGTAAAAATAAAAAAAGTAACTTCATTGAGAGGTAAAGTGGGCGCAATCTGCCGCAAATACATCAAGGCTGGAATCATCGTAAGAAATATTCCTATAAACAAAGCGGCTACTTCTTGTATAGCATGATAATTGAATTCATTTTGTCGGCGAGCTACCTGCGGACCCAGTAAAGATAAATATATAAGTAATGCCATAATCATCTCTCTAATCGGGATAAGTTCAGTGGCTGCAAAATTATGATGATAAGCAGTTAAATCAATTGAGGGAGCAAAAGCCACAGCTGCTACCACACCAGCAAGTAATAATAAATTCCTTTTACCAATCAATTTGATTGGCAAAACATTGGTCCTATCTCTGACAATATTACTCTGTGGTTCCAGGTAATAATAAAAACTATCCAGCAAATAATATAACAATAATAAACTTGCGACCATATATAACCACTCCGGCCATAGAGAAAATGTCCAATTAAAAGGCACGCCTCTGAGCATACCAAGAAACAAAGGTGGATCCCCTAGTGGAGTAAGTAGTCCACCACAATTGGCCACAATAAAAATAAAAAATATTACAGTATGAACAACATACTTTCTTTCTTTATTGGTATTGAGTAGTGGCCGAATCAGTATCATTGCTGCTCCTGTAGTGCCAATAAAAGAGGCTAAAATTCCGCCAACGGCAAGAAATCTCATGTTTGTTTGTGGCGTTGCTTCAATATCACCTTGTAAAAATACATTGCCAGATACTACAAATAAAGTAGTAAGTAACATTATAAACTGACCATATTCTACCAGTGCATGAATCACCGCTTCTGTCTGACCAATTGCTAACATCCAAACAGCTACCGGGATTCCCAATAATAAAGCCAATAATAGCTTAAATGAATTTTTTTCCCAACTGTGGGTAGTTTTTTCCCATAACGGAAAAACAGCAATAATACCAAGCATTAGACTAAAAGGCAAAATTGCCAACCAAGAAATAGATAAATGTTCCAAGAGTTACCTCCGTGAATTTATGATTGATTTTGTGAACTGCTAACGATCGCAATTTACTTATGCTAACAAAATAATTGATTTTGTCAATATAAAAACGCCTCCTAAGTAAGAGGTACTGATGAATTATAAAAACATCTAAAGATCAGAAAATTCCTTGTGTAAATCCTGCAACAATTCTTCCTGATTAGGGTAGGTTTTATCATCTAGGGAAAAATTTTCCCGATCACCTTTCCGCCACATCGCAATTTGAGTATCATAATACCCAACAATTTTTCCTTGGTAGACAATATCAGCCGGGGTCTTTTCTGTACGGTTAATATTTGGGTTGTTTTCAAAATTGACCGGATGTTCTTTGGCCATCTGAGCGGCAGCCACAGTCAATTTTTTTCTCATTATTTCATCCATAAACTAATTTTATCTTGACAACAAAAATAAGTCCAACAGTAAATAGTTCGAAATCTACTAATTTTTGCTATAATTATAATATGGACAAACTATTACTAATTGATATTGATGATACTTTATGCAATGCCACTCAAGCTTACAATCAAGCTAAACGAGCTTGTTTTGTTTTTTTAAAAAAAATTAAGCCTGATATTTCCGAGAAAAAATTCAACCAACTCTATACTCAAGCCCGAGACGATGTTCACAAACGTTTAGGACCAACTGCTTCCTCACATAACCGATTCTTATACTTTCAAAAAATGTTTGAACTTTTACGCTTGCCCTTACAACCAAAGCTACTTAACGACATTGCTAATCTATATTGGCTTACAACCTACAAAAACCTGCGACTTTTTCCAACAGTCAAAAAAACTTTACAGATAATTAAAAAAAATAAAATTAGAATGGGCCTGGTAACCGATCTGCTTTCTAACATCCAAATCACTAAACTGGAATACTTAAAAATTGCTCACTTTTTTGATTTTATAGTTTGTTCAGAAGAAGTCGGTAAAGAAAAACCATTTACTCCTATCTTTAAATTAGCTCTAAAAAAAGCAAATTTTAAACAACAGCCAGCGGTTTATGTAATTGGTGATAATTGTGACCGAGATATTATGGGTGCTAAAAAAATGAATTTTATTTCTATCTATATTGGAATAAAAAAATGTTCAGTCGCTGATCACTCGGTAAAATCTTTTTTAGCTATTTTACCAATTATTGATATTCATCAAGAAACGGATGGTTATATAAAATTCAATTATACCTGGCAAAAAGCAAAAGCTTTATCGTCTTCAACTGCCACTGCCCAACTAAAAAAATATCGATCGTTTTTTTGGCAAAAAAAATTAATTGGTCGCAACCAACAAGGAGTTGGATTTGGCAACATTAGCTATCGCGTGAAAAAAGGTTTCATCATTTCGGGTAATGCTACCGGCGGGTATAAATACTTAAACAATAAACATTTTGCTTTAGTTTACGGTTGGGATTATCAAAAAAATCATATTACCTGCCAAGGTGCCACTGTGGCTTCATCAGAATCACTTAGCCATGCAGCTGTCTATGATTGCTTACCCAAGGTACAAGTAGTTGTCCATATTCACAATCTTTTATTGTGGAAAAAACATCTAAATAAAATACCTACCACCTCTCCAATCGCCACCTATGGTACACCAGCTATAAGTCAAGAAATAAAAAAAATTTTAAATAAAAAAAATGAACCTATTGGTGCTTTGGTAATGGGCGGACATAAAGAAGGACTACTTATTTATGGCCAGTCATTTACTGATATTAAAACAGTACTAAAAAAATTATCAAAATAAAAAATTTGTCTACCGCTGTTGATAAACAAATTTTTATGGTGGGTCGTACAGGATTCGAACCTGTGACGCCCAGCTTAAAAGGCTGGCGCTCTACCGACTGAGCTAACGACCCAAGTTATTAATTACTAATTTCTAATTACTAATAACAAATAACAAAACATAATATAGCAAAACTAAATAATTTTGGCAAGAGAAAAGCCCAAGATATTACCTTGGGCTAATTTTTTTATTTTTACCACCTAATTGATAGTCTTAACTTTTTATCACCACGTAAGTAACCTTTTTTCTTTCCAGCAGCTGATTGAAAATTGTTAAATTTTCTTGTGGAATTTTTAGTAAATGAGCACCTCTAGGTACTTCATCTCTAATATAAATCGGATTGAGGTTGCGCCACACACGATAACTATTGTTAAATACTGATAAAATCTCTTTGACTTTTAGGGTTTGGTGGAGGGTTAATTTAACCTCAATATATTTAATCGTAAAATCAACCTGCGGGTTGAAGCGTTTGACAAAATTATCATCAGCTTCCATTATAATTTTCCAGGCCAAAATATTGATAAAATATTCAGCTGTTTCTCTGGGTAAATTCAAATCAAAATAATTAGTCGTGCCTTTGATACGTATGCTTTGTAAAACCCTACCTTCGCCAACATTATAAGCGGCAGCTGCGAGTGCCCAATTACCAGAAAATACTTTCAATAAATCATCGAGGTGTTTGACGGCAGCAATAGTTGCTTGTGCAGGATTAAAACGCTGATCTATATAATCATTTATTTCCAGTTTATAACTTCTAGCAGTTGTGGGAACGAATTGCCAAAAACCACTGGCCTTAGCCCAAGAAATAGCTCGGGGGTTTAAAAAACTTTCTTGAATAGCTAAATAAATCAAATCTTGATGTGCCCCCAAGGCACGCAAGGTATCAAGAATAAATGAATATTTCTCCAAACGATAATTGATTATTGGCCAACGCCAACGATCGCTTTTGAAACGAACCACTTTGGCAAAAATTTCTTCTCGAACAACATCATCTAAAATAATTTCTTTATCAGCAAAATTAATCTGTTTGGGAATATCAATGTTTTGTAAATAAAAATCTGATGTAATAGTGTTTATTTGTTTTTCAAGTTGTGAAATTTTTTGTTGATTGGAAATTTCAGTTTGCTGGCTACTATGATAAATATCATAAAGCATAAAGCTCTGCGTCAACAAAATGACCAACAACACTATCAAAAAAATTAATAAAAATTTTGATTTTTTCATTTTTATTCTCCTTTATTTATTGTTTTATATATTTATTTTAATGATCATTTATATTATCTTACCGATCATCGATGTGAATGACAAGTGGATTTCCTCTGTAAAATAAACGCTTGAAAAAAGAACAATTCTTCCGTAAAATAAGACTACTATGTCTGAGGAAATAAATAAGCTACCACCACAAAATTTAGAGGCTGAAACCAGTGTTTTAGGCTCTATTTTGATTGATCCAGAAGCTATTGCTAAAATTGCTGACACTCTATCAAGTGATGACTTCTATAAAGAAGCTCACCAACAGATTTTTGAAATCATGTTGGAACTCTATAGCGAACGCGAACCTATTGATCTATTAAGCCTGACTAACCGCCTACAGGAAAAACAATTACTTGATAAAATTGGCGGCCGTGGCTATTTGACTGAATTAACCAACAGTGTAGCAACTTCCAGTAATATTGTGAGTTATGCCCAAATCGTTCAAAAAAAGGCGGCTCTGCGCAAATTAATCCGTGCCGCTCAAGAAATCACGGCTTTGGGTTTTAGTGAAGAAGAAAAAGTAGATGCTTTACTTGACGAAGCCGAACAGAAAATTTTTCAAATCTCTCAAAAACATCTTAAACAAAACTTCATTCCCGTCAGATCAATTTTGGATGAAACCTTTGAAAGAATAGATGAGATGCATCGTGAAGGCGGACGCATCCGAGGACTACCTACTGGTTTTTATGATCTTGATAACAAACTTGCGGGCTTGCAAAAATCAGATCTGATTATTTTAGCAGCTAGACCTTCTATGGGAAAAACCACTCTTGCTCTTGATATTGCCAGACAAGTTGGCAAAGCTGGACATCCAGTGGGAATATTTTCTTTAGAAATGAGCAAAGAACAGTTAGTTGATCGCATGCTTTGTGCCGAGGCTGGCGTAGATTTGTGGCGAATGCGCACCGGCCGACTATCAGACCGCGAAGAAGATGATGATTTCCCTAGGATTGGACATGCTATGTCAGTTTTATCTGACGCGCCAATATTTATTGATGACAGTGCTACCGCCAATATCATGGAATTACGCACCAAAGCCAGACGATTGAAAGCTGAACATGGTTTGGAACTAATTATGATTGACTATTTACAATTAATGGAAGGACGCAGTAAAAATTCTGATAATCGCGTGCAGGAAGTAAGCGAAATATCCAGGGCACTTAAAGCCTTAGCAAGAGAACTAAACTTACCGGTATTAGCTTTATCCCAACTTTCCCGAGCAGTGGAAATGGAAAGACCACCAAAACCAAAGCTGGCACATTTACGTGAATCAGGTTCAATCGAACAAGATGCTGATGTTGTGCTTTTTATTTACCGCGAATATATGTACAAACGAGAAGAAACCGATCCTGATAAACGACATATCGCCGAGGTTATTATTGCCAAACATCGCAACGGCCCAACGGGCTGGCTAGAATTGGTTTTCAACGAAGAAAAGGTTAGATTTGAAAATAAAGCTCGCTCTGATTCTCCCCAACCTGAATTTGAATAATGAATTATGAATTGCGATTTATTATCTTATAATTAGTAATTCTTAATTCATAATTCTAAAAACTTATGTCAATGTTTTCCAAATTAAATCAAATCAAAGAATTACGCACTCAAGCTAAAGAGATGCAAAAAACCCTTGGTCAAGAAAGCGAAGAGGTTAGCTATGGTGGTGTTAAATTGAAGATGGATGGCAATCAAAACCTAACTTCTTGTCAAATTGATCCGGAACTATTAGACAAAAATAAAAAAGACGAATTGGAAAAAAATATTATAAAAGCCCACGAGGAATTAATCAAAAAAATTCACCGCGTCATGGCTAAAAAAATTAAAGACTCTGGTTACTCCTTGCCCAACTTAAAATAAACTATGAATGGTTATCCTGCCCTAATCCAAAAAGTGATTGATACAATTGCTCATTTCCCTTCGCTTGGTCCTAAAACCGCCGAACGAATTGTTTTATATTTACTTCAACAACCAAAAAATCTACTTCAAGAATTAAGTAAAGACCTGGCTAAACTAGGTTCCGAACTAACTCGTTGTCAATCTTGCCGAAATTTTTCAGCTACAGATTTATGCGAAATTTGCCGTCAGCCTGAACGTGATAATACCTTACTGTGTGTAGTCAGTAGTAACACTGATTTAAGAGCTATTGAAAAAACTAACCATTTTCAAGGTTTATATTTTATTTTAGATGGTTGTTTAGAACCATGGCAAAATATGGGACCTGAAGAAATAAAAATTCCCCAACTACTAACCAGAATAAAAGATGCTAAACCAAAATTTAAAGAAATTATTCTGGCCTTCAACCCTGACATGAGTGGGGAAACAACTGCTCTGTATTTAAAAAAAATTCTTTCCTCACTAAATATCCCTTTGACTAAATTGGCTCGAGGTTTGCCGATGGGTGCAGATCTAGAATATGCTGATGATGTTACTCTAAGCGAGGCATTGGCAAACAGACAACAAATAAAATAAAACGGTTTAACCAAATTAATTAACTTAGTTGGCCTGACTAAATTTATTTTCAATAAAATCAGCCCCATTCTTACAGGGGCTGATTTGTTAAATTTATTCTAATTAAAAATCAATTTTTTCAATTTTTACTTCAGTAAACGGTTGTCGGTGACCAAACTTTTTCTTGTTTCTAGTTTTTGGCTTGTAATGATGTCCAATAACTTTATCTGCTTTTCCCTGTGCTATCACCGACGCTTTAACTTTAACATTTTTTAAAAATGGCTCGCCTAATTTAATACTCTTACTATCAGCTAGCAATAAAACCTCGGAAAAATCAAACGCTTGTCCATTAGCTATATCTAACTTTTCTACCTTGAGTTTTTTATCTGGGGTCACAACATATTGTTTACCGCCAGTCTTAATTACAGCTAAATTCATAAATTCCTATATTATTTTATTAGTATAAATATTCTATACCAATTTACCTTTATAGTCAACACTTATTGGTAGGTTACCTTTTGACCAACTTTCAACTCCAATCTAACAGCTGTACCGGCTGGTACTTCCAACACATTATTTATTGGCGTTGGGGGGTAATAAATGGACAAAGGATCATTGGTTAAATAAACTGCAGCTGTTTCCCAACCAATTATTATATTATCTCTTAACCAAATAATATCCAAAGGAAATAACATATCTTTCATCCAAAAACCAGGTAAAATATAATCATCATATACAAATAACATCCCAAAATTATTGGCTATATTTTCTCTGCCGGCTAAACCTTTGATTTGTTGTTCTTTGGTGGTGGCTAGCTCTACTTGAAAAACCTCACCGTTAATAAGCACTGAGGAAATTTGTTTTGGTTGGTTATCTAGTATCTTTTGATTCGATAAAGTAGATGCTGTTTGCTTACAACCAGTTAAAAAAAATAAAATTAAAATTATAAAAATTAGTTTATTTTTTAACATTATTTTTTTTATAAATTAAAAATAAAACTGAAGCAATCAAAAACATAATAACTAGCAAAGCCAATAGCAACCACAACTTACCTTTGGAATTTTGCAATAAAGCCACTGAGCCAAACAATACAGCAATCAAATATAAAAATAAAACAGCTTGACGATGAGAAAAACCGGCTGACAACAAACGAAAATGTAAATGTTTTCGATCTCCAGCAGTGGGTGATCTTTTTTCCCAAAATAAACGACGTAAAATTACCCACACAACATCTAAAATTGGTAATCCCATCACCAGCAAGGCGGTGGCAATTTTTCCACCAGAAATGATTGCCAGTACCCCAAGCCATAAACCTGCTAAAGTAGAACCTGATTCACCTAAAAAAATTTTGGCTGGATAAAAATTCCAAAATAAAAAACCAAACATCAATCCTGCTACCAGCAACGCCAACACCGATGTGCCCGAGTAAGGAACATCCCAAACCAAAGATACTAAGAATATAAAAAAGGCACCCAAAAAAGTCATTCCGGAAACCAAACCATCAAGTCCATCTAAAAATTTTGTGGTGTAAATCATACCCAACAACCAAAAAAATGAAAAAATTATTGGTAGGGGCAATAAAGTATATTTTCCTAAAAATACTTGCCAGGTGTCAAAATACAAAATACCACCCAAAGGATTAGTTATATAGTGTATCTGAATGCCAGCCAATAAAACCACTACTACTGCTGCTAAAGGCCAAATAAATTGCCGGCCAGGAGAAAGCTGAAATTTATCATCTAAAATTCCTCCTAAGATTAGCAAAAAACTTGCTACCAATAAAGCATAAATATGATTTCCTAATAAACGACCATCTGCAAAAAAATCCAAAAATATAAATAAAAAAACACAAAAAATAAACCCTACTCCTAGAGCCACTCCGCCAAGTAAAGGCACAGCGCGTTGATGTAATTTACGATTACTGTCTGGCTGATCTAAAATTCTAAATTTTTTAGCTAATCGATAAACAAATAAAGTCAGAGGTTGCACTAACAGCAAAGAAAAAATAAAAGGGAAAATGTAAAACCAAATAGTACCTTTGAACATATTATTGATTGCTTTGTTGATCTAAATAACTTTGTAAAATATTAGCCGCTGCCTGGGCGTCATCATTTTTACCAACGGCTTGTGCTTGGGCTAGTTGACTAGAAAATCTTTCATCAACCACCGCAAGCGGTATAGTTATTTTTTGTTTCAATTTATCTATAAAATCTTCTACAACTCTGGTTTGAGAAGAAAATTTACCCGATAAAGACAACGGCCAACCAACCACTACAGCATCAATCTTTTCTTGAAAAATAATTTGTACAATTTGATCGATAGCTTGAATTGGTGAAGTAAAATTTTTTAAAGTTTGCCAAGGTAAGGCAAGTTTATCAGCCGATAAACTCAAACCTATTTTTTTATCACCATAATCAATACCAAGTATTTTCATTTGCTAAGATTAATAACTACCAAATGAGCGGGGTAATTAATTCATAACCATTATTTGTAACCATCACAGTCAATTCAAAATGTGCTGAATTGCTACCATCGGTCATTACTATTGTCCAACCATCACTCAAAGTCTCCACTTGATACGAACCTAATGCCACCATTGGCTCTAATGCCAGTACCATACCTTTGGTAAACAATTTACCCTCATTGGCACGACCAAAATTTGGAATACGTGGTTCTTCGTGTACTTCTAATCCTACGCCGTGTCCGACTAAACCGCGAATCACAGCGAAACCATTTTTTTCAACATAATTTTGTACTGCTGCACCATAATCTCCAACCTTTTTTCCCGCCTTAACTTGATTTAATCCTACCTGTAAAGATTCTTTGGTAATATTAATTAGTTTTTTATCCTCTTGAGAGATATTACCAATACCAATAGTCAAGGCCATGTCAGTACAAAAACCCTCATACCAGATACCACAATCAATACCCAAAATATCACCATTTTTTAATTTATAATTACCTGGTAAACCATGAACTAATTGTTCATTAACCGAAGTGCACAAAGTTGCTGGATAACCTTGGTAATCTAAAAAAGACGGACGAGCTCCTAATTGTTTGATAGTTTTACTGGCTAATTCATCAAGTTCACAGGTACTGACACCTATTCTGGCTGATCCACTCACAGTTTGTAAAACAGCGGACAAAATTTTCCCTCCCGCCTTTAATTTTATTAAATCTTTTTCACTGGAAATTATCATTGTTTTTTATCCAAAATCACATATACATCACGAGCTACGTCAGGAATAATTTGCTCACCATTTATGCGATAATGTAAACCTTTATTATGAAAAAAGCTTATAATTGACTCTGTTTCTTGATGATAGAGTTTAAGACGTTGTTTTACTGCTTCGGCGACATCGTCATCACGTTGAAATAATTTTTGGCCACAACGATCACAAATGTTTTTTTGTTGAGGTGGATTATACTGAATATGGTAAGTGGCACCGCAAACACACATCCAACGACCGGAAATTCTTTTAACCGCTTCTTCATCAGAAATCCAAATTTCCAAAACATGAGTAATTGACTGATGTGACAATAAATATTCAGCTTGCAACAAATTTCTAGGATAACCATCCAAAATAAAACCATTTTGACAATCATTTTTACTCAATCTAGCTAAGACTAATTCATTGGTTAAATCATCGGGTACCAAATCTCCCCGATCAATAATTGTTTTTACTGCCAATCCTAATTCGGTCTGATTTTTTATCGCCTCCCTAAACATCACACCCGTAGAAATATTGACTAAATGATATTTATCAGCAATTAGAGCAGCTTGCGTGCCTTTACCTGAACCCTGTGGACCTATAATGACTATATTATACATAAAAAACAAATTAACAGTTATATTGTATACGATTTTAAGAAAAATAAAAAACCGCTCCGGAGACAATTTTATCGGAGCGGAAAACAAAAGTAATCATCAATAGGCGTCATAATCGTGCATTTCCAACTGTGCTACTACCTTTTTGACTGATTCCAAAACTACCGAAACAACGATTAACAATGAAGTACCACCAATTACCAGGGTACTCATACCGGTATAAGCTTGCAAAATTAAAGGTAAAACAGCAATTATTCCCAAAAACATTGAGCCAGTTAAATTGATACGACTAACTGTGGCTTGTAAATAATCTGATGTTGGACGTCCTGGTCTGATACCTGGAATAAACCCCCCCTGCTTTTGTAAATTTTCAGCAACCTGATCAGGTTTGAAAACCACTGCCGAATAAAAATAAGTGAAAGCCACAACTAAAATGAAATAAAAAATACCATAAAAAACCTGATTGTTAAATAATTGGATGATATAGTTGGCACCATTTGCAAGCCAAACACTCTTGGCCTGTACAAAAAATTGAGCAATCATTGAAGGAAATATTATAACCGAAATAGCAAAAATAATAGGAATAACACCACCCTGATTTACTCGCAACGGTAAATGAGTGTTAGTACCACCATACTGCTTCATACCAACTACTCGCCTTGCATAGGTTACCGGTATATTTCTTTGCCCTTCGGTAATAAATACAACTCCCACCACTGTTACTAAGGAAATAGCGGCAAATAAAATAATGGTTGTTAGTTGAGTAATATCATAAGCTAATAAAACTTGCTGCAGGGCTGTTGGTAATCCAGCTACTATACCAGCAAAAATCAACAACGACACACCATTGCCAATATGGCGCTCGGAAATCAAATCACCCAACCAAGTCAAAAGCATTGTTCCAGCGGTAACGGTTAAGATTGCTGTAACATATTGAAAAACTGTCAATTCACCTAACAAACTTACACCCCCGCCAGTACCTTGTCTCTGCATGAGAGTAATAAAACCATAACCTTGTAAAATCGCGAGTGGTATGGTAGCCCAGCGAGTATATTGATTTATTTTTCTTTGACCTGACTCACCTTCCTTTGATAATTCTTCAAATTTGGGAACAATCATTACCAAAAGTTGAAAAATAATGGAAGCAGTAATATAAGGACCTACACCCAACATCATAATAGAAAAATTTTCTAAACCTCCACCAGAAAAAAGATTTAAAAGTCCCAATATTTGATTGGAGGCAAAAAAATTACGTAGATTACCAACATCAATACCTGGAATTGGTATATGAGCACCAACCCTAAAAATTACCAGGATCAATAATACAAACAAAATGTCATTCCTAATTTCTTTTGTCCGCCAAACACGTTGAATTTTTTGATACCAAGTCATAATTATTTATTTTTTTTCTCCCCTGTTTTTCCTATCAATTCTACTTGACCACCAGCTTGTTCTATTGCTGCTTTGGCCTTAGCACTCAAAGCGTGAACTTTAATCGTTAAAGGTTTAGTGATTTTACCGGTAGCAATTACTTTTACTCCTTGCTTATGATTGTCAATCAATCCTCTTTCTCGCAACCGAAAAATATCAACCTTTTCACCACTGGAAAATGCCTTATCTAATTGCTCAAGCGTCACATTGGCTTTTGGTTTTATTGGACTGGAAAAACCACGTTTTTTAGGCACTTTCATCAACCAAGCTTTAACTCCCATACGTTTCAATCCACCTACACCACTTCTTGACTTCTGTCCTTTCATACCACGACCGGAATAATTTCCTCGACTGGCATTACCCCGACCTAAACGTTTTATTTTTTTTACCCTAGTTTTTTTAAGATTATGTAAAGTAAGCATAATTTATTCTTTTTCTTTTAACTGACGATTCCCAGACTGAACTTGTAATTTTTGCAAAGCTAAAAATGTAACTTTGACATTATTAATTTTATTATTGGAACCCAGTATCTTAGCTACAATGTTGGGGATACCAGACACTGCCAAAACTTCTCGCACTGCTCCACCAGCTTTCACTCCAGTACCCAATGGTGCTGGCTTAATAATAACACTGGCAGCTTTGTATTTGGCTCTAATTTCATGAGGAATAGTGTCACGATAAATAACAACTGACAATAAATTCTTTTTGGCTTTGGTTACAGCTTTATTGACCGCTAAAGTAACATCCGCTCCTTTAGCAATAGCATAACCAATCTGACCACGTTTATTGCCAATAACTACACAAGCGCGAAAACGCATTCTTTTGCCACCGGCCATCACTCTGGTTACTCTGGCTAAATCAATTATCTTTTGTTCAAACTCTTCTACTGGTTTAATCACTTCCATATTTTCTTTACCTTTTGATTGTATCATTTTCTTTACCATATTTTAAAAAATTAATCCCCCTGCCCTGGCCGCCTCTGCCAAAGCTTTAACTCGACCGTGATATTTATAACCATTGCGATCAAAAATCACGGTTTTTATTTTTTTATTTTGCGCCAGTTTAGCAATTTCACTACCAACCATTTCGGCTCGGGTAGTTTTATTACCTTTCAATTTCCGATCGTGACTACTAGCTAAAGTCATACCTTTAGAATCATCAATCAGTTGGACTTCTATGTGTTGCAAACTTCGAAAAACAACTAAACGAGGACGTTTAGTGGTACCTTTAACTTTTGCTCTAACTCGATTGTGGCGATGTAATCTTGATAATTGTTTCTTTAACATATTTTTCAAATTAGGCTTGGGCCTTTACCTGTTTGCCCTCTTTACGGATAATAACTTCGTCGATATATTTTATACCCTTTCCCTTATATGGTTCGGGTTTTCTAATTTTTCTAATATTAGCTGCCACCTGACCCACTAACACTTTATCAATACCAGCTACAGTGATAATATTTTTTTCTACCTGTAAACTAACCCCCGGAACTTCTTTAAATTCAACCGGATGAGAATAACCCACAGATAAAACTAGATTTTTCCCTCTCATTTCCGCTTTATAACCAACTCCGTTTATCTCCAATTGTTTACTATAACCTTTGGTAACACCAACAATCATATTGGAAATCACCCGAACGGCTGTACCCAAATATGCTCTATCCTCACTTCGTTCTAGATCAGGTACACTTAAAAATAATTTGTCATCCTTGATGTCCGCTTTTACTCTGGGTAAAATCGGCTTTTTTATTTCCCCTTGAGAACCACGAATCACATAAAAACCTTCGTCAATTGTAAAACTGACTCCGGTTGGTAAAGTAATTGGTTTTTTGGCTAATCTGCTCATAATTAATAAATTTCACAAATTATTTCTCCACCCACTTTTTTCTGTTTAGCATCAGCGGCAGTCATCATACCTTGGGGTGTTGATAAAATTGCAATACCGAGATTATTTAAAACTCGAGGTAATTTATCCGCTCGACAATACACTCTTCGACCAGGTGTGGAAATTCTTTTTAAAACACTGATAACCGGTTGACCGTTGGATAAATATTTCAACTGTAATTTAATCAACCGATTTTGCGGTTGTTCACTAAAACTATTAATATAACCTTCGCGTTGCAAAATGTCTGCTATTTTTACTTTCAATTTAGAATAGGGTATACTCACTTCCGTTTTATGCACACGCAAGGCATTTCTTATTCTTGTAAGCATATCGGCAATAGGATCGGTCATATGAAATTACTTTAATTTATAGATTAATTATTACCAGCTACTTTTGGTCACACCAGGTAAATCACCTTTAGAAGCTAATTCACGAAAACATATTCGACACATTTTGAAATCACGCAAATAACCTCGTTTTCGACCACAACGCCAACAACGCCTCACTACTCGTGTAGAAAATTTTGGTTTAACAACGGATCTGTTTGATTTGGCAATTTGTGCTTTGGTAGCCATAAATTATTTTTTACTAAAAGGAAAATTAATTGCTTGTAATAAGCTTTTAGTTTGCTGATCGTCATTTGTGGTAGTCACTATGACAATTTCTAAACCGTGCAAATTTTCAACTTCATCAGCTTTAATTTCGGGAAAAATAATATGTTCTTTAATTCCCAAAGTATAATTTCCCCGACCATCAAAACTGTTCGCTTTTAATCCTTGAAAATCACGCACCCGCGGTAAACTAATATTGATCAACTTTTCTATAAAATCATACATTCGTGTCCCTCGTAATGTCACTTTCAAACCCACTGTATTACCTTCTCTAATCTTGAAAGCAGCAATTGATTTTTTAGCCTTGGTGCGCACTGGTTTTTGACCGGTAATCCGCTGTAAAGTTGATATTACTGCTTCAATATATTTTTCATCTTTCAAACCTTTACCAACACCAACATTCAAAACTACTTTATCTAATCTCGGTACGGCCATAATACTTTTTAAATTCAATTCTTTTTGTAAGGCCGGTCTGATTGTTTGATTAAATTTTTTTTGTAATTGATTCATATTTATATACTGGCTTTACATTTTTTACAAAACCTTACTTTTTCACCTTCATTGGTCAACTGCCAACCAATCCTAGTCTGACGTCCACACTTAGGACAAATTAACTGGACTTTATTGATTGGTAATGGTGAAAAAAATTCTATTACCTGTCCAGCTTCACCTTTTTTCCTTGGACGTAAATGTTTTTTAGTAACGTTAAGTCCTTCAACTACTACTTTTTTTTCCTTAGGAAAAAGCTGGGTGATTTTACCTTGTTTACCCTTATCTTTACCAACTATTATTTTTACATTATCATTCTTTTTTAAATTCATATATTTTTATAATACTTCCGGTGCCAAAGATACTATTTTAGTAAAACCCTTATTTCTTAACTCTCTAGCTACTGGACCAAAAATACGAGAAGCTTTTGGTTCTTTGGTTTTTTTATCAATAATTACCACAGCATTTTCAGAAAATCTTAAAGTTGAGCCGTCTTGACGACGAATACCATTTTTAGTTCGTACCACTACAGCCGTTAATACTTCACCTTTCTTTACAGCCGAATGCGCTTGTGCATCCTTAGTAGCGACAATGATTAAATCGCCAATACCAGCATAGCGACGGAATGAAGCACCCAATATTCTAATACATTGGACTTCCCGCGCCCCGGAATTATCGGCTACTTTTAATCTTGTACCAACTTGAATCATATTTTTTCGTTTACTTTACCAATTACCCGCCATTTCTTTAGTTTGGAAATCGGACGAACCTCTTCTATCACCACGCTTTCATTTACTTTATATTCATTTTTCTCATCGTGGGCTTGATATTTTTTCATTACTTGATAGCGTTTACGATATTTAGGATGTATCTTGATTGATGTAACTTTAACAACCGCTGTTTTATTCATAGCTGCCGACACCACCACACCTTTAAAACGTCTAGGAGTACGAGATGTTTTTTTATTTTCTTTACCAGTCATAATATATTATTCTTTAATATTTTTTTCGTTGGATAAATTGCTATCACTTTTTTGCTGCCGGGGTTTATTTTCCAATTTATCACTCTTCAATAAAGTTAAAATTCTAGCAATAGTACGACGACTAACTGATAGTTTATGTACTTGTTTTTCTTGCTCTGCTGCAACCTGAAATCGTAAATCACGCCAATGTGCTCTTTCAGTGGCCAACAACTTTTCCAATTCGGCACGACTTTTTTCTTTTAATTCTTTAAATTTCATAAATTTACAATTCTTTAGTCACAAATTTTGTCTTACAAGGCAATTTGTGAGCAGCCAGCCGCATTGCTTCACGAGCTACTTTTTCATCCACACCATCCATTTCAAATATCAAAGTCCCTGGCTTGACTACTGCTACAAAATGATCTGGCGCCCCTTTTCCTTTACCCATCGGAATTTCATTACCTTTAGTGGTTATGGGTTTATCAGGAAAAATACGAATCCAAATTTTTGCACCGCGCTGAACAAATCTGGTCATAGCTCGTCTAGCGGCTTCGATTTGTCGTGAACTAATCCATCTAGGCTCTAAAGATTTTAAACCATAACCGCCAAAATGTAAACGGTCACCACTGGTAGCATTACCACGGATACGTCCGCGCTGCCATTTTCTATGTTTTACTTTTTTTGGCGCTAACATAAATTTAACTATTATTGTTAACTAATTTATCTTTCTCTTTTTCTTTAAAAACATCACCCGTATATATCCAGACTTTAATACCAATTGTGCCATAAGTTGTCACCGCTACACCACGTGAATAATCGATATTTGCTCGCATGGTATGTAAAGGAATCTTACCTTCGGATAATGTTTCGGTTCGAGCAATTTCTGCGCCGTTCAAACGACCAGCTACTTGTACTTTGACACCTTTGGCACCTGCCTTTAAAATCATGTCTATAGTCCGTTTCATTACTCTTCTGAATGGTACACGTTTTTCAATTTCTTGCGCCATCTGTTGTACCATTATTTCCGCGGCTAAGTTTGGTTTATCCACTTCTTTAATATTGATATTAATCTGTAATTTTGGATTATGTATAATTTTTCCTTGTAATTCTTTTTTTAAATCTTCCACTGCTTTCCCGCCTTTACCTATAATCAATCCGGGCTTGGCGGTATATAAATTTATATCCAGTTTACCAACCGAACGCTCAATTTCAATTTTAGCCAATCCTGCCTCACGCAACTTTTTACGTAAAAATTTACGGAGTTGAACATCCTGTTTGACATTGGCTGCATAATCATGTTGACTAAACCATTTTGACGACCAGGAAAAAATGATTTTAGTACGAAATATTTTTGGATTTACTTTCTGTCCCATAAATCTAATTTATTTTTTATCTTTGACTTTATTTTCTGATTCCTTGACGACACTCGGCTTTTTATTCTTTTTGGTCGTCAATTTTGTTTTGATTTTTCTATCTTTTTTGTCTGTTTTTAAAACTTTGTCAACATTCTTCTCCAATTTATCTAATGATTCTTTTTTTGGAGTTAAATCTTTATGACTGGCTAAAAAAATACTTATGTGGCTAGTCGGTTTTCTAATTGGTGTCGCCCGACCGAACGCTTTTGGCGTATATCGTTTTAAAACCGGTCCAGCATCAACCAAAATAGATTTTACAAATAAATCCTCTTTATTTAACTTATTATTATGTTCAGCATTTGCAGCCGCGCTTCTTAAAAGTTTTAATAATACTGGCGCTACCTTACCTTTCTGCCATTTTAACTGTGTCTCAGCAATGAAAAAATCTTTACCACGCACCAAATCAGCCACCAACCTAGTTTTACGTGGTGACAATCTGGCAAATTTCAAAATGGCTTTACTGACTATTTGACTCATAAAAAATTATTTAATCTCCGCAGCGGCTTTTTCCTGTTCTTTCTGCATTTTACCGCCGTGTCTATAAAATTTCCTAGTGGGAGCAAATTCACCCAATTTATGCCCGACCATATTTTCAACTACAAAAACTGGCAGATGATTTTTACCGTTATGGACATCAAATGTCAGACCAACCATCTCGGGCACAATCACGCTTTCTCGCGACCAGGTTTTAATTGATTTTTTATCTCCCTTTTGTTTTGCTTGCATCACTTTGTGTAATAATTTTTCATCAACAAAAGGTCCTTTTTTTAAACTTCTACTCATATAAAATATTATTTTTTCTTAGTTCTTCTTTTGATTATTAAACGATCACTACTTTTTTTCTTTCTGGTTTTGACACCCAAGGCTGGTTTACCCCAAGGTGTTTTAGGATGCTTCAAACCAATTGGTTGATTACCCTCACCACCTCCGTGCGGATGATCAACTGGATTCATAACTTTACCTCTAACTGTGGGCTTAATATTGCGATGGCGCATACGACCAGCTTTGCCCCAACGAATGTTACGATATTCAGCATTGCCGATTGAACCGATAGTGGCTCGACATTTTTCAGAAACTAACCTGATCTCGCCAGAAGGCATTTTCAACTGGGCATAGCCATTTTCCTTGGCCATCAAAATTATACCATTACCGGCTGACCGACCGATTTTTGCTCCACCCCCTTCGTACAACTCAACTGAATTAACTGTTTGTCCATCAGGTATAAACTGTAAAGGCATGTTGTAACCAACTTTTATCTCAACTGCTTTTTGACTAGATAATACTATTTGCCCAACCATTAAACTATCAGGAGCCAAAATATAATTTTTCACACCATCTGCATAATAAAGTAGTGCTAAATGAGCATTTCTATTGGGGTCATAACAAAGTTCAACCACTTTGGCGGGAATATCAAATCGGTTACGTAAAAAATCTACCACCCGATAATATTGTCTAACACCACCACCACGATGTCTAACAGTTATTTTACCTTGATTATTCCGACCGGTGCTTTTCTTTTTTCTACGCAATAAAATTTTCTCACGAGCAGAAACGACATTTTGTCTATTGACAGAAGATAAACGTCGGCCAGGTGAAGTTGGTTTGTATTTAATAATTGGCATAATTATACCCCTTTATAAACATCAATAGTTTTACCAGCAGGTAAAGTAATAATGGCTTTTTTCCAATCCTTGCGTTTGCCCTGCCGACGACCAAAATTAACATTTTTCCCTTTCAAACTAACAATATTTACATTTACCGGTCTAATACCATAAGTTTCAAAAATCGCTTGTTTGATAATTATTTTATTGGCACTTGCACTCACCATAAAAAAATATTTATTTTGTTCAGTTTGTCTGGCACCCTTTTCGGTTACCAATGGTCGTAATAATACACGATGGGAAAAAACCGACTCGGTATTTATATCAGCTGTTTTAACTTCTTCTTTAACTGACTCTGCCTTAGTGATCAAAGACTTTGTCTTGGCTTTAGTTTCATCTTTTGACACCTTACTTTGTTTTTGTTTACTAAACAAATCTTTAATACTCATAAAACGACATTATACTTTTTAACTAAGTTTGACATTGCCTTTTCGGTTATAAGCAAATAGGGCCAAGCTAACACATCCAACAAATTTAGAGAATTAACCGTAGTTACTTTCACTTGGGAAATATTTCTGGCTGAACGTTCAATATTTTTATCAATCTGATCCAAAACCAATAATAATTTTTTATTTTGTAGAGGTTTAAGCTGTAAAAATTCGGCAAATTTTTTAGTTTTTATTTCATTGAATTTTATATCATCAAATACCAACAAACTTTCAGTTGCAGCGCGATCAGATAAAATCATGAGTAGAACCGAGCGTTTCATTTTCTTATTTATTTTTTTGGTAAAATTCCTATCTTTACTCGGTCCAAAAGTAACTCCACCGCCAATCCATAAAGGTGAACGTATGGAACCGTGACGAGCACGACCAGTACCTTTTTGTTTCCACGGTTTTTTACCACCACCTCGCACGTCGCCTCTATCTTTGGTATGAGCATAAGGCAAACGTTGATTAGCCAGCAACCCGGCAACTACTTCTGCTACTACAGTTGGTTTTATTTTAACGGCAAAAATTTTCTTATCCAAATCTATCTCTTTTATTTCTTTGCCGGTTTGATTGTAAACTTTAACCTTGATCATAAAATTAATTTTGGGTTGTTGTCGGTTCGCCAACTGGAGTTGTTGGTTGAGTCTCATTTGATTTTATTTCTTTATTATCAACTGAACTATTAGTGGGATTATCTAGTTCCACTTTTTCAGCTGATGTTTTTTCTACTTCTTCTTTAACCGACAAATTTTTAGGTTCAACAATCATGTCTTCTGTTTTTACTTCGTGCCATAATATCTCACCCTCACCAATAATTCTAACTAAACTACCCCGAGCTCCTGGCAAGGCACCCTTAATATATAATAAATTATTTTCTTTATCTACTTGTACAATTTCTAAATTAGCAATAGTAACTTGATCATGACCCATGCGACCACCCATTTTTGTACCTTTAAAAACATGTTGGACTCCACCAGCTCCTATCGAACCCGGCATACGCAATTGATCTTTATGACCGTGCGAAGCTGGACTACCATGAAAACCATGCCGTCTAACTACACCTTGAAACCCTTTACCTTTGCTAATCCCAATTACTTTGATCAAATCGCCAGCTTGGAAACTATCTACTTTAACTACCAATCCCCGCTTAAACTTAGTTTCAATTGACAAACTATCAACTGGGAATTCCACTAGATATCTAGCTTTAAACAAATCTCGCAAATGACCAACAAGAGATTTGGTTTGTTTGGCTTTGGTGCCAAAACCGAGCTGGATGGCACTATAACCATCTTTTTCCTTGGTCTTAATTTGTACAACCTGACAAGGACCAGCGGCCACGACAGTCACCGGTATTACCCGACCGTCATCCATAAACAACTGGGTCATACCTTTTTTTGTGCCTAAAATAAATTTTTTTTGAATATTTTCCATATTTATTTTCGGGATAAGTAAAAACCGCTCCCACGTCTAATCCCAAATTTTGGAAGCAAACGCAGAATCGGTTTGAGAAACAAAAAAATCAATTGTCCTCAATTTTTTAAATTTTAAATCCTTTCTTTATATATAACCAACTAATGACTGATAGGTTTCCCCAATTGGACCTTTACCAATCAATAGTGCTACATTTTGATTTCAATATCTACTCCCGCCGGTAAATTCAAACTGGATAAAGCTTCCACTGTTTTAGCGCTTGGTTGAGTAATGTCAATTAAGCGCTTATGAATACGCATTTCATACTGATCGCGGGAATCTTTATGAACAAATGTGGAATTCAAAACCGTAAATTTTTTCTTAGCCGTGGGTAGTGGCACTGGTCCAACCACGGACGAACCATTTCGTTCAGCTGTTTCAATAATCTTTTTGGCAGCCTGATCAATAATTTTGTGATCGTAAGCTTTAATCTTAATTCTTATTCTTGGTTTAACTTCTTCATCAACCCCGGCAGCTGACTTCTTAATTTTTTGTTCGATCATAATTTTCTTAATGTCTTATTAATTCCACGTTAATCCCGCCAATTTTATTGGCGGGAATCAGTGTCATCAATTATTTTAAAATTTTAGTTACTGCACCTGCTCCCACGGTTCTACCACCTTCACGAATAGCAAATCTCATTTTTTCTTCCATAGCCACCGGAGAAATCAAAACGACTTTCAAATTGATAGTATCACCTGGCATCACCATCTCTGTACCCTCTGGTAAAATCACTTCACCAGTTACATCGGTAGTACGAATATAAAACTGCGGCTTATAACCTTTGAAAAATGGAGTATGACGACCACCTTCTTCTTTAGATAAAATATAAACTTCAGTTTCAAATTCAGTATGAGGTGTGATAGTTCCCGGTTTGCACAAAACCTGACCTCTTTCTACATCTTCTTTTTTAACACCGCGTAAAAGAATACCGGCATTATCACCTGCTTGACCTTGATCCAAGGTTTTATTGAACATTTCAACTCCAGTAACGGTTGTCTTTTGGGTATCGCGTAAACCAACAATTTCTACTTCTTCATTCACTTTAACAATACCGCGTTCAATTCTACCGGTTACTACCGTACCCCGACCTTCAATAGAGAAAATATCTTCAATCGGCATCAAGAAAGGTTTATCAATTTCTCTAACTGGAGTGGGAATATATTCATCCAGAGCTTTAACTAAATCTAAAATAGGTTTAGCAGCAGCATCATCGTTCGGATTTTCCAAAGCTTTCAGAGCACTACCTCTGATAATTGGAGTTTGATCACCAGGAAATTCATACTTCTTCAATAAATCCCTAATCTCTTCTTCCACCAAATCAACTAATTCCGGATCATCAACCTGATCGGTTTTATTTAAAAATACCACAATATAAGGTACACCCACCTGTTTGGCAAGTAAAATATGTTCTCTAGTCTGAGGCATTGGGCCATCAGTAGCAGCTACTACCAAAATAGCACCATCCATTTGAGCAGCACCGGTAATCATATTTTTGACATAATCAGCGTGTCCCGGACAATCTACGTGCGCATAGTGACGTTTTTCACTTTGATACTCAACGTGAGCTGTGGCAATAGTAATACCGCGTTCTTTTTCTTCGGGTGCATTGTCAATCTGATCTACTGTTTTATTTTGAGCGGCAAAACCTTTGGCACTTAGCACAGTCAACATGGCGGCAGTTAAAGTAGTTTTACCATGATCAACATGACCGATGGTGCCGACATTGACGTGCTCTTTTGAACGATCAAACATTTCTGCCATTTTATTGTTACCTCTCGTTAACGACCCCAAAATAGTTTGGGTTTTACCCAGCCGTTAACTATAAATTAAAATTATTTATTAATTATTCAAATCAAATATGCTTGGTGATTATAACAAAGTTATTTTTATTTTGCAAGTATTTACCTTTACTAATAAAAAAATACAGATTTTTTTACTATTTCAACTAAAATTAGCTAAAATTAAACTTTTTTGAATAAGTTATTGAAAACTTGTGGAAACTTATTCAACCGGTTCTATATAAAACATATCATCATTATCTGCTGAAGAAACTGACTTATCTGCCAAATTTATCTCTGATTCTTGCTCTATTTGTTGCTGGCTAACCCGCCAATCTGCCACCTGTTGATTGATATTTTGAATTAACTCTTCTTCACTCATTTGTTTAATATCACGTTGACTGTTCAATAATTCATCATAACGTTTAAAAGGCATCAAAACATAAGTATCTTCTTTATCCATGATCACCAGCTCATGACCAATTTTTTTTAAAGTTGATATAATATTTTGCCATTCCATAAAAATAATTTAAGTTATTTATTCTTGCTTTTGTTTACCGCTATTACCCTCAATTATTTCTTTGGCAACATTAGTTGGTACTTCAGCATAATGAGCAAATTCCATAGATGAAGTACCGCGCCCTTGGGTCATAGAACGTAAAGTTGTTACGTATCCAAACATGGAAGCCAAAGGTACATAAGCATAAACCACTTTATTATTACCCCGGTCAGTCATCTCTAAAATTTGTCCTCGTTTGGCATTTAAATCACCAATCACATCACCCATATATTCTTCTGGAACAACCACTTCCAGCTTTTCAATCGGTTCCAGTAAAATCGGAGAGGCTTTTTTAAAGGCATCCTGAAAAGCTTTACTACCCGCAATTTTAAAAGCCGCTTCCGAAGAATCAACTTCATGATAAGAACCATCGTAAACAGTAGCTTTAACATCAATAACCGGATATCCAGCTAAGACGCCATTTTCCAAAGCTTCCTTGATACCTTTATCTATTGCTGGGATATATTCTCTTGGTATTACCCCACCTTTAATCTCGTCGATAAATTCATAACCTTTACCAGCTTCATTTGGTGCCACTCGTACCCAACAATGACCATACTGTCCCCGACCACCAGATTGTCTGATATATTTTCCTTCGGCTTCAGCTTGAGCTTTGATTGTTTCTTTATAAGCCACCTGGGGTTTGCCAACGTTAGCTTCAACTTTAAATTCTCGTTTCATCCGATCAACAATAATATCCAAATGCAATTCTCCCATACCAGAAATGATCATCTGACCAGTCTCTTCATCAGTTTTCACCCTAAAGGTTGGGTCCTCTTCGGCCAATCTTTGGAGAGCTGTGCCCATTTTTTCCTGATCTTGCTTAGTTTTTGGTTCAACAGCAATAGAAATAACCGGTTCTGGAAATTCTATTTTTTCTAAAAGTAAAGCATGATCCACATCGGTGAGTGTGTCACCAGTGGTAGTTTTTTTAAGACCAACAATGGCGGCAATTTCACCAGCATATGCCTCATCAATTTCTTCCCGATGATTAGCGTGCATTCGTAGTAAACGACTAATTCTTTCTTTCTCACCCGTGGTATTATTTAAAACATAACTACCAGATTTGATGGTACCAGAATAAACACGAAAGAAAGTCAAACGACCAACATAAGGGTCAGTAGCGATCTTAAAAGCTAATCCAGCCAATGGTTTATCATCACCAATAGCTAGTGGGATTTCTTTATCATGATCATCAACATCGTGTCCAATGGGTGCTTCCACATCCAAAGGCGATGGTAAATAATAAATCACAGCATCCAACATTTTTTGTACGCCTTTATTCTTTAAAGCGCTGCCACATAAAACCGGTACGATTTTACTTTCAATAGTTGCTTGTCTTAAAACTCGGCGCAATTCATCTACCGGTATTTCTTCACCTTCCAAATACTTATGCATCAAATGCTCGTCATTTTCTACAATAGCTTCAATTAATTCTCCTCGGTATTGTGCTACTTTGTCTTGCATATTTTCCGGTACCTCGGTTTCTTCAATTTTAACTCCCAAATCATCACGATAATAATAAGCCTTTTGTTCCAACAGATCTACAATACCCTGAAAGGTTTCCGCCGCCCCTATTGGCAATTGAATCGGGTGGGCGTGTTTGGTTAAACGATCGTGAATCGTCTTTAAATCATAATAAAAATCTGCGCCCATTCTATCCATCTTATTGATAAAAGCAATGCGCGGCACACTATATTTATCAGCTTGTCGCCAGACCGTCTCGGATTGTGATTCTACTCCAGCCACACCATCAAAAACCACTACTCCACCATCCAAAACACGCAAACTACGTTCCACCTCGGCGGTAAAATCAACGTGTCCAGGGGTATCAATAATATTGATCCGACAGTCCTTCCAAAAACAAGTAGTGGCAGCGGAAGTAATGGTTATTCCTCTTTCTCTTTCTTGTTCCATCCAATCCATCTCCGCTTGCCCTTCATGTACTTCACCTAATTTATGTTTTTTACCGGTATAATACAAAATTCTTTCTGAAACCGTAGTTTTACCGGCATCAATGTGCGCGATAATACCAATATTACGTGTCTTTTCTAATGAATATTCTCGAGCCATATTTTTTATAATTTACAATTTTAAAATTAATAATTGAACTAATTAGCGTCTGACAAAATTGGCAAAATGGGCAAAAGCTCTGTTTGCTTCGGCCATTCTTTGTACATCTTGCTTCTTTTTGATAGCATCGCCCTCATTGTTAGTGGCGGCTAAAATTTCCTCGGCTAATTTTTGTGACATGGCTTTACCTTTTTTATTGCGGGCCGCTTCGATTAACCACCTAAAAGCCAAATTGTTTTTTCGCTCTCCGGTTACAGGAATAGGCACTTGATAGTTAGCTCCTCCCACGCGTCTACCTTTTACTTCTACTACTGGGGCGACATTACGCAAAGCTTTTTCAAAAATCTCAATCGGTTTTTGTTTAGTTTTAGAAGTCAACCAGTCAAAACAATCATAAACAATTTTTTGAGCAACGGCTTTTTTGCCATGCAACATGATGTGGTTAATAAATTTGGCCACTTCCAAAGAATGATACTTTGGATCTGGTTCTATTTTTCTTTTAGATGCTCTTTTTCCACGCATAATATTTGAATTTAGAATTAAGAATAAAGTATTAGGAATTGCTTATTATTTTTCTGCTTTTGGCCGTTTAGCACCATAACGAGATCGGCTCTGTTTACGATTTTGCACACCTTGAGTATCAAACACCCCCCGTACTACTTTATAACGCACACCTGGTAAATCTTTTACTCTGCCCCCGCGAATCATTACTACGCTATGTTCTTGTAAATTATGTCCTTCTCCAGGGATATAAGCTGTCACTTCCATACCATTGGAAAGTCTGACTCTAGCGATTTTACGCAAAGCTGAATTTGGTTTTTTTGGTGTGGTAGTAGTAACTTTCACACAAACCCCCCGCTTAAAAGCACTGCCTTTGGGTAATTTTGTCCGGTGCCGACGCAAAACATTGAAAGTAGATTGTAAAGCCGGTGATTTAGACTTGGCTTTTTTTGTTTTTCTTGGTCTCTTTATCAATTGATGAATTGTGGGCATACACTTGTTAATTACTAATTATTAATACTAATTACTAATAAATTGATTTAAAAAAAGCCCAATAAGGGCTAATATTTCCTTATTGCTTCTGTTTGCCATTCATAAAGCAAAAATATACCAATTGACAAACATACTAAGGGTTATTTAATTGTGAAATTATATTAATGGAAAAATAAAAAATTGTCAAATAATTTTGACCAAAAATTAATTTAGTGTCAAACTAAAAACAATTTACCTTAAAAATATCAAAATACAAGGAAGTTATATCATGAAAATACCAAAACTTACTATTGGCCAATATAGTTTTCGTTTACCTATTGTTATGGGTTCAATGGGCGTTCGTATTACCGGACCAACCCTAGTAGCTGCTGTAGCTCAAGCAGATTGTTTAGGAACACTGACCACTATCGGTCTAATGGATCTCTATAAAGGTGTCAAAGCTGCTGATTATATCAGAATTTCCAATCAATCATTGGAAAAAAATATTGAAATTCTAAAAAATCTTACCTCAAATCCTTTTGCCATCAATGTTATGGGCGTGTTAACCAATAAAAATGAACTAATCAAAACAGCGGTTAAGGCTGGTGCTCATATTATCGTCTATGGTGCAGGGATTCCTAAAACCTTACCAGAAATAGTACCTGAACCTCATGTGGCTTTGGTTCCAATCATTAGTTCAGCTAGACTAGCTAAAATAATTATAAATTATTGGGAAAGATATGACCGCCTACCTGACGCCTTTATCATTGAAGGTCCTTTGGCAGGTGGTCACCTGGGATTCTCTTTGGAGCAATTAGCTGATCCAATAAATTATAATTTGGAAAAAATTTTACTTGACACACTAAAAATAATTGCACCGTATGAACAAAAAATCGGCAAAAAAATCCCTTTGGTTGTGGCTGGTGGAATTTATACTGGTAGCGATATCGCTCATTTTCTTGCACTTGGTGCTAGTGGCATACAAATGGCAACACGTTTTGTGGCCACCCGTGAATGCCCTGTGGCAGAAGAATTCAAGCTAGCCTATATCCAGGCAAAAAAAGAAGATATTATGATTATCAAAAGTCCAGTCGGCATGCCAGGCAGAGCTATTATGAATCCATTCTTAAAAAAATTAACTGAAGATAAACCAACCAAAACTATTTGCCCTTATCATTGCATTGACTCCTGCGAAAGAGATCAAGCCGGCTATTGTATAGCGGTAAAACTAGTTGACTCTTTCAAAGGTAAAATAGATGAAGGTTTAATTTTTGCTGGTGCCAATGTGCACCGAGTTAATAAAATTCTCTCAGTTAAAGAACTGATAAACGAACTCACCTTAGGTATATTGGATTCATAAACTAAAAACCACCTTAAATTAGGTGGTTTTTTTCAGTACAAACTTTGTAAGTAAGCTTAAGAGTATTTATTAAAAAATAAACCTACAAAAACACCGTCCAGTCAGGGCGGTGTTTTAAATATATAAATCTACCTACAAGGTTGTGTTACTGTTGTATTGCCATCCGGCTCCATCCACAGACAGTTATATGGTCTTGAACCACTACAATAAAGCGGATTTCCATTGTTTAAATCTTCTCCACAAAATCCATCACCATTGTGGTAACAGATATTTGCCATTATTCCTTGATCTCCACAATTTGGAGCCGGGCTATCTTTCCAACCAGGAGTGAGAAACTGATCACAACTGCTATAACATCCATTATAACAACCTTGGGGTGCATAACCACAACTGGCTATAGTTGTAAATTGTTGGGTAATAATATTATCACAGTTATAGTCAAAATTTGCACTACCATCACAACTACCAGTAATTCGATCGCAGTTACGACCTTTTTCACAAAAAACAGTTGAACCATCATGGGCATATTGTGATTCTTCGTAACAGTCTTTTAATGAGCCATCGGCTACGCCTTTATAATCATAGCGTCGCTTGGCATAAACTAAAGTGGTTTTACCGCAGATTTCTGCCGATAGAGTTGGTTGTGGTTTAAATAGTTTTACTACTCTTTGCAGTAAATTGTTAAAACCACCTCCAGTACCCCCACCACAAGCTGGTTTAGTATCTTGGGCATAGATAGTACCAATCTGACCAGTGCTGGTATAGCCATCACCATCTGGATCACAATACCACATATAGGTTTTTTTGATTTGGCCGCCGCTACTAGTACCAATTATAATATTTCCATCAGCAACATCGATGCGAAAATTCGGGTTGAATACAAAAGTACCTTGAACAAAAATAGTATTACCCTTATCAATCAAAACATTACCATTCTCAATTCCATCAACCATCCCTGGCAAAATTGTACAATCTTGTTCCAATCCCCAAGTACTACCACTACCACCGGGCGGCAAAGCATTGATAGCTATCGGACAAGGGTCAGACCAAGTCAAAGTAAAATTGTTTGTCAGACCGCTATTATCTTCGGCAATAAATGTAATTTTATAATTTTTTTCATAAGTATCATCCACCAACCAAGTAGCTTCCCATTTTTCCCCTGCATTGCTTTGCGCGCTGGCAAAATTGAAAACAGATATTTTTTTCGCCACCGTTTCTAGTGACCGCACTATTTTTATAATTTTGGAATCAATTTTTAAATCTTGACCAGCCAAGATAAAATAATCAGATGTATAATCAAGTGCCGATACCGAACTTACCTTTGTTAACTCCAGTTCTTTTATTTTTTTGTCAGTGGCAATTCGCGCCAAAACTTTTTTCACACCGACTGGTGATTGGACAATTATACTAATTTTTTGCTTTTCACCTACCGCGGCATCCAAAGGATCAATTTCCCCTGATAAAAATTTCAGATCTTTTTTACTAACCGATGATTTAAATTTATAAGTACCAACCGGTAAAAACCACTCTTTACCTTGACGGTTGGTTAAAACTTTTATTTCCTGCTCATCTATATTGGTATCAGTTTTACCAGTGGCAAAAATATCACCACTTTGATAGTCAGATAAAATTAACCAACTAAAAACTGCTCCCACTATACTTAGGGCTACAATATTGATAAACAAATATTTATGTCTTTTTATTTCATTCATAGTGTAAAACAACCATTTATCTAAAATCTCTGCGGTAAATTATTATAAACACAATTTCTAAAATATGCAAACCTGTTGACAAAACCCGATTTTTTAAAAAAATCGGGTTCATCTAAACTAAAAAACTAAATTTATTGTCCTTGCAAAAATTTATCCAAATTCAATCCTTCAACATCCTCATCGGTTGTATTTGGCCATTGTTCATAATCAAATCTCGGACCAGTCAAACGGTAAGATACCTCATACACTTTTGAAAGCTGGTTGATGGGTTTGGCATAAATAGTCAAAGTTTTTTCAATAACATCTTTCTCATACCAAACTCGACCATCAAAAGCCGGGGTAAGTAAAGCTACCACTTGATCAAAATTTTCCTGATAATTTATAGTCTGAGCAAACAACCACAAATCAGATTCTTTGGACAGTTTATTGAAATCAGCTGTATAAACCGCTAGTCCACTTTTTTGATCATATACCAATTTAAAAAGCCCGGTAGTTTCTTCCTTAACCCCGGTCATAGCAGGCATATAAGTAGCATATTTTTCACCTTGAATAGTATAAACCGGGTCAATGGTATTTACAGTAATTTTATTATTTACAGTTAGATTTCCAACATTTAAAATATCCTGACCATCGGCATCATTATTGATCGACAAAACTGATCTCAAATCCTGATCACTCCCAGCTGCACCGCATGCCCAAGTGCTAACACCAGTTTTTATCAATACTTGTCCAACAGAACAATTTGCACCGTTTGATGCACCAAAATTTCCACTAATTACTGAGGGACTGGTAGATCTTATTGTCATTACTGCAGTATCTGAAGAGTTTCTGAATTCAAAATTCTGACCGTAATAAAAATTTTTAAAATATGTACTAGAATCAATTACATTAATGCGAAAATCAGCATCGTCAACCGTAGCATCACCTGTTCTAGTTAGTCGAAAACCAGAACTCCACCCATCACTATAAGTCCCTGACACATGTAACCTTCCATTTGTTGGTGTAACATTTACACCCACATATCCATTTTGATTAACCCGAAATAAATCAGCAGTATCTCCACTATTCCTCACTACCAACGGTGAAAAATTACTGGTAACAATTTTTACACCCTCAACATTATTTGAAGGATTAACCTGCAAATTAGCACTAGGATTGTTTATATTATTACCAATACCAATATTGCCAGAATCCATTATAGTTAATCGAGAAATACTATTATTTACTACTCTAAAAGAACCTTGTGTAGTATTTGCTTGCAGATACCAATCGCTGTCTCTCTCACCATTGGGATTCAAATCAGTATAATCATACTGCAATCTTAGACTGGTATTACCACTACTACCCTGATTGAATAAATGCAATCTAGCATTGGCAGGTACTACTCCCAAGCCAACTAATCCAGTTTGAGTAATAACCATTCTATCGCTACCACCGCCCCAAATACGATAAGAATCATCTTGATTATTAGCAACATATATCGCCCAATGGTCATTAGCGCCAGTATTATATTTTAGTTGTAATTCGGCATTATCGTTAGGATTAGTATCTGTAATTCTTATTCTAGCTGTCTCACCAGCAGTAGGATTGCCAACTTCCAATTTTTGCGAAAGTGTGGGATTGGAACCACCTAAATCAATACCTACTTTTCCACCTGTCACTCCCATTAATATATCCTGAGTATGATTAATATACATAGCTCTAGCATTTCCAGTATAAAAATCCATATTTGTTGATTGGCCACCAATACTACCACGAGTTACTTGAATAAAGGCCTGACTTGAACTCTGAGCGTCAGTAAAATCTATTTTACCTATAACGCTGTCTGCTGTGGTAATATTAACATTCGCATCTATATTCAAAGTAGGACCAGTAAAACCACTACTACCAATAAAAGTTGGATTCGGACCGCCTATTAAAACGTTACCAGTAAAACTAGAAGCATCAGACCCAGCTTGCAAGACAGACAGTAAATTTCCAGTAGCACCCATGGCTGTAGGTTCACGACACACCCACTGATTTGAAGTTTTATCAAAAAATAAAACTGTACTAGTAGTTAATGAAGAACAAGACGTACCACTAGTTGGCAAATAATCACCTTGAATAGGACCACGCGGCTGATTAAGGCTATTGTAAGAAGTAATGCGACGACCAACTACTTCGCCATAAGTCTCTATCCTACCTGGGTTAGAAAAAATTGAAGTACCAACGGTTAACTGCCCAACATTATCCAGATTCAATAGAGTATTATCGTCTTCTTTTTTAATGCGAAAACTAGAGTCCCTACCTTGTTTAATTTCAAAATCTTGCGTGGCGCTAAAATAACCCCGATAATCAACAGCTATGGTATTTCTATCAGTCGTTTCTAAAACTAAAATATTTCCTCTGCTTCCACCTCTTTGCTGAACGTATAAACTATTTCCTGTTTCAGTACCAGCATCAACAACTTGTAATAAATTTTCGTCACGAGGATCTCCTGATATTGTTGTTATACTACTAACATTTAATCTATTATACATATTTACAACGCCATAAAAATAAGCCGAACCACCTACCTGCAAACTACTACCAGCAGAGATATCAAGCTGGGCGGCAATATCACCACTAGAATTATAACCGCTTGGCGGAGGAGATGCAGGAGGAAATATCCCTGACATAATTGGTCCTTGAGCAGCAATCCAACCACCGTTAGTTGGCTTCCAATTAGCGGTTACATCACCTACCTGAATAATTCCTCCTGTCAGATAAGTTTTATCTCTAGCTTGAGTAGTATACTTGTCAATTCGCAAATAGCCAGTGTCTTGCTCACAAGTTGCTCCGGAAAAAAGCGGTGGTAAAATATTGCACGAACCAGGATCAACTCTGGTAGGATCACAGGTTGGTTGTGCCCAACTACCGCTATAACATTGTGCCTGAACTTCTGGGGCAAAAAAACAAAAAATAAAAAAACTAAAAAAAGTTATTAATCCTATAAAAAAGCTGTTTTTTGACATAAGGTTGAATTGACTACTGTTGGTATTAATTATACAATAAAAATATAAAAATAAAAAATCTCTATGGAAGCCAAACAAAAAAAAGTCATTATAGCCAGTGGTATTTTGGTTTTTTGCTTAGTTATTTTGATAATATTTTTAGCTTGGTATAAAAATAATCTCGGTCTTTTTGCACCGGCAACTCCACCTGCCACAACCGATAAAACCGACACAGTAAACCTGGAAACAGACACTGAAACGGAAAAAACCGAAAAACAAATTCTTATTGAACAAATTGCTCCCAATACTGATCTAGATGAGTTTGATCTACCAGAAACATTGCTCAATGAAATTATTTTAGCTGATGAACGAATTTCTCCGGCTTTCAATCGCCAAGGAAGAATAATTGGGATTGATAAAGAAAAATCAATCATATCATTTTTAAATATGACCTTTGAGGAAAAAATATATGAAGTTAAAATCACCAACGAAACTGACATTCAAGTAAATAACATTTATGAAAAAGCTGACCAAGTTGGTCCGGCGGAAATAAAAACCGTACCTGGCACCATCAATGATCTGCGAATTGATGACAATGTCAGCATCAAGGCACAACAAAAAATAAACAGTGATTCTTTTACTGCCTTGGAAATAGAAACCACTCATTTTCTAACTAAATAATTAATTAAAAATTATGCAAACAACAACTATTTTATTTATCATTTTGGGAGCGGTTGTCCTGTGGCTGATTGCTGTTTACAATGGACTGATTCGTTTGAAAAACCGAGTTGATGAGGCTTGGAGTGATATAGATGTTCAACTAAAAAGACGTTATGACTTAATTCCCAATCTGGTGGAAACTGTCAAGGGTTATGCTGCCCACGAAAAAGAACTCTTTACCAAAGTTACCGAAGCTAGGAGCAAAGCCATGCAAGCCGGCTCACTAGCTGACAAAGCAGAAGCAGAAAATATGTTATCTAATACTTTGAAGTCGCTATTTGCCGTAGCAGAAAACTATCCGCAACTGCGAGCCAGTGAAAACTTTGCTAAATTGCAAGACGAATTATCTGACACAGAAAATAAAATCCAAGCTGCCAGACGTTTTTACAATGGTATGGTACGTGACTTCAATACCAAAATTCAAGTTTTTCCCAACAATCTAATTGCTAATTCCTTGGGCTTTAAAGCACGAGAATTTTTTGAAATTGCCGAAGCGCAAGAACGTGAAAACGTCAAAGTCCAATTCTGAATAAAATTACTAAAATTAAATTAAATTTTGCATTTTGATTTTTGCATTTTGATTTTATATTTATGTATTCCCAAATTGATTCCAATAAAAGAAAAAGTGTGCTTTTGATTACTATTTTTACTATTTTGGTAATCTTTTTGGGTTATGTTATTGGTCAAGCAACTGGTTATGGCTACAATGGGCTTATCATAGCAGTTATTATTACTGTACTTATGACTCTAATCAGCTACTACCAGGGAGATAAAATAGCCCTCAAAACCGCCGGGGCAATTGGACCGATTAGCCAAGAACAAAACCCTTATGTTTTTCGGTTGGTTGAAAACCTTTCAATCACAGCCGGAATACCGATGCCTAAAATCTACCTCATCAAAGACCCAGCGTTAAACGCTTTTGCTACTGGGCGCGATCCTAAACATTCATCTATTGCTCTAACCACTGGAATTATTGAGGGATTGGAAAATGAAGAACTCGAAGGAGTAATTGCCCATGAACTATCACATATTAAAAATTTTGATATTAGACTCATGATGCTGGTGATTGTACTGGTTGGTACTATTACCTTGCTAGCTGATTGGTTTATCCGTTTCAATTTTTTTCGTGATTCAAATCATCGACAAAACAATACGGCCGTTTTTGCTTTGGTTGGACTGATCCTGGCAATTTTATCGCCAATATTTGCCGAACTTATAAAACTAGCAATTTCTCGAAAAAGAGAATTTTTAGCCGATGCTTCCGGAGCACTGCTCACCCGTTATCCCGAAGGCTTGGCACGGGCTTTAGAAAAAATATCAACTCATGCTCAAATCGGACGTAGTAATAAAGCCACGGCTCATCTGTATATCGCCAATCCCTTGCAAGGCAAAAATTTTACCAAATATTTTTCTACTCATCCACCAATTGAAGAAAGAATCGCGGCTTTACGCAAAATGGCCCGACCAGTCTCTCAATAAATTATTCTCGCTCCGCCCAAAACGAACTGGGATTAGTTTTTAGATTTTATCTCTTCAGAATATTAAAACCGTTCTAACTATTTTGCTTTCCCCGGGTTGCCAGATGCAGTTATCTGTCGTATAATCTCTATACTAAAATATTTATTTATGATCAATGCCGATATATTTAATAAATTTACTAAACATTTAAAAAATGCTTTGAAGATTGCTGGTTTTTTGGCTAAACAGGAAAATTTAAATGCCGTGGAACCAATTCATCTACTGCAAGGCATTTTGAAACAACCTGGGAGCCTGGCGGCGGAAATATTACACAAAAACGGTTTAAGCGAAAATCACAAACTGGTTGAAGGAATGAGCAATCACAATATAATCACTTTGGAACTTTCTGCTGCTGCTCAAAAAATTATTACCAAAATGTTGAATCTGGCCTTTGAATACCGGCATCTTTATGTCGGCACAGAACATTTACTACTGGCTATTATTCTCCTACCCGATGAAAAAATTAGTCAACTATTTCAGGAAAAAAATATACCTCTAATACGCTTACAAGAAAATCTAGAAACTATTTTAAACTCAACTTCAAATTTTTCCGATATTACCGACGTTTTTTCCGAAGTATTCAACCCCACCTGGCAGGAGGATAAAAATTTAGAACAAAAAAATATTACCCGGGAAAAAAGTCTACTAGAACTTTTTTCTATTGATCTGACCAGTGAGGAAATCCAACAAAAAATTGACCCGGTCATTGGTCGCCAATCAGAGATTGAACGTTTAATTCAAATTCTGTCGCGGCGTCACAAAAACAATCCTTTGCTATTGGGTGATCCGGGTGTGGGCAAAACTGCTATTGTTGAAGGACTGGCTAAGAAAATTGTACAAAATGATGTGCCGGAAATATTAAAAAATAAAAAAATACTTAATCTTGATCTAGGATTAATGCTAGCAGGTACTATGTACCGGGGAGAATTTGAGGCAAGACTGAAAAATATTTTAGAGGAAATAAAACAAGACCCAAATATAATAATTTTTATTGACGAACTTCACAATATTATCGGCGCTGGTTCTACTACCGGTGGCACTATGGATGCTGCCAATATTATAAAACCCGCGCTCGCCCGAGGAGAAATCAGATGTATTGGTGCCACCACTATGAACGAATACCGTAAATACATAGAATCTGACCCAGCACTGGAACGCAGATTTCAAACAATTCAAATCAACGAGCCTTCCCGAGAACAAACCATCAATATTCTCAAAGGTCTACGCCAATATTATGAAAATTATCACCAAGTAAAAATAAGTGATGAAGCTATTTTGTTAGCAGTTGATCTATCTATCCGTTATCAACCGGAAAAATTTTTACCAGACAAGGCAATCGACTTGATAGATGAAGCTGCTAGTCGAGCAAAAATTAAATACAAACCCAATCTCAGTCAGAAAAAACTTATGATCCTGCATGATGAAATTAAACGGATCAATAAACAAAAATATCAAACTATCAAAGAAGAAAACTATGATTTGGCCATTAGTCTAAAAGAGTCAGAAAAAAAATTAAAACAAGAAATTACCAAAATTGAAAATCGATTAAAACAAAATCCCCCAGTCAAACCCCCTATCGATGCCAATGAAATTAGTCAGGTGGTAGCGCAAATTACCAGTATTCCCTTGTCTTATCTCAATCAACAAAACGATCAAAGAATTTATAATTTAGAAAAAAAATTAAATCAGCACATCATCGGTCAAAGTGAAGCAATCGCCTCGGTTTGTGCTATTATCAAAAAAGCTCAAATTGGTCTAAACAATCCAAATCGTCCGATTGGTAGCTTTTTATTCTTGGGCCCCTCGGGCGTTGGAAAAACAGAACTAGCAAAACGTTTGGCACAAGAATATTTTGGTAATCAGCAATCATTGATCAGAATCGATATGTCAGAATTTGCCGAAAGCTTCAATATTTCCAAACTAATAGGCGCTCCGGCAGGTTATGTTGGTTACAAAGAAGGCGGAAAAATCACTGATGCAGTCAGACGCCGACCATACAGTGTTGTATTATTTGATGAAATAGAGAAAGGTCATCCGGATGTTTTCAATCTGTTGTTACAAATTTTAGATGAAGGTCACATAACAGATGCCGAGGGGAGAAAAATAAATTTTAAACACACCATTATTATCATGACTTCCAATCTTGCCTCGGACAAATTTAGTAATGCTTTGTCTTTTGGTTTCAGCCAAAATAAAGTTGGGCAAAAATTCACAGCCGAACAAATAAAACTACAAGTAATCCAAGAATTAGAACAAGAATTCAAACCAGAACTTTTAAATCGCTTAGATCGAATATTGGTCTTCAACGCTTTGGATAAAAACAGTTTGAAAAAAATCGTCAGGTTACAACTTGCTGAATTGGCCACCAACTTGGCAAAGCGTGGCCTAAAACTGGATATATCTCCAACAGCTATAACTTGGCTAGCACAAACAAGCATTGCCATCAATAAAGGCGCGCGCGAAATCAGACGTAATATAGAAAAATATGTTGATCAACCGTTAGCCGATGCTTTCTTGAAAAACTCCCTAAAAAAATCTTTTAAACTTTCGGTGCGACAAAAAAAATTGGTGGTTAGCTAATCGATAGTATGAAAAAAATATTATCTTTCTTACAGACACTCTTTTTCCCCAAAGAGTGTTTGTCTTGTAATAGTCTGGGAGAGTTCATCTGCCCGGAATGTTTAAAAAAAATTCCTATTAGACCCAGCCAACCACCAGAAAAAATCCGCTATCAAGACTATCTTGATCAGGTACATATCGCCAGTTTTTACAATTATAATGTTTTGGCCAGATTGATTGACCTATATAAATTTCACTATCAACAACACTTGGGAAACATACTAGCTACTTTAGCAGTAACTTATATCAAAAAAAACAAATTAACAAAAAGTTTGCAAAATTTTGTTATTGTACCTATTCCCCTGCACCACCGACGGTATTTGGAAAGAGGTTTTAATCAAAGTGAAATTTTAGCTACAGAAATTAGTGTTTGGTTACAAACAAAACTAATTACCAACGCATTGATTAGACATAGATACAACAAACACCAAACAAAATTGAATATGCACCAGAGACAAAAAAATATTAGCGGTGTTTTTTCAGTTGCCAACAAAGAAAAAATCATTGGCAAAAAAATATTATTAGTAGATGATGTTGTCACTACTGGCGCGAGTTTAAATGAAGCAGCTAAAGTACTGCGACAAAACGGTGCCAACAAAGTCATCGGACTGGTGCTGGCAAAAAACTAAAAATACTAACTTTATTTTTGTACTCTTGTCTAAGAAAACTAAAATCTAAGTCATTACCACTTAGCACATATAACTCGAGTTTATGAAAATTTTCAAACAAACTGAATTTATTTATAATATAATTTTTCTTTTCGAAATTTATTTGTAGCCAATCTTAGAATCAAAATAGCTTGATTGACGAAACAACCAGGATGATCCAGCAAAAAGGGTAACAAATATAAAATTAATTATAAATACACCAATGACACCAGCATTGCCCCAAGATACTTCGGAGGAAATAATCAATGCCATTACAGGAACTAAAAATTGAACTAGTGCTGTGCTAAATAGTGTATATGACATCCCTTTTGACCTAAAACGCGAAACAAATGACCCAATAATCATAACAGTTGGCACCGCCCAATACATCAAATTAACTGGATTATTTTCACTTCCAATAATACCAACTGCACCGCTTACCCAACCAAGAAAAATTATACTCATAAGTCCGATGCTAAAAGCAAAGCGATACATCTTATTTTGTTTTTTTAACCATTGCCACAATTCATAAGCACCTCCAACCACCAAAAGCATAATACTATAAGCAAAAACCTCATTCCACTGCACTTCACCGACAAATGGTTTAAACTGTATTATTAAAAGTATTAATAATATAAGTACTAATATAACAAACCACACTATCTGTCTTTTGGTAATATTCTTCATAACGGTAAAATTAAAACCTTTAATGAAATAAAGGTTGCTAATCTGGCGGAGAGGGAGGGATTTCCGCGGATCTTTCAGCTCCTTGCCCTGGGCAGCATTGAATGTCCACCGGACATTCAATGTCATCTCGCTGCGTCCCGACCTTGTCGGGACTTGCTCATTCCTGCCCGTTCGAATCCCAACATCCGCATTCACCATTCCTAAATTCGTGACTAACTTCACAAATTTAGGAATGGCGGTGACGATTGGCGGAACTTTGAACCGATTACACGGCCTAGAACAACAGTTTCTTTCAATCGTATAGATAGAATTGTACGTGAATTACGAAGAATTCACAAGGAAAATCCGGCCTATTTTGACGTTCCGGCTTTCGCACAGAAGGTCTACTAGGACCGGATTTCCGCAAGCTTTAGCGATTATTCCTCCCCTCGGGCATCCTCGATCAATCTCTGTTCTTTGAGGTATCGGGTTACCGAATACCACCCAGCATTGATCACCGGGATCAATAATGCCCAACGAGGGTCATTCTCGGCATAGGCTATCAGTATCGGCAGGATTGCTGATACTGCGGAGTAAAAGAACACGATTGCAAGGTGCTTCAGGGCTTCTTTTTGTGGTGTTGTCATAGTGGTTAAAATGCTCGCTTAATAATTTCCAATCCTTCCTCGATTTTCCTCACACCATCCTCGATAGAGGGATTGGTCGTCTGTTGGCCGGCAAGGTCTACCAGTTCGTCGAGAATCTGTTTGTTGCTTGCCGGACAGTTTGGTTTCTTTGAGAAGATCTCAAAGTGGCCAACGATGTGATTCCGGTCGATTGGAATCTGCCATCGCTGGCAAATTTCTCGGATCAAGGTTGCACTTGATTGCTTCATAGAGTCAGTCCATACATCGTTTGGCTTACCCTCGTGTTCGATCCCGATCGTGTACAGGTTCGGGTTCACATTCGGTTTTATAAGCTTCCAGAGAGGTGCATCGACACGACCGGCGTGCCAGGCGGAATCGTTTTCTTGCACATATTGGTGGACTTCGCCATTTTTCCCGATTCCGTAATGCGCGCTTACTTGCGATGAGGGATTTGCGAACCATGAATCGGTGCCGATGAGTGTGCCGTCCATGATGTGGATGACCACGCCCTCCGGCCGGTAACCTTTGCGACCGACCCAGAAGTTTGGTGATTTCTTTTGAATGATTTCCATAAGTTTATTTATTGATGGTTAGTAGTAAGTTAATAATTGCTGTGATCAGACCTCCCACTGACGCCGTAGCGATGATCCAGAAAAATCGTTTGAGCCAATCAACGTCGGTTCCGACCTTGCTCATGTCGGTCTGTAGGTGTATGAGATGATTGTCTTTGATTTCGTTCACCGTCTTTTCTACACGGTCGAGACGCTCATCTTGTATTTTGTTTTGATAGGCTGTTCTTTCCATATTGTTATTTTGGTACGTATACCGAATCGAATCTGTTGATGAGACCTCTACTTTCCAACGCTTGCTCGAGTCGATCTTGAATGTCTCGATCACGCCAGAACTTTTCTTTTTCCATGTCGACTGACTTTGCTTTTGCACCGACGAGTCCGTAGAGAAACTTCACGACTCCTGATGTGTTGTCATCGGAAAGTTTTCCAGCTGTGGTGTAGAAGCGACCAAGAGCGGTATTGAGGAAGTGAAGCTTATAAGCGTTTCCTCGATAACTGATATTGCCGTCCTTATTTTTATGCTCGGTAACCTCAAGCCAGTCACGCAGTCCGGGGACTGCATTCACGAATGGATAGACTCGGCTTCCTTCCTTGATCGGCTCACCGGTGAATAGGTTCTGACCGGTGGCCGCTTCGATCGGATACTTCAGGATCGGTGATAGTTCGCCGACCATACTCGCCAACGTTCGCTGTGGGCTTCCTTTATAGAGTCTGTTGATATCCTCGACCGGCAGACCTAGACCGTAGAGGTACTGTGAGAATCCGTTTTTCTCACCAAGTCGGACCGGCAATCCCTCACGCATGTACGGAGGCAGATATTGGAATTCCTCTTTGGCTTTCTCTTTGTCGACTTGGAGGTTGTCTACAAACTTGCCGATGGAGGCATACTTGCCCGGTTGCTTTACCATCTGCTCGAGCTGAAGCGGAATGTTGCCACGAGTCCATCGGTAGAACGGCAACAGTCGCTTCATAATGTTCTGCTCAAACGGTGCGAGTGCTTCCGGTGCGTAGTCGAAGTGGAATTGGAATACAGACTTTGCGGCTTGCTCTGGTGCATCTCCTCTGATTAAGCGATCCACAAAAAGAGGCAGACGCAATCTGTTCTCAGTGATCTCCATTGCGTTTTTCGGCAGATCCATAAGTTTGCCGACAGCACCTTTACCGACATCTTTTTCGACCTCACGCATCACATCCAAGTAACCGGGCTGTCCTACCACTCCCAGCTTCTCAGCAATTTCTTTTATTTGCTGGTAGGTGTATTTCGTACCCAGCTTGGTTGTGATCGATCCTTTTGCACCCCGAGCGATTTGATCTCCCTGCAGATAGCGTGCAGGGTTTTTGACTCCAGCTATAAAATTATTGAAAACTCCACCGATCGAGTTTCGAACGTGGAATGCTGGAAACCATCCGGTCACTGATCCTTTCCAAAATCCGAGAGCTTTGTCGTAGATTTTAAGGAAACCCTTTGTCGCTTCATCGCTCGTTAGCACCTTATAAGTTTCCTCGACATGCTTCACGATCTGTTCGGGCAGAAGTACGCCTTTGAGTTGAGGCACGGTGCTTTCGATGTATCGCATTCCGTTGTCGAAGATTGGCTTTGCCATTTCTTTTTTCACCATCTGTCCACTTATCGGATGCTTAAATTCTTTGGTGACCATTTCGGCTTGCTTGCCGAATTGTTTTCCAACGTCAGTCAGAAAGTCGTAGGTATTCACGGCTTTGACGTGTTCGGCTTTACGAGCACCAAACGCTTTGAATGCGTCTTGCTCGAATAGCTTCACGCCGTGAGTCTTGCGGAAGTAACTATTAATATTTACGATCGTGTCATCGAGGTTTCTTTCTTTTGCGAACGGAGTGCTTACTCTCGTCTTTTGCAGAAGCTCTTGTGCAACGTCAGTATTCTTTGCGAGGAACTCACGACCCTCTGGTGTCAGGTAGTGACGCAGATAATCTGGAATCTCGGTGTCGAGCAGTCCTCGTTCTTTTTCTAAAGATGCAAAGCGTTTATGTTCGCCTTGAATGTGTCCGATGATATTGTCGATGACACTGTTTCCTTTAGTTGCTACTTGCTCGACTCCGGCGGCTGTCTTTACAGGAATGTCTGTCATTCCCTCGATCAGTCGGCCGACTCTAGTTCCAGCATCTTTTCCGAGCTCTTTTGTTGCTGTCTTACCAAGATCGACTGCTTCACCGACAGCTTTACTGACTTCCGATCGTGTTGCTTTACTAAATTGTGAAAATTTATCAACGTAATCCTCTCCGATTCGTCCCGGCAATTCTTTGATGCTCTTAAACGGTACGAATGCTTTACCTGCGAGGTCTTTTGCACTCTCGTATAGTTTGCCGACCACAGGTGTTTTTTCTGCGATCCAGTCGGCCGCTCTGAACGGTGCAGTGACCGCCGATCGTGGAAGTATCTGTTTACCGGCAAATTTAAGACCTCCTTTGGCTAAAAACTTCTCACCACCCTCGGCAAGAACTTTTTCTGCAAATGCTTTTCGGGCGGCAGTCTCTCCGACTTCAAGGATCGATTTCTTGAGGATTGATGTTCCAGCTTTGCTCAACACGACTGTACCGGCCTTTGTCGCTAGTTTTGCACCGGCCCCGTAGCCGAATGTGAGGTACGTCGTAGGATCAAGCAAAATGTCTGCGATAAATCCACCGACTTTGCTTTTTATTCCGAGTGCTTCAGATGGCTGAATGCGTTCTTGGATTCCGGCTTTGATTCCTTTTCCACTTATAAGGCCACCGACTGCATATCCTCCGGTGTTGAGTACGTGGAGTATTTTTTGCAGGGTTGATTCTTTAGGTTGAGTGGAGGAGACGTCCACGTTATTTTGCAGAGCAAAATCACGTAGTCCCTCGACTGTGGTCACGTTTGGCTTACCGGCCGTTTTTGGAACTTCAGTCGTCACAAATTTTCCCTCGGCATTCTTTTGGTACTTCACTGCAGTACCAGCTGATGGTGCTGATGGTGTGAGTGGAGGAGTGGCCGGTGCAGAACCGGTATTCACATACTTTCCAGTTTTAGGGTCTTTGATGTAAGCCATAGCGTTTTAATTTCCGATGCCGAAGAGTCCTTTCAGGAAGTTCTTGCTGGTGTTGAATCCGGACTTCGCAATACTCGGTATCTGTTGAGTGAATACGTCTTTGACCCCAGCACCGAAGTCTTGAGCTGTTATCTTTGGCTGGCTCGATTTCAAAGCTTGAGCCGCCGCATCAGCTTGCTGTTGCGTGTTTGCTTCAGCGATGATCTGATCTCGTTTCTGCAGAACTTGAGCACGGATGTTTTGAGGCACGTTACTTGCAGTGAAGTTTGGATTGTTTAGAAGCTCGAGTGCGTAAGCTTCTACATCGCTCGATGATCCTCCTCCATCAGAACCGCTTGAGACTTTTTTTCCTGTGACCTTTGTGCCACCGATATCGTAAGACACGCCGGCCGGAGTATCGTTGGCGAGGTTTGCGAGTTTGATTGCACGGTCGATCACATCTTGAGCATCTTTCTTTTCTTGATCTTTGCCGTACTTGGCATCGTCTATAATGTTGGCGACGTCTTTTTCTGAAGCACCGAATACTTGCTTCAAGAGATCCCCGAGAACGCCGTATTGGTCTTTCTGGAAGCCGAGAGTTTTTTCTGCGATCGTGAGTGGTAGTGTCGAGTCCTCGTACTGCATGCCGGCCGACTCTTTTGCCGATGTATCAGCTACTCCGAGTTTGTCGGCTAGTCGATTGCGCTCGTTGAGAAGTTTTCTGTACTCATCCATGAGTGGTTGTTTCTCGGTAGCGACCAAGCGTTGCGTTTGGCTTTCCGTCACCATCGCACCGCTTTTAACCATTCGATCACGAATGTCTTTCTCTGAATCATCGAGTGACATTTCCATCGTTGCCAAACGATCATCCAAGCTCTGCAGATTTTTCTGCATCACGTCTATGCCAAGTTTCGATTTTTCTTGTGCGTAGATGTCTGCTTTTTTCGGCAAATTCTTGAGGGTATCGAGGTAGGCAGTCTGGTTGTCCTGCATGCTTTTGAGGGCAGAATCGAGACCTAGTTCAGATCGGTATTTTGTGAGCAAGCTGGTCGAAGAAGGCACTTCAGCGCCATACAGGGTGCTTTTCTGGGGTACACCGGTCGTCCCCGTGCTCGAAATTTGGTCAACGCGCTGGGTTACGGGCGAAGAAGGTGTCACAGGTGCAGGAGGGGTTGGAACGCTCGCCTTAGGGGCAACAACGGGTGAAGTCGGTGCTCCGGGCAAGTTCAAACTCGCACCGGCGTATATCAGGTTCGCATTCTTGATTGACGGGTTTGCTTTCATTAAGGCATCGAGTGTCGTGCCTTGCTGTTTGGCGATTCCCGATAATGTTTGACCTTTTTGTATTGTTATTGTTGCCATAAGTTTTTAAGTAAGGGTTGCGTACCTCCACGCTCCGTTAAAAAAGACATAGAACCGGCGTGTGCCACCGCTCTCGTAAAACGCAAAACTGATCTGTGTTCTTGGTGCGTCAGACGGAACGGTGTTAAGCACCGGGATGTCTCGAAGTAGGGTTAAGATCGACCCCAGATTTGGATCAAAATCCTGCTTCGGCTGTTGATTGTTTTTATTGTTGTAATCATCCATAACTATTTCGGTAATTTTTCCCACTCGACCAAGACCTCATTGATTTGGTCGAGCTGTTCTTGCGAGTCACTGATCGTTTTTTCCAGTATTACTTTCTGAAACTGCAGAGCTGGAACATTTACGACCGACACTTCCTCACGTGTGTCAGTCTTTTTCACATTCTCTGCATCTATCTTTTCAAGTCGAAATGTTAGTGTTTCTTCGGGCATATATTTATTTGATTATTCGATCCGGCACAAAAATGGCGGAGAAATCTTTCAGACCCATGTCCCACTCGCCACCGAAGCCGGAGTTACTCCAAATTTCGACCTTGAATTGGATTTTCTTTGTCCTCGCATTGAAGCGGATCATCTTGTTTACCTTGCCGGAGTTTTCGTTTCCCTTGATCGTTCCGAGTTTTTTGAAAGGCGTGATCATGACCATGTCACCGGCCGACATCGTCCCGATCGAACCGCCGACATAGTAAAGCGTTTCGTCAAAGTCGATGCGTTTGGTTACGGTGTCCATAGCTTTGATATGCCGTGTTTGTCCGGCCGCACCGCCGGTCGTTACTATCACTTCGTCGCCGATTTCCATGCCAGTCGGAAAACTTGAAAGGATGCAGAAGTCGGAACCACCACTGTTTACACTTTTCATGTCTCGCACCCAGCGTTCGCTCGTGTTGTACTTCACTTCAAACCGAGAGAAGCTACTGTTCGGCATCGGCTTCATAAAGTTCAAGATCGCTTGCTTGAATCTCTTTCGCAGATACGGTTCGTCATCCACAAGTGGACTGACCCAGTACGCACCGAAGTCGTACGGCCGATACGTTCCGGTGTCATGGTTCACATCGACGATGTATTTCGTGCTGTCTCGATATCCGACACGGATCGTGTTTCGATCGACGAATAGGAATTGCACGCTTGAGACACCGCCGGTGTGGTTATTGACCGCATTGTTTGAGAACCGGTGTTTGTAGTAGAGGGCGTTGGTCGCAGGATTGAATACCCAGATTCCGCAGAATTGATGGCGTCGGGTCACTTCGAATGTGTTCGATGCTTTTGCGATGTAGATCATGCCTTGGTACACCTTTACGCATTGAGCAAGGATGTTGATATAGTCTTGGTAGTCCATGTCTGGGAAGCGATTCAGCTTTTCGATTCCTGCACCGTTGAACCGGCAAATCCAGCCGTCTCTCATCACCATGTACAGCACGTTTTTATCGACGACACCGGATAGGCATTCCGTTTGCGTCAGCTGGAGGACACGGTTATAGGTTTGTGAATATCCATCCCAGAAAAACAATGCCGATCCTTGGCTCTCATGATGAGCAGAGACCACCAGATAGTCGGTAAGTGGAGCGAGCCAGCGAATGACGTATCCGGATGGAAGCGTCAGCCGGTTTGGATTCCATGAACTTGCGGCCGTATCCCACGCCGCCATGTACTGTTTGTTTCCGAAACAGATGAATTTCAAAAACTTTGTGATTGGTACGGGATCAAAAGCGGTATTAACGTTGAGCGACTGCCACGAGTCCGTCCATGTGGTTTTGTCGTAGCGTCCGATCCACGTACTTCCGGCGTAGTAGAGATAATCCTCGTCTGCAAACATTCCGCTTCCTCCCCAGATGTTCACGTTGTCGTGGACTTCCACCCAGCTGGAGTAAGTATTCTCAAAAATCTTTCCGTTGTTACGGTTCGCCATGTAGTACCGGTTGTTGAAATACGCCATACCCCACGGTTCATCGAGTGCTGGTAGTAACACGCTGTCCGATTCTTTGAAAAACTTATTTGAGACTTTGATGTACGGAGGGTACTGGTCTATGTCGAGTCCATTTGAAAACCAAAAACTACCGTCGGCATTCAGATTTGAAATGCCTTTGTGGAATCGTGACGCTTTCCAGATTTTCTTTGCTAGTGCCATAGATTTATACGAGACTGCTTCGTGGGATTGAAGCTTGATCGTCGGCCGACGCCATTCGGGCAAGCTCTTGATCTCGCCATTTTCCGATCATGATCCGTTCGAAGTTGTTATCAGCTTGGCGTTCAAGCTCGGTGTCGCCTTGCTGGTTGTAGTACATCTTTTTGCCCCATTCGACGTAGGCTTGGTGATATAACTTTTCGACCTCTGGCTCGTCGTTATCCGATGCGAAGTCATCCGATATGCGGACAAAGACCAGCATCATTGCGTCGCCGTCTGCAGTCGGAGTTGTTATCGGGTAGAAAGAACCGCCGAGTGTGTACACCACGTGATCCGTGTATCGGGTACGTGCTCGGAAGTCGATCAGCGTGTACGGTTGTGTATCAGTTCCGATCTTTAATTCCACGAACGCTCGGTAATTTTCGGGAACTGGATATTTTGGTTGGTTGGCTACCGTCGTGTATGGCTGTTCGGTCTTGAGGTAGTCCCAGTAGTCGAATGTCTGATCACGATCCTCGGGAGGACGCCAGCTTTGCACCTTTTCATCCGCACGTTGAATCCACGAGTTTGAGATCGTATCGTCGAGTGTTTGATCGTCGACTTCGTTTTTTATTGATTGTCTTATTTCGCCTCGGTTCATATGCGTTTAGATGTCATCACGGATGATGATTGATAATTGTTTGAAGCCGGTCTGAATCTTTCCGTCGCCAAACGTGACCTCGACCTCACCGAGATACGTTCCGACCGTGTCGGTGTCTGAACCCGTCCAGCTGTACCGGCATTTTCCTTTGACTGCGTCGGTGATCGTACACGCAACACCATTGATCTTTACCGATCCGGTTGTAGCGTTTTTCATGTAGAATTTCACAGTGCATCCAGTAAGGTTTACCGGAGCACCGTCTTGCGTCAGGGAGAATTCCAGTGGAGGACGGGAGTCGTTTTGTACGATTTTTATGCTCATAAGTTTATGTTTTGCTTATTGCTCGGAAGCGTCACGTCAGCTTTTGCATTCTGAAGCTGTTGATCTGCTCGGGCAGTTTTGACCTCAATGTTGTTCTTGGCAGTGGTAAGTCCCAGCGTTTCTTTTGCGGAAAGCATGAGCACGGATATTTTTGCCGAGAGGAATTCAATGGCGATCTTTACACCGGGTGGAATTTTCAGGATGTCCCACACGTACTTCCACGTCCTCGATACCAGTCCTCGAATGTCGAGAAGATACGTCCACACCTTGCCGACTCCAATCAGGATGTCGAATTGGTACGTCCAGACTTTGGCGATATAACTTAGGATGTCGAATGTGTATGTGATCGACTTGGACACGAAGCTTTTGATGTCCCACAGGTAACTCGTCACTCTCGATGCGAGCATCCGGATATCCCATATGTACGTCATCATCTTTGCAATGAGTCCTCGAATGTCGAGAAGATATGTTGATGCTTTTTCTGCAAGGCTTCTCATGTCGAAGAGATAGGTCGTCTGTTTTATTGCACTCATCAGCACGTCAAACACGTACTCAGTGCTTTTGCTGACAGCACCGGCCATGTCGAACAGGTACTGTATGCTCTTGGTCGCAAGGTTTCTTACATCCAGCACATACGTCCATGTTTTGCTTATCAGGCTTCGAAGATCGAGTAGGTACGTGGTTGCGTGGCTTGCTAGATTTCGCATGTCGAATCTGTACGTCATGATCTTTGCGACCACATCCCCGATATTGATCAGGTAAGTTGTGAGCTTTGTCGCAAGATTTCTTATATCCATCCGGTACGTTGTCTCTCGCGCGGCCGACAGGAATGAGTCGAACACGTAAGTTATCGTCTGTCCGATCGTGAGTAGGATGTCATGCAGGTATGTCGTACTCTTTGTTGCCAGTTGCCGTACATCGAGCTTGTAAGTCATCGTCATCACAGCACCGCCGATGATGTCGATCAGATATGTGATTTGCTTTGTGATGAGTTGCAGTCCGTCCCAGAGGTAGGTGGATGTTTTGTCGATAAGGCTTCGCATGTCGAAGACATACGTCAGAGCTTTTTCGGCGAGAGCGTACACGTCCATGAGATACGTTCCTACTTTTCCAGCAAGATTTTTGATGTCGAGCAGGTACGTTCGTATGGCTTCCACTGTTATCGCTTGATCGAAGACATACGTGACCGGCTTTGATATCAATCCGAACACGTCGAGCACGTAGCTCATTGCCTTGCTCACGGCTGAAGAGCCGGTGTCGTTGAGTCTTGCGCTGTTGAATTGGTAGGAGTTGAACATAAGCGTTTATCCAGTTGCTGGAATGTTTGTTCCTCTCACTGAGTTGGTGCCTTGAAGTCCGATCTGTGCGGTCACTCCGTCCTTGCAGACATTTGCGATTACTAGATTGAAGTCATCGCTCGTACTCTGTTCACGGATGTGATAGGCGGACTTGTTCGCTTGAGTCGCGTGGCAATTGTTCGAAGAGATAACGTTGTAAGTCGAATAGACCGTTCCATTATTAGTGAGGAATATGCTATGGGACGTGTTGTTGGTCGTCCGGGAAGCGTTATCAATGGCGTTTCCGGTTACAGTGTTGTAGGAAGATCCGTACAGGTAAATTCCATGACCTCCGCATCCGAAGATGTGATTGCCAGTTATCACGTTACTGATCGTGGTACCGCTTCCGTGATAGAGAGCGATGCCTTGGTTCGTCGCCCACGCGACCGTGTTTCCGGAGATGACGTTGTACTTGGTGATGTTTGAGCTATTTCCGATAATCATTCCCCAGCTATCGCCGTAGAGATGATTGCCGGTTACGGCATTCCTTTGACCCCCGACGATGTACACTCCGTAGTTCGTGCTGGTGAAGATGGCGTTGCCGGTGATGGCTTCTCGCCACGCACCGCTCAGGTAGAATCCATAACCATTGCTTCGACTTACGTTGCCAGTTATTGTGTTGTAATTGCATGCACTGTCATACACGCCGTAGCCGTTTGAAGTCAGAACATTTCCTGTAATTGTGTTGTGCTGTGAGTTGGTGAAGAGACCTATTCCAGTTCCGGTGTTGTCATGGATGAAGCAATTTCTGATTATGCTTTCCTCTACGCCGATGACTTTCAGACAGTCAAGACGCGCACCGGTAAGCCAGCAGTTCTCGATGAGAATTCGTTTGTGCTTGTTTGAGCTTGTACCCCAGAGCACTATCGGGCTGGAATTTCCGGAGGTTTGATTGGCTTGATTACCATCGACTTTTAGGTTCCTGATGACGATATTCGAGTACGGTGTCGTACCGCCGTCTCCCACACGCACAATGTCGCCGAGGTTACTGGCATTGGCCGCTTTTATAAGCGTCGACGCCCCTTCGCCTTCAAACACGACATTGTCTTTGAGAATTTCAACGAGACCAGTCAGTGTGTATGTTCCTTTCTTTAGGCGAACAATACCGCCACCGGCTGGCAAGTTGCTGATCGCTTCGTTTATCTCTGTTTGATCAGCCGTTCCGTCGCAGTTGTAATCTCCCGACCCGTCGGTTGCGACAATGATCTCGGTTCGGGTTTGGAAGTCGTCAAAGAGCTTGGCTGTTACCAAGAGTTCGATTTTGGTGTTTTGCGCCCATTCTTGGGCGGTCGTGTTTTCTTTGGCTCGCTCGATTGTGAATGCATCTATTGATTTAACAGTTACTTTCACAATTTCGCCCACGCTCGGATCGCTCGTATAGAGCGTGGCGTGGAATGGAGCCGCCGGAAACTTTGCACCGTCGCCGGATTGCACGTTCACGGTAGTCGCACCCGATGTCAAAGGATTGTCCGTGATCGTGCTCTTGGCGTTATTCTTTTTTGTTAAGAATGTTTTAGCCATAGCTCATTGATTTTTCCGTTTACGCCGCCGTGTCGCCCTCGGATTTAACCTGGCTTGAATTAGCGGTTACTGCACCGGCTCCGGCTGGCCATGTCAGGCGATACCAAATGCCGAAGTTTCCAGCGGACGCAATGTCGCCGTGTCCCATGCCAGCTGGTTTGCTTGCCATGTTTCCACCCTCGGCATCGACTGGAGATCCTCCGGAGTAACGTCTGCCGTACCAGATAAAGCTGGTCTTTTTGTTTACTCCGATGGTGCCTCGAGTAGTGCCTCCTGATCCTTGTCGGATTGTTACGATGCGTGATCCGGAAAGCGATGCCACATATGCACCGTAGAGTTTGGAGAACGTTAGAGCACCGACGACCTCAGTCGTTCCGTTCAGTGTCAGGTTTTCCGTCTGTCTGTTTCCAGATGCATCCTCGCCGACGATTGTCACCTGTCTTGTGTCTGCACCGTCGGAAACGACGGCGACAACAGCGTTTGCGGAGAACGCTGACATGTTTCCCTGAGCACCATCGACATCATCTGCATGATCAATGCCGAATCCGAATGAGAGGGCGGCGTTGGTCGGTTGTGATTGAAGCCATGTCACGACGTTCTGCCACGAAAGTGATCCGTGTGTATTCTTGCGGAAGGATTTCCGGTATTCAGTGCCTCCGGCCGCCGCCTCGTCGCCTGTTATGTCGGTGAAGAGATTGTTATCGACGTTGTCCACGACTTCTGTTGCCGTGATTCCACCGCCGTCTGAGTCGGCACTGTTCGACTCATATTCTTTTAAGTCTGCTGATACGATTGCCATAAGATTGGTGTGTTATTTAGCGACCTCATAATGGTCTATTTGCCCTGCAGGAGTTCGATCAGGCGGTCTTTGGTTTCTGAACCGTCTAGTTCGACGTTTTTCTCGCCGGCCAAGGTTTGTAATTCCTTTTTGGTGAGTTTCTGCAGTTCGCCGTCGACTGTCGGCGGATCAATCGGTGTGGATTCCTCGGAAACTTTCCAGAAATCGATGCCGTATGTTGAGAGACCCTCTAACTTGGAAACGTGTTCCTCGTTTGCGGTCTCGAATTGTCCGTCTGAGAATTGAGCGTACTCGCCCGGGGTGTCGCCGACCTTGAGGCCTCCCTCGAATATCGGCTGGGCGGACTTGAGTACGATTCGCAAACTTTTGATGTGTGAATTGAATTTAGCCATAAGTAAGTTTGGGTGATTAATTTGTAATTTCGGCCTCCACCCTTACTCCTGGCTTCCACGTGAGTGAAAGCCAGCGAGTAAGAGCAGAGACGCTTATTCGATTTAGGCGACGCCTTTGAGCAATGCGTTCTTTTCGAAGTTGACTCTCTGTAGACCGACTTCAGTCTTGTACTGATCGACTTCCTCGTCAGCATCGTTGTCCTGAATGTTGGTTTCGAGAGAAGTGTCTCGACCATTCAGTGGGCAATGCTTGAGCGTGGAGAGATCGACCACTACGCCAAGGCCGGCATACTGGTTGTCGAACATCGGGTGGCGAACAATGTTCAGCGTTCCGAATGACGACTGGAACTTACGGATTTCGACTCCGTAGGTCTTGTCGTTCGGCACGATGTACATCTTGGAAGTTGCAAAGCTTTCCAAGTATCCGAGCACGGTGTTACCGCAGAAGAAATACTTCTCGGCTGATCCGTACTTGAACGCATAGTTCTGCAGGAACGATCGGAATTCCGCTTCGGTCAAAGCTGAAGACGCCTCGTCCTGGACGTTGCCGGCGGCGATGATCGCTTCCAAAATTCCTCCGGAGAGGCGAAGCGGTTTACCATCGGGACCGGTGACCTCTTTCTTTTCACCGAACCAGTACGCACGTTCGATTTTCTTTGCTTGTTCGATACCATGCTTTGCACGCAGGTACTTCAAGTCCGCACCGGGGTTGCCTTGCGGATAGAGCTTCGAAGCGTTCTCGGTTTGGGTGACGCCGAATTTGGTCTTGAAGATTTGGGTGTAGTTGGTTACCTTCACGAGTTTGGTCGTGTTGGAATCGCCAGACTTAGACCCTTCCTCAAAGGCGGGACCGATGACCAACAGCCAGTCGTCATCTAGGATGGCGGCCGCCGCTGTCGCACCGGCTCCACGAGCTACCGTGAGGGTGTTCGTGGAATAGTTGACCGAAGTGACACGCATGATTTCACCGGTTCGAGTGTTCTTGATGAGGTCGAACTTGGTGAAGATTGATGCGCCCGGGCTGTCTACGACCAACGCTGTGTCACCGGATGCGTATCCGGCTCCGTTGTTGATCCGAGCCCAGACTCCGGAATACTGATCCTCGTACTCAGTGAATTCCGGGTTGTACACGACTCTCTTTTGGAGAGCCATGCCCTTGAACTTGCCACCTCCGTCACCGATTTTTCCGATTTGGGTCAAGAAAGCAGTGAGCGGAGATTCTCCGGGTTCAAGCAGGAAGATTTTGTCGTCGACATCGGGAATACGTTGTGACTGTTCAATAGTCAGCGTGTTCCTCGTGCCGATGATGTGATTTGGTTCTGCCATAGGTTGTGGTTGTTACTGCCGGCAACCGCTCACGAGACCTCAAAATCTTATAAGCGTTACCGGACTTTGTTGGGGTTAATACTTTCACCGACAAGATCATCGAATGGATTTTCTTGGTCGGTTTTGCCTTTGGTGGCTGGTTGGCCACCGCCGACTCCTGATGCATTCTCTCTTTCGAGGTTTTTAACTTCCTCTTTCTTGAGAGCTTCGTCGGCCGCTTTCTTTGTCTGCGAATCCTTGGTTACGGAATCGTAGGCCAGTTGAAGCGTTCGGGCATTGAACGGAAGCTTTTCTTTCTCGATAAGATCGAGAATCTGGTGACCGATCTCTGGAGTTTTGAAGTCCTCGTGATCGGCAATCCATTTGTCTATCTCGGTCTTGGTCTTTGCTTTCGTTTCCCGTTCCTCGAGCTTCTTATCGAGGAGTGTGTCGATGTCCGGTTGATCCTCTGGCTCTGCATCGCTGGCTTTCATAGCTTCGGCAATACTTGCTTTCAGCTGTTCGGCTAGTTGCGGATTCTTGACCAGTGCCTTATCGAGTACCGAGAGAAATTGTTGGTTTTTCTCAGTTGAGGTTTTGAGATCATTGATCTCTTTACCTTGATCGATAATCTTGGTCTGGGCTTCGTCATATGAGCGTTTTGCATCATCCTCGCTCTTGAACTTGCCCCAGAAGGTCTTGTCGCCCTCGGGCTTTTTGTCTTTGTCCTCGGGACTTTCGCCTTTATCGGCTGGCGTACCGCCGGATTGATCCTCGGGTTTCGAGGCGTCCGGTTTCTTGTCAGGTTGTTCCTCTTTCGAGGTGCCTGACGGGATTGAATTGACCGGTTGTTCCTTGCCGACTGCATCGTCAAATGACGGTGTTTTCGGTTCGGCGCCGGATTCGTTTGGTTTTTCCATAGGCGTGTTAATGGCAGATTGATCCTTGGTATCCGATCACGGTCGGAACGTTGGCGTCTGCTGTTAATAAAACCGAGCCCCTTTTCGGGAGGCTCGGTTGGTCTCTCAAGATATGGAAATCGCCAGAAATCCTATCTTAAGAGGCCAGCTGAACCTCTCAAAAAATGTTTGGCGATTTCCTTTGGTTGTTTTGTTTTACGGTGGTGCTTTCACATGTTCATCGTGAATAGCTTTTATCTGCAGGAGTATGACTCCGAGTCCCTCGGCTCGACCTTGATAAAACCGAATCTCGTCTGCAGTCAGTTGTTTGTTGAGTAGCCACGTCTTAGTGGTTTCGAGTTCACTCGCAATAAGCTCGGACAACGCTTCAAAATACTTGGTTTCGTACAAGTTGCTGATCGTTGCTTCTATGTCTTTGTGAAGTGGTTGAGTCATAGTGTTATTGTTTCATTGCGTTACCGAGCATCGCACCTATTTCGTTACCGGGGAGTCCTTGCTCTGGCACTACATCGGGCGGTGTATCAATCGCAGGTGCATCACCGGTCGGTATTCCAGTTTCCGGTGGAGTCATTGGGTCAACCGGAGGTGTGACCGGCTGTTGTTTTATTTCGCTGATGTAGTTGTCCGGTTCCCAGCCGTAATCCTCAAAGAGCTTCATCAGGACTTTGAATTTCTTTACGGAGTACACCGTGCCGGTTTCTGAATCCACGATCTGGTCTACTTCTTTGATCAGATCCCAGAGTTCCAAGTCTTTTGCTTTCTTGAGCTCGGAGGAGGAAGCGAGAGCCGAAGTTGATTCGAGGGATATCTCGTATTCATCGTCAAAGAGTCCTTCGATGTTTTCTGTCTCAGGGGTTATAAGTCCGTGACGCATGAGAATTGCGACGGCCTTGTCTGGCATCACGCCTTTGGTTGTCCAGAATTGCTTGACCATACAAATCCAGTGTTCAAAGTGCGTGATGTACGAACCTCGTAACATGATCAGGAAAAGCTTTACTCCCTCGAGTGTTGCTTCTCGCATGAACGAGGCAACGGTTGCCGTCTGTCTCTTATCTGCACCGGCAGTGGTTGTGTATTCGTCGATTCCGACTGCGATACGCATTGCTTCTTTGATGTGATCCGGCTCAATAAACGCAGAGGAGTTCACATCTCCAAACTTCAGCTCTCTTACGGAGTTTGGATCATTCGTCCACAGAATTCCTAACGGTCGTATGCTGATGGTTGATTGCTTATAACCGGGGAGAGCCACTGGTGCCGCGGCAATCATGCTGTGGATTTTCATTGTGATGGCATCCACTCTCTGATTGGTTACGGAGTTTAAGAGTTCCTGCAAATGGTCTACCAGTTTCGGTATACCGAGCCAGTAGAACGAGAACGCTCGGGGGAAGAAGCCGGTACGAGAGTAGGGTTTCTCTTGATGGTCGTATGGGTTCTCACCGTCTTTGATCTCGATCGGTGTTCCGTCCATAGTCAGGAATACGGTCATCATGTCGTCAGTCCATCTCTCTACGACCTCGAAGAGCTTCTCATCGGTTATTGGCATTTGGACCGGATTATTCGGGTTGCCCTCGATTGGTGAGGATGCTTTGGTTGTCTCTCTCAAACTCTTACGCAGTTGGATCAGGACTTCCTTTCGCACGTATGCGTAGTCGGTTGTATCTCCACCGGACTTTGTAACCACTCCGTCTTTGTCTACGAATTGAGTCCACTTACTCGATGGAACATCTGGATATTGGGCTTTCATTTCATCCAATGTCAGCACGTATCGGTGGAATACAGGGAACGGGTCGGACATCTTTTTCATCCTCGGGTGAGGATAGAAGTTATAAATGTCTACGGGGTCAAAGTCAGGACGGAAGGTGATCTTGGAGGTCTCGGTCTTGAATATGAGTTTCTTTATTTTCTCGACAATGCCTATCTCTTTCTTTCTCTTTTTCTTGGTCTCTTTCTTGAGGAAGTCTTTGCCAATGGTCGTTCCGCAGATAAAGACTTGCAGGAAGTAATCGATCAGGTCGTCACTCATTCCGACTTCCCACAGCCAGAGGATCAGGTCTTTGAGGGCTTCGTTATTCTTTCCCTCGAGCTTGAAGTCAGGGGTAATGCCGACGGTCTTTTGGAGGAACGTCTTGATGTATGCAAATACTTGGGGAATAAAAACGTTGGACTGCCATATCTCACCGTCATTGGTCAGCTCAAGCTCGGCGGCACGATCGCCGTTGTAGGATGAGAACAGCTTATAACCCCGATCAAATTCGGGTTTGAAATAGTACACGAAGTTCTTTTTCGCTTCGTCGTACTCGCTATTATATTTTTGTAATTGTTTGGTGGTTGCCATATTTAGTAAAGTTTCATTGCTCGACCTTTTCTCCTGTTTGGCATCTCGCTCGGTAGTTCTTTCAGTCCTTGCCATGCGAGCATTGCCGATATAAGGGCATCGTCTTTCTGTCCGCTCTCTGCACCCATTCCGTACCGGTTGCTTTCATTCGTGTGTACGAACGTCATCATCTGGCTTACGGTTGTCTGACTTGAGAGTCCGATGTCGTCATCTCGGAGTCCGGAGATGAAGTCATCTACCATGAGGGGCTTTGTGGTTTGGCTTGTTTTCCATCCCAGCTCTTTGCGCTTGGTATTCGTCTGCTTATCGAACACCGTGCGTTGGTAGAGATTCGAGTATTCGCCTTTGAGAGCGTTGATTACCGCTAGACCGTGATTGTTTATTTCCACTACTGCCAGTGCATCGTTGAAGAGTTCGGCCGCCTGTTTGATTTTCTTGGCAAACAAGTCCGGCTGTATCTGTCCGATGTACGATCCCACCTCTCTGCCGGTCATCTTGTCGAAGATCGTGATTGCGGAGTCGTCTTGTCCGATTCCTTCGCTCGGGTCTGCACCCAAGCTGTAGAAGTGTTTCGGATTCGGTTCCTCGTAGATCAGGATGTCGTCGAGCTTTCGTATCGGGCTTCGGGTGAATTTGCCCTGGGCTTCGATGTACTGCTTCGGGATGACTGACCTACTTGAGGCAACGAATGCTTCCTCGATCGTGGCTGGGTACTCCTGTTTGAATTTCTCGATGTCTCCACCGGTCAGGTTCTGGATCGCCCAGCGTCGCCAGTTGAGCTGTTCAAGGGTCAGCTTTGCGGATGCCTTGATACTCTTTTCGTATTCGTCCAGAGATTCGGAAAACTTTATCTTTTCTTTATCTCCGGTGAATGGCGTGCTGTATTCATCCATCAGGTGCCATGGCAGGAACACAAGCTCGAATTCGCTCTTACCGGCAAGTACGTCTTGCACGGTCTTGTAGAAGTATTCGCCGTCACCTCCGAATCCGTTGGCAGTGGACTCTAGGAACACGCTTGTGTTCGGTAGGTTCGGGATTGCTTGCAGTACCGAGAGCATCAGTTCCTTTGCGTTTTTCCAGAACGCCACTTCCGATCCGTGAAAGTTGTGGAGGGTCAAACCTCTACCCACTTTCGCTTTCTCGGCAGTTGCGATAACCATTCGGCTTCGCAGTCCTGGGTCTTTTGCTCTCGATTTCTCCTCCGGATTCTCGAACACCATCTGCTTCTTGTTGTCGTACCGACGCATTGGCTTCGCCCACGTTGGCAGTAAGTCGTAGAAGAGCTTACTCATGGCAAAGATTGCATCTGTTGATTCGGGTTCGTGTGCGACTATAAGCGAGTTTGTGTTCTCGAATCTGGCAGTCCGTTCGAAGATCAGAGCTTCGCAGAGAGTGGAGACCCCCTCCTGTCTCGCTTTCAAGATGATCATTCTTATCGGCTTGCCTAGTTTCCGGAGTGCCGTGATCCTGTCGTGGATCATGGTCTGTGCGGTATTCAGGTGTAAAAGAACTGTCTGCTGATTCTTGGTTTTTATTGATAAACAGTGCTCGATGAAGGTTTGCGGATCAGCATCACAAATCCTCATCACTTCGGTGATGTCTTTAACCATCTGGAGGGGGTTTCTCTCTGGCTTTGCGGAGGATTTGTTCATAGCTTATGTCTGTGCCAAACAGTCCCTCACGATCGAACGTCTGCTTGGGACTGCCATGGACACGATCGTGCATCTCTTTGACGGCACGAAATTTGACGTTATCGTCCGGACTTCCCATGAGGGCAACGAGCATGTTCGAGGCGGTGTGGATGTTTCTCTTGAGGATTTGGTTCGACTCACTAAGCCGAAGCTCGTTCTGTTCGTTAGCATAGGTGTCGTACTCCTCTCGCAGTGGCCCCTCACTCCGAAACCAGCTCTTGATGGTATCAATTGGGGTCTTGAGCTTTTTGGATATGGTCTCATACGTCTCACCCTCATACTTGAGCCGTACGGCCTCCTGACTCTTTTTGTTTTTGACGTCAATTTTTGCCATTTTGGTGTATGTTGGTGTGAGTTGGTGTATGCAAAAAACGACCACAAATCTCCGCAATCGCCTCACTATCGGTCATCTTTTCGGTCTTGGTTAACGCAGAAAGTGCTTCATCTACAACGTTTTTCTGCGGATTGGTTACGTTGAAGCTTATAAGGGCAATGGTTTCTCTCTGCGAATTCACGTCTTTCACTGCCTTGGACACTTTTACACCCTTGGTTTTGGCAAAGGCAGTGACGGCAGTAATAAAATCATCGGCCGCTTCTTTCGGGTCTTTGTCGACGATAAAGTTCAGGATGACAAAGTTTTCACGTTCCGCTTTCTTAAGCTCGATCATTTTCTTTTCGATCTCGTCTTTCACGAGGTCGAGGGCATCTTTGACATTCACGTCATCCTCGCCGAGGTTGCTTGCGATCTCTTTGATTGAGTATCCGTTTTGTGTCAGCTCGTATGCGAGCTTGCCGAGTTTGATTTGCTGGTTGGACCCGTGAATGTTGTCGGTCAATCCGTAGAGCTTGGCTTCGTCCTCGTTTTTGAATTCGTGGACGTTCACTTCGATCTCTGCACTACCGATCTCGCCGAGCACTTTCCATGTGTGATAACCACCGACGATCACATAGCCGTCTTTGACTTTCATGTTCGGCCAGATGCCGACTTGAATCGGCTTCGTCTGTCCGAATTTCGTGATCGCTTTCTTGAGCGACGCAAATTGGCGAGCGTTCATCTCGTTGGGATTCCACCAGTTCGGAACGCATTCCTTTATTTTCACCGTCTTGATTTGTTCTGTTAATTTTTTCATACAGTTATGATCATGTACTCGATATTGTTGCTCTGGTTTCGACCTCCGGCGTTTGACACCGACCATTTGTGATCGAGCATGATCACTTCGGCCTTCCGATGCTTCTGCACCATTGCGAGAAGCTTGTCCGGCTTCACTCCCACATCCTCCTTGTTCTGGCCGAGGGAGATAATCCATTGAGGAATGTGCTTTGCCGACTCGAACATCCGCTCAAGGAATTCATCGGCATCTTTGTTGGAGAAAGGGCTGGGTTTGTTGTCGAGTTTTTTGCCGACAAGGATGTTATCTAAAATCCCATACTCAACTTCGTAGGCAGAAGAGCCAGGATAAGGAGGATCAAAATAAACAACATCACCAGTAACTTTCTTGAGAAAGTCGAACACATCTTTTTGATGAATTTCATTGTCTTGATGATTATCAAATACGCCATGATTAATTTCGTCTTTTAATTTTTCCAAAGTCATCATCGGGTTTTGGATCATGCGGAGATTTTTCGGGGCATGCGACTTGGACCGGAGAGGCCACTCCCACTTTCGGGCTTCGAGATCGAGCGTGTCTCTGGTGTGCGTGAATTTTCCAAATTGTCGGCAGGACAAAATAAACTTTATGAGGAGATGTAGGAGAAGATGTCGCTTGGTTTCGTTCTCGACTGCATGAGCATTCACGATAGCGGTGTCGAGAAAGTCTGCGATCTTACTCGTGAATACTTTCGGGCAATAGTTCTTGCGAATAAAGCCGTCGTGCTTGGCTTTGAGGAAGAGTCTTGCCAAGTCCTCGCTCTCTAGCTTCACGTTGTTGTTGGCAATCAGGGCCCGGCCGATGATCACGGATCGGAATGCGATGTCGTTCGCAATAACTTTGTATCCTTTTGCTTTTGCATAGAGACTTACTGATCCGCCTCCAAGAAATGCATCGATAAAAACACCCTCTGTCTTTTTGATAGGTTTGAAAATGTGCTTTACAAGCTTTCGCTTGCCGCCGAAGTAACTTGGTAATGATTGAAATTTGGAAAACATAAATATTATTTTGTTCCAGCTCTCCGACACCCCCACATCCGCTGTGAAATTTTTTTTATTTACACGGGACCCGTGAGTCCAGTGCAGTGTGAGGTCGATCACAGTTGGTGGATGCTCGACCCGGGAGGTATCAGAGAGCTGGAAACAATCGGATAACGAAAAAGGGCTCGTGACCTTTCGCAATTAAGCGATTGGTCACGAGCCCTTAAACTCGGAATCCCTTTCAGGAATGCCCCTTGAGGCATTAAGTTATTCGATTGTGAATTTATTATAGCACTACGAATAAAGTTCGCACAAGTGGATTGGAAATATGCACACTGTGTATAAGTCTAGTCGGTCTGGAATTTATTCATTATCTCCAAGTATTTTTTCTGCAGTTCCGGATTCACCCAGCTGGCGTTGAGAGGCATAATTGATCCCTTCTCGATCACGTTAGTACAGCTATCGAAGTAGAAACCATCCGGCGTGGCGATAAAAAGCCATGCGAGCTTCCATCGCTCGTGTATCTTTCCAGCGGTCTTGAGCACTTCCTCGGAATTCATTCTCGTCCTGAATTTAACCTCTACCAAAAAGACCTGCTTTTGGTTGTGGGAGATGAGAGCAAAATCTGGGGTGTTGCGGATCGCATCGAGTACTTCTTTATGCTCTACCGATCGGGCAAATTGTGCGATCTCTGGCACAGTTGATTCGTAGCCAAAAGGTATGACCGTAAATTCGGCCGCTTCTCGGAACATTTGGTCGAAGATGATCTCACCAATCTTTCCTTTGATGAGCTGGAATGTGAAGTCTTTTTGCATAAGGATTATTGTGGATATTATACCACAAAGTCGTGTTTAATGGCGAAAATCCCTTGTTTTGGTGGGTTGTTGGTCGCCCACAGGCCTATTACTTGCATTTAATCATATAATCCCATATAATCACATACATAACGTATATGAGCAAAATTATGAACGATATCACTCAAAAGTTTGATCTCAGGATCAAAAACCCCGAGCCACACATCGTTGCTCTCTTGGCAGAGATCGATGGTATTCGAGGTGAATTTAAGTCCGGTTTGCGAATGACTCCGCAAGCCATTACTAGCTTGAAGCAGTCGGTGCTTATTACTTCTGCCGGTGCATCCACTCGTATCGAGGGTGCGAAGCTCACCGACGAAGAGGTTGAGAAAATTATGCAGGGACTTTCAGTCTCAAAGTTTTCCGATCGTGACACGCAGGAGGTGCAGGGGTATCTTGAGGTACTTCAGAATGTATTCGACAGCTTCCAGACCCTACCACTTCGAGAGAGCGTGATCACATCGCTTCACAATCAGCTTCTTAAATACTCCCACAAGGACGACACACATCGTGGCGGTTACAAAAAGAAAGAGAACACTGTCGGTGTACTTGGACCGGACGGCAAAGTCGCTCGAATCATGTTCGAGACGACGCCAGCATTTCTGACTGCAAAGGAAATGCAGGAACTTGTTGATTGGACAACGGACGCTTTTGAGAAGAATCGTTTCCATCCTTTGCTTCTCATCGCAAATTTCGTAGTTGAGTTTCTAAAAATCCACCCATTTGAAGACGGCAATGGGCGTCTTTCGCGCGTTCTCACAAATCTTTTGCTACTCCGATCTGGCTACCAGTTCGTGCAGTACGTCTCACACGAGCAAATTGTTGAACGTCGCAAGGATGAATACTACTTGGCACTTCGCAAGTCTCAGGAAACATTCAAGACCGAACACGATACCATCGTGCCATGGCTTAATTTCTTTTTGTCGGTCGTAAAAGAACAAGCAACGAAGGCTCTCTCGTATCTGCAAGATGAAAAAGTCGAAGACACCCTTTCTCCCAAGCAATACGAGGTATGGAAGTATCTCTCATCGGTCGGCGAGGCCGCTCCGGGCGAGATTGCCAAAGCCACCGGCATTGTCGGTGTTACGGTCAGTCAGGCACTGGAACGATTGATCGAACTCGGACTGGTCAAACGGGTCGGACGTGGTCGTGGGACCCGGTATGTAAAATTATAAATTAACCAAACTTTGGAAATCGCCTATGAAAAATGATGAACACAAAAATGATGACGGCAAACGATATCTCAAGAAATATGAGATCGTTGAGACCGATGTAGAGCCTCCGATTCAGGGTCAGGTTCGTGATCCGGAAGACCTCTATAAATTCCTCAAAGACTTGGAAGACGAGGCAGTTTCCAAAGTGATTGGAATCTATCTCGATGACAAAAACCTGTTCCTCGGGCATCAGGTCTTTCTTGGTTCCTCCCCCAAGAATCTCGACACGCAGATGCTCTGGCATTACTTTTCTCTATTTCTTGCCAAGAAGTTTATGGTCTTGATCAATCATCCCGGCTCTACTGATCCGACTCCGAATGAGGACGACAAGAAACTCATGCGAGCACTGCAAGCAGACTCGCAGGTTTTGTCGTTCAAACCATTCTTTGAAGACTTTATTATCGTTGCGAAGAAGTCGTACTTCAGCATGGCCACTAACGACGGCACTGCAGGCTATTCAAGCAATCAGGAGCATATTACGAAATTTTAATTTATGGACAAAGGTGCACACTTCTACAAATGCGACTTCCAAGTTCACACTCCCCGAGATGCAAATTGGGACGGTGCGGAAGCCGCTACACCAGCAGAACGCAAAGCTTATGCAGAAGAGCTTATTCAGGCATGCCGAACAAAAGGTCTCAATGCGATTGCGATAACTGATCACCATGACTTTTGCATGTTTCCGTATGTGAAAGCGGCGGCGGCATCGGAAGTTAATCTTATCGGTGAATCCATTGAACCACAGGATCAGATCGTTGTTTTTCCTGGTATCGAGCTCACACTTTCATCTCCACCGTGCCAAGCGATACTTTTGCTTGATGCTGATTTCGACGAGACAAAATTTGGGGACATTCTGACCACACTCACTATTGCGGCCACCGATCCGACAAATAGCAAACTCGCAAGTGTTGAGTCTGTATCGCCGACATCGATCACCGGATTGAACGATCTCGAGGATCGACTAAACCAGCACTTTTGGCTTAAAGGAAAATACATCATACTTCCGAACGTCACCACTGCAGGACATAAAACTCTTTTCCGTGACGGATTTGCAAAGCACTACAAAGAGATGCGTTGCGTGGGTGGTTATGTTGATGGTGAGTATTCAAAGTCGAGCGATGGCTACAAAAATATCCTCGAGGGACGCCAGCAAAACAATGGGTACAAACCGATTGCGGTCTTTCAAACTTCCGATAACCGCAAACGTGATCATTCCGATCTTGGCCTACCTAGCACATACGTTAAATGGTCAGAACCGACTGCAGAGGCACTCCGTCAAGCATGCTTGGCCAGAGAATCCAGAGTCTCTCTCGTTGAACCCGAACTCCCGAATCTTTGGATCACATCGATCAGCGTCACAAACTCCAAGTTTCTTGGGCAGGTTGGCTTTGATTTAAACCAGCAGTACAACGCCATCATTGGTGGTCGTGGTACAGGCAAGTCTACAATCCTCGAATATCTCCGATGGGGTCTTTGTGATCAGCCGGTAGAGAGCGAGGACATGGACATCGTGCAGACCAAGCGCAAGAATTTAATCGACAATACTCTCCAGAAATTTGACGGTGAGGTGCATGTCGAATTCCTTCTCAACGATGTACCCCATATCGTAAAACGTAACTCAAAGAAGCAGGAAATTTTGCTTAAAATTGGCGATGGCGAATTCTCTCCGGCCACAGAACAGCAAGTACGAAATTTGCTTCCGATCCAAGCGTACAGTCAGAAACAGCTAAGTAGCGTAGGTGTACGCATCGATGAGCTGAAGCGTTTTGTCGAACTTCCAATCAAACAGGAACTCGATCAAATTCGTTCGGATGTGCGAGACACGGAAGCAAAGATGCGATCCGCTTATGGTGATTTAATCCGGATGAATGAAATCGAGGCGGAGGTCAATAAAAATAATGTAGAGATAGCTTCATCGACCGAACAGCTGGGAAAACTTCGCAAGAGTCTCAAGGGATTGTCTAAGGAGGATCAGAAAACTATCGATCAGAAGGCAAAATACGATAACGAGGAAGCGATCATTGAAGCTCTCAAAAACGAGCTTGAGACCACACAGGAACATGTCGGGAATCTTGTAGAGGCATTAGAGGGCGAGGAAGTCGAAGAGGAGGAAGTCGAGCTGGAGAATAAAGCTCTGATCGGCCGAATTCAAACCAAATACGCTTCTAAATTTACAGAAATAGAAGCTGGCGTTACCGCACTCTCAAATCTTTTTAAGCCAGCATCACTTAAGACTATCAACGACGAGATCAAGGAGTGGGAAAAACTTAAGGTGACATTTGATAAGAAATACGAGGCCGCAAAAGTAAAAGCTAAGGTTAACCAGCAACAGCTCGATCAGATACAAACTCTTGAGAAGCGTATCGCCACACTCAAAAAACAGCAGACGGAAAAACGCAACGCGCTTGCGGCTCTTGGCGATCCGGAAACTGCGTACAAAAAACTCCGCACTAAGTGGGACGGCTTGCATACTCAAAAGATCAAGGCTCTTGAAAAGCAATGTACTCAGTTCACCGCACTATCCGGTGATCTCATTAAGGCGGAAATCACAAACAGTCTGGACACCAACGCCCTCACTCTAAAACTCAAGACGGCTTTTTCCGGTATGAATATCAACGAAGCGAAGCTTGAGAAAATCTGTCAATCTCTGTTGAAAGCCAGCAATCCACTTGTTGAGTGGAACGGCATTCTTTCAGAACTTGAGAAGCTCGCACTGCACTCTACGGAGGGACCCGATGAGATGCCGGATACTCCGATTCTTAATAAGTGCAATTTTATCGATACTGAACGCACAAGAATTGCGACTAGCTTTGACTCTGCACGGTGGCTCGACCTCTCTGTCACAGAGCTGGAATTTAATCCAAAGTTTTCTTATTGCACCAACAAGGCAAAGAAAGACTATATCGGATTTTCAGATGCGTCAGCTGGCCAACAAGCAACGGCTTTGCTCACCGTCCTTTTGAATCAGTCAGGTGCGCCACTAATCATTGACCAGCCAGAAGACGATATCGATAGTAAGATGTTCAAAGATATCGTCCAGCAGGTCTGGAGAGCTAAGAGTAAACGACAGCTTATTTTTGCAAGCCACAGTGCAAACTTTGTCGTTAATGGCGATGCCGAACTTGTAGTCTGTTGCGATTACATAAAAGCTGGCGACCAGACCCGTGGATCAATCAAAGCTATGGGTGCAATCGATAAAAAGGAAATTAAGGAAGAAATAATCCTCGTCACTGAGGGTGGCCGTGATGCCTTCAAATTACGAATGGATCAGTATGGATTTTAATTTTGTATAATTGATATATGTTTTTCAAATCGACTAAAAACATAATAAAGTTTCCCATCATACTTGCAGTTCTTACTGTCCTTCTTTTTGGCATATCGTGTTTCGGTCTTGGAGCAATGGACATGAGTACTGCAACAGGAAACTGTCCGTTCAGCGGTCACTCGATGTCTATCTGCAAAATGAACCCGATGGAGCATATTCAGGAATGGCAGAGCATGTTTACCACGCTTCCGGCAAAAGATGCTCTATCTTTTCTTTCTGCACTTCTCGCACTGCTTGCCTTATTGGCAATTGGAGCTTGGAAGAAATTTTCTATACACGATCAACCTTGGCCAGAGATATACATAAACCCTTTTTACTTAAGAAAGTATCAGATATTTGATCCCCTCCAAGAAGCTTTTTCTAGTGGAATTCTTAATCCGAAGATTTTCTAACGTCCGCTTTCTCTCAGTTCAGCACTTTTTTGTGCTGGCTTTATTAATTTTAACTTTATATTGATATGGAAGAAAATAATCAACAAACACAAAAAAATACGTTCTCGCTTTCTATGCCAATAGCTGTAGTTATTGCTGGAGTACTCATTGCCGGCGCAGTAATCTACAGCGGTGGCAAGGCACCTACAGCAGGTACCGCAAATCAGCCACAACAACAGCAGGTGGCACAGCAGACAGGTGATCTTGAACAAATGACGCCCGTCACATCAAAAGACCACATTCGAGGCAATCCAGATGCACCGATAAAAATAGTCGAGTATTCGGATACCGAATGCCCGTTCTGTAAGAGATTTCATACAACAATGAAAGAAGTAATCGATACCTACGGCAAGGATGGAAAAGTAGCTTGGGTGTACAGACATTTTCCACTTGATCAGCTTCACTCTAAAGCGCGAAAAGAAGCTGTTGCGCTTGAGTGTGCAAACGACCAGGGAGGAAACGACAAATTCTGGGAATATGCTGATCGCCTCTATGAAATCACTCCTGCAAACAACGGACTCGACCTTGCAGAGCTACCAAAGATCGCAGAGTATGTCGGTTTAGATAAGACGAAATTTAGCACATGTCTTGCAAGTACTAAATACGATAAACACATAGAAGACGAGGTGCAAAATGCTCAAGCAACTGGTGGCAATGGCACACCGTGGAGTATTGTTGTTGCCAAAAACGGCAAAAAATATCCACTCTCTGGCGCACAGCCATATGCTTCTATAAAGCAACTCATTGAGACAGCTTTGCAGGAAAAATAATTATGAATTTCTTAAACATCAACAAAAAAACAAAAAATGATGATCCAGATTTCTCTTATCTGAACAAAGATGTCCTATATCTGGATTCGGCATGCCAAACACTGCGTCCACAGCAAGTTATTGATGCTATGGCGGAGTATTACCACGAGTACAATTCATGCGGAGGACGGGTGAAATACGATTGGGGTATAAAGCTGGATGAAAAAATAAAGGAGACAAGAAAGAAAGTACTATCGTTCGTAGGTAAGCCAGCTTCCGAATATGCGGTGGCATTTACGCTGAACACTACTTACGGCATAAATTTGGTACTCGGCCAGTTGCCTCCGAAGTTCAATAAAATTATAACCTCGGACATTGAGCACAATTCGGTGTTTTTGCCGACGATGACTGCCGCCAAAAGACTGAGCATTCCGCGCACTATCCTAGAGCGGTCAGCAAACGGATCGTTAATGTACAACAAAGATGATATTTCCGGCGCAATCGTAGTTCTAAATAGTATGTCCAATATTGATGGACGCGAGTTGATCAACTTAAAGGAAATCACTGATGATGTTCACAAAACAGGCGGGATAGTACTTGTTGATGCCGCTCAAGGGATAAGCCATGACCAAAAGATCATTCGTGAAAGTGATTTTGACGCATTGTTCTTTTCCGGACATAAAATGTATGGCCCCAGCTTAGGAGTAATCATTATCAAGAAATCTCTTCTTGCCGCACTGGACATCGGATTTATTGGCGGAGGTATGGTAGAAGATGTGGAAGCGGAAAAATATCGGCTGATATCCGATTCGGATGACTTAGGAAGTAGGTTAGAAATTGGTCTACAAAATTTCGCTGGCATTGTTGGTCTTGGCGCCTCCTTGGATTGGCTCAAAAGTTTTAAGAAGGAAGGAGTGTCAGCACCCGTCCACCAAGAAAAGCTTGCGCAGTTTCTTTTTAATGAGCTTTCTCAAATTCCAACGCTGAAGCTTATTAATAGTTCTCCTAGTCCTATCACGAGCTTCTATTTCGACAAGATTGATGCTCATCGTCTAGCAATCTTTCTCTCCGCACAGAACATCATGGTGCGAAGCGGTTATTTTTGCTGTCACTATTACTTGAAAAATCTGAAAAAATATCCGCCTTTGGTGAGAGTTTCGTTGGGCCTTAACAATACCAAAGAACAAGTCGAGTTCTTTGTGAAAACACTTAAAACGATTATCACTAACTTATAAAAATATGTTTTGCATAGCAGCATTTATCATTTTCGCGGTCTTGGGTATTTTTTCGGCCAGTTACCGATCCTTGGCAAAAAAGGCATGGAAGTGCGTACTCAGAAAAATGACCTTCAGACCGTGCGATATTAATTTCCAAGAAGAAGCCAAGGCCAAACTTTTGGGCAAATTTATCGTTACTAAACCCCGCTTAGCTAGATTTCTTGATCGGTGGATTGGGGTCTTGGCTTCGGTTTTTGTGATTCTAAGCATGTGGAGTCTTTTAGTGGTGCTTAATAGTGGTCTCAATTTGTTCGTCTATGACACTTGTAACCCAAATAATCCAGAGTCCTGTTCATTGGGTGGTGGGGGTTGTGGAATAAACTCTGGAAAACCAGGATTCTGGGTGTCAGTTAAAGAAGGACAAGTGCTCATGTGGGCTAAAGACGGAGTGCTTACCTTGGGCGAGACGATCACAATGATCCCGAACCGATTTAAAGAGTGGAACCCGAACGAATTTATTTCCGAATCCAACACCTACTACAAACCATATGATTCTAGTAAATCTGTCGCTCTTGAGATAATCGATCCAAGCTGTAAATTCTGCGCCAAGTTGTTTGGTAATATTAAGGAGACTGATTTTGCCGACCGCTACAACCTAACCTATCTGGTATACCCAATACCGGACAACAAACAGTCCAACGGTTACCGCTTTCCGCATTCTAAGATGATTGCCTCATATCTGGAGGCGGTGAAGCTCTATCCATTACCTTCGGCAAAAACACCAGCCGATTGGCAGATTTTGGAAAGGATGTTCACCAGCAAAGATACAGACAATGTGGACTATCAGATAAAATTCAACACGATGTATACCGCAAAGGAGGCCGAAGATAAAATCCTTTCATGGCTCACTGATATCGGGTACTCAGAAGATGACCGCAACAAGATACGGCAAGCTGTTAATTCAGGCGAAATACAAACAAGATTAGCTAGTCAAAAAGAGATTGTAGAGAACAGAATAAAAACGATCAAAATACCCACAATTATGTTTGATGGCAGAAGATATGATCGGGCGGTGGGACCGGAAAAGCTCGTTAAGTAATTAACATTAATTGATATACCATCATGGAATTGAATGAACAAAATAATAAACCGCTCACCAAAAAAGAGCGAAAAGAGATAAGGCGACAAGAAAAAGCCAGAGAAGAACAGCTACATCAACGCTCAAATAAAGTTAAGCAATGGACAAAGAGGCTCGCGATAATACTCGTCATTGCCGGAGCAATTGGCGGACTTTTCTGGTATGGAGCGACTCGACCGACTGTTCCAACTAGTGAACTTCTCACGGTTGCATCGGATGATTGGGTTAAGGGGAATAAAGAAGGGACAGTCACGCTTGTTGAATATCTTGATTTCGAATGCGAAGCATGTGGCGCGTACTATCCTGTGGTAAAACGCTTGTCTGAAGAATATAAAGATAGGGTGAAATTTGTTGTAAGATACTTTCCGCTCCCCGGACACAAAAACAGCATGACATCAGCATCTGCCGTTGAAGCCGCCGGCAAACAAGGAAAATACTGGGAGATGCACGATATTGTCTTTGAAAACCAGAGAGATTGGGGAGAAAAGCAAATCGCTACCCCTGAGGTTTTTGAAGGATATGCAAAACAGCTTGGTCTCGACCTTGCTAAATTTAAACAAGATGTAGATTCGCAAGAGGTTAAAAATCGTATTGAACGCGATAAAAATACTGGAACAAAATTAGGCATTCAAGGTACCCCAACCTTCTTCCTCAACGGCAAAAAGATTGAGAATCCAAGAGGATATGAGGAATTCAAAAAAATGTTAGACGATGCTCTTAAAATTAATAATTAAGATATAAAAATATGGAACAGGACATAAATAAATTAGAAACACAGAACTTCCCGCAAGAACACAAATCGGGGTATGTAAACTTGAAATTTAAGAAGCCCAAACCGCTCGTTATTGCGATCGGAGTCGCAGTAATTCTTATCATTGTTGCTCTGTTCTTTGCCAAAGGAATCTTTGTGGCCGCAACGGTAAACGGCAGTCCGATTAGCCGTCTATCAGTCATTAAGGAGTTGGAAAAACAAGGAGGCAAACAAGCGCTTGAAGCGATCATCGATAAGAAGCTTATTGAGACTGAATTGAACAAGCAAAAAGTGACTGCGACCAAAGAGGAAATTGACGCGGAAATTGATAAGATAAAGACTCAAGTCACTGCACAAGGCGGGACCTTTGAAACGGCACTTGCTCAGCAAGGTATGACAGAGGAAAAACTTCGAGAGCAAATAACCATCCAGAAGAAACTGGAAAAATTGCTTGCTGACAAGGTGGCGGTAACTGAGGCAGAGATAGATACCTACATCAAAGATTCAAAGGCAACTCCTCCCAAAGACGTGAAGATGGAGGATTTCAGGAAGCAGGTCGGTGAACAACTTAAGGGACAGAAGTTCCAACAAGAAGCGCAGAAATGGGTTTCCGATCTAACGGCCAGCGCGAAGATCAAATACTACGTCAATTATTAAAGTATATGCATAACCACTCTGACAAGGTAGAGCCGAAAAAAGTTGCCATCACGGTGGTACTGCTTATTTTGCTCCTCGGTTATGCATATGCCACTCGGAACGACAGGAATAGTACTAAGAAAGCGGTGCAAGAATCACCGGCAACTACCACACTCATTACTAATTAATAAAACAAAAAACATATGAACCTCAAAAAAGCAATACAAGCATTAAAGGATCACGCTCAAGAAGAAATTAGAATCCACCAAGAAATAATAGGAGAAGCTGGTGGCGATGTGAAGCATTTGGCCGAAAAACATCTCGCTGACACTATAGAAATTCACAAGAGATTTTGGAAAGACTTAAAGAAGTCTTGGAAAAACAAATAAACGTATGTCATCACAATGCTGTAAAACAGAAGAGATCGTGGAAGAAAAGAAGTCGATAAACTGGCGTACAATTGCGACCATTATTTCTGGTGTCGGTACAGTTGTCGGCTTTCTGCTCTCCTACGCAGGAATCGCAGAAAATATAACAAACATACTTTTTCTTACGGCTATCATCGTGGGGGGCATCTTCGTCGTGCAAGAAGCATTCGAGGGTCTCACGAAAAAGAAGTTTCTCAATATTGAGTTTTTGGTCGTGGTCGCCTCCATTGGCGCTCTCTACCTCGGACAGCTTGGCGAGGCGTCAGCGGTCGTATTTTTCTTTTCTCTTGCAGAGGCGTTTGAAAGCTTCGGCAAAAAACGTTCTCGCAAAGCCCTCGAGGAATTAATAAGCAATAATCCAAAACAAGCAACACTCAAAGACGGTTCTACTGTGCATATTGATGCAGTAGCTTTGAATTCGATCGTGGTGGTAAAGCCAGGTGATCTCATCCCTCTCGATGGTGTTATCGTCATAGGTACGAGTGCTATTAACGAGGCATCTATCACTGGTGAGTCCCTCCCAAAAGACAAAATCGTTGGAGATGCGGTTTATGCCGGAACAATCAACGTCAATGGATATCTTGAGATCAAAGTCACGAAAGCAAGCAAGGATTCAACTATTTCAAAAATCGTACAGCTGGTATCCGGTGCTCAAAAGTCAAAGACTCAGTCGGAGGAGTTTGTCGAAAGCTTTGCCAAATACTATACGCCCAGCATAGCAATCGCGGCACTTTTCATCGTAGGAGTACCAGTGCTTTTCTTTGACGGTAGTTTCTACGTTTGGCTTGAACGTGCGATCACGCTTTTGGTAATCGCCTGTCCATGCGCTCTTGTTATTGCTACCCCAGTCACTGTCACCGCCGCTCTCGGTGGAGCATCGAAGAAAGGCATTCTTATCAAGGGAGGTAAATATCTTGAGCTTCTTGGCAAAGTAAAAGCAATCGCATTCGATAAAACCGGAACGCTGACGCTGGGTAAGCCGGTAGTTACCGATGTCGTCGTCTTTGATGGGTTTACCGAAAAAGAACTGCTTGAGGATGTCGCCGGTATGGAGTCATTCTCAACACATCCGCTTGCAGAGGCGATCATCGAATACGCAAAGAAAAAAGGAATTACTCCACACCAAATGGAGTCGTACCAGAACATTCCCGGCAAAGGAGGAAAGGCTATATGCAAAGTCTGCAATGATCTTGAACACTGTGTCGGCAATCTCAAGATGATGGATGCTCATAATGTGTCTATCGGTGAACTATCAAAGCAAGTCGAAAAGCTCGAGATGGAGGGAAAGACAGTAGTCCTTGTAAGCGAGAAAGATAAGGTCATGGGAATGATCGGCATATCAGATACTGTTCGAGAAGATTCGGCGAAGACAGTAAAGATGCTTTCGGAAAATAATATAGTCCCGACAATGCTTACCGGAGACAATGTTCATAGTGCATCGTATATAGCAAAGTTGCTCGGCATCCAAAATGTTTTTGCAGGACTCTTACCTGAGGAAAAAGTCGAGAAAATAAAGGAGTTAAAAAGCAAGTATGGGGTTGTAGCTATGGTCGGCGACGGCGTTAATGACGCTCCGGCCCTCGCCCTTTCCGATGTAGGAATCGCAATGGGAGGAAAAGGAACGGACATCGCCCTTGAAACAGCAGACATGGTGCTTATGAGCGACCGTATCGAGTTGATCCCTGATGTAATTCGCCTTGGCAAAAGAACCCTCGGAACAGTGAAGTTCAATATTGCTCTGGCAGTCGGTTCAAAACTTGTTTTCGTGGTTTTGGCGGTTTTTGGAATGGCACATCTTGGAATTGCTATTGCCGCCGATACCGGAGTGGCAATCCTTGTGATTCTGAATGGGCTGAGGCTGTTTAGATGAGATTATTTTCCGTCATTATAGGCCTAAAAATAAGGCTCTTTATGAGGTTGAAATGAAGAGCTATTTTTGTTAAAATGAATGACCTATGAACATAATAGTTTCGTTAGTGATCGGGGGTATCCTGATGGCGTCCGTCCCCCTCGTAAGTTCAAAAATTTTAAATAACGAGCCCGAGCAAGAAGTCCAAGCGCAACAGGCAATAGGCACGGATCAGAAAAAGGTCGCCGAGTACAAAATACAGTCCGGCGACACTTTTACGAGTATCTTAGGGTCTTTTCAGATTCCTTATGATCAGGCTCTTGCTATCCTTAATTCCTCAAAGGAGGCCTTCGACTTCACAAGAATTCAAACAGGTAAGGTTATTAAGCTGATCTTTATAAATGAGGTGTTTGCTTCAGTGGAATATCCGCTTACGAGTGAGACGGTTGTCATTGTGGTAAAAGAGGATGACGCTTTTAAAGCAACTACAAAACCTATTCCGTATCAAATACAAAACGTAACCGCAAATGGGACTATAACCGATTCACTCTTTGTCTCGGCTCAAAATGCTGGTATTGCAGATAAGGTCACGATGGAGATCGCTGATATCTTTTCAAGCGATATCGACTTCGCTACTGATATTAGGGGTGGCGATTCGTTTTCTGTTGTCTACGAAAAACGATCATTGGACGGCAAGGATGCTGGCGCTGGTAAAGTGTTGGCCGCCAAATTTACTAATAGTGGCACAACATACACAGCATTCCGTTATAACGATAAATTCTATGACGCGGATGGACAGTCACTTGCTCGTCAGTTTCTTAAATCGCCGCTTAATTACGCTCGGATAAGTTCAGGCTATAGCTACCAGCGTACCAATCCAGTAACTAAAAAAGTCACTCCGCATCGCGCGATCGACTACGCCGCCGATTCGGGTACACCAGTCATTGCTACTGCAGATGGAAAAGTAACCACTGCAGGTTCAAAAGGTGGACTCGGTATTACGGTGGAGTTGAAGCATGGCAGTTATCTTACGCAATACGCCCATCTTTCAAAGATCGCCAAAGGTATTAAAAATGGTGTGGATGTAGTTCAGGGAGACGTTATTGGTTATGTAGGGTCGACAGGTATCTCAACTGGCCCCCATCTGCAATATGCCATGTTTGAAGATGGTAATCCCATAAACCCTCAAACTACGAATTTCCCCCGAGGAGGGACTATTCCTGAATCTGAAAAAGATTCGTTTGTAAGCGCAAAAAATAAACTAGCAGGTCTACTGCGATAACCAAAGCAAAATACAAAAAGGGGCGTTGAGCTCCTTTTTACTTTCAACGAACTGTCCTCTCAAAAAAGACAATTTACACACATTACGCAAGCACACACTGCATAATGGGTAGCTGGAATCGGCAGTAGAAAAGCAATTGATAATTTTCCGAACTTTGGTTTTTTCTCTGAGATGTATCTTTCAGCAGGTTTTATAGTGATCTCAATCCTTGTTTTTATTTCTATCTCAAGAAGTTTCTGACAGCTGGGACAACGCATCGTGAATGAAGCATTGGAATTAAATGCGCCGTTCTTGAAGACGATGTTTGTGCAATGAGGGCAATTGCCGATATTTAATGGTTCTTGTTCCATATTATTCGCTGGGGTCGCTGGCGCTTGGTATTGATTCCGGAGCTTCAGAAACCTTTGATCATGGAATTAATTAATAAACGTTTCCGGTTCGGGGTCGACTACCTCCCGGTCGGCTAACGGACAAATCAGGTGTCATCCATTGCCGTCTTTTTTGCACCCATCGACATCTTTTCAACGAGCTTCGATTTCATTTCCTCCAAGTTATCCACAGTTTTTTGATCACGAGCGTAATTCTTTTTATTTAAATCTTTTTCTTTATTCTTGTTAGTAGTTCCGGCTGACTGATCTGACCGGTCTGCATGACCGATGTACTGGTCTGACTGACCGAGCTTGTTTGAGGTCGGTCTGTATGACCTATCTAGTTTCAACAGGTAGTACAGGTTGTGGTAGCGTTGTCGGCCCTTGCGGACGAGATTCAGTTTTATAAGTTCCCGAATGCCTCTTTGCACGCTCGAGATGCTGGCTCCTATTTTTTTGGCAATGTGCTTGTGTGAGGGAAAACAAAAACCCTCCTGATTAGCATGTGCCGCCAGGCAGTTATAAATTGCGATGCCGATTGGCTTGAGTTTCTCGCCGTACTCATCAAGGAGTACTTTGTTGATCCAATACCAATCGCCATTTCTTAAATCTCTAACTTTTATTTTTTCATCGGACATGGCAACGAATAATAAAGGCGTGATCGACCACAGACCGCGCCTTATTCCTCCCATCACCGTCTGGCGCCATTGAGGGGAGAGTAAGACGCCGTCTACCATTCCTTGGATTTGGGTAGGGCTCGATCGATGTTGTCCATCGCTCGGCAGAAGTCTCGTCGCATAGTTGGATTTTCAAGCTCTCGGATGGTGAAATTAGTCAGAAGACTCTCCCGTCTCCAAAGAAGTTCCTTCCTTGTTGGCGGTTTCCGAGTCATCCGGCTCCACATCCTCCGGAAGAGTCTCTTGATCAGGATTTTCGTTGTCATGTTTTTTAATGTGATCCATGTGATCCAATAGCATGAACGCCATGCGCTTAAAGCCAGCATGGACTTTCCAAACTTCTTGTCGGGACGGCTCTCGACCGAGTACCTCGGCGAGTGCATTGCGAGTAAGCTCAACAAGAGCTTCCTCTTCTTTGTCTGGTTTGGACATGCGGTGGTTTGGTTCATAAGAGTGACCTCACACTTTTATTGACCCCACCTTGCCTAAGGCAAGAAAACTTCCTCTACTCTGACTCCGAGAGCCAAAGCGATCCGCTGGGCTGTTTCGAGATTCGGACGCTTCCGTCCTGTCTCGTACCGGCTGATCGCAGTGTTGTGCCTAAAACCAAGAATTCGGGCTAGTTGGTATTGCGTTAGCCCTTTCTTGATTCGAAGGTCACGGAGTTTTACATTCACTGGTGTTTTGTTCATAAATTGTTTAACTTTTAGACCCCTACAGTCATATTAAGCAATTTTGCTTACAAGGTCAATATATTGGGGTGTGGATAAGCAAAGTTGCTTAATGTTTACTAATTTGCTATAGTTAAGCAATCAAGGTCGCCATTAACCGATTAAGCAAAATCAACAAATATGTCATTTGGTTCATATCTAAAAAAACAAAGAGAATCGAATAAGTGGACTATAAAAGAGCTGGCCGAGCGGCTCGGTTTTTCGTCGAGCTATATCAGCCAGCTGGAGAATGGAGCTCGCATTCCATCTCAGAAACAGCTGGTCACTTTCGCTAAGGCCTACCAACTCCCCGAGGAGGAGGTGAGGAAGCGTTGGACCGAAGGCAAAATCCGACAGGTCAGCATGGAGAGCAATTATAAATTCGACATCAAGGGTGTCGGCGAGAAGCGTGTACACGAGGCCGCAAGCAGACTTGAGCAAGGGCTTGAGGAATTGAAAAATTCTTTTTCTGTTGATGGTCATTTCAAATTGCCGGTGCTCGTAGCGATCCCCATCGACGATCTCGATGGTCATCTGAGTCGAACGAGTGATTTTGTTTTACTTCCCAAGGATGGTGTGATTCCGGGACATCGAGTATTTGGACTCCGTGTATCCGATCTTGCACTCCCCGATGCCGGTATTCTTTCCGGGGACTTCATAATCCTTGATGCCGATGCACCAACCAAAAATGGTGACATTGTGATCATGAGCACGCCGGATGGTTTGGCGATGACTTATTACCAAGTGAGGGGCGACCATCTTGAGCTTCGACCGGAGAAGGAAGGGTTCAAGAAATCCTACCCTCTGAGTGAAAGCAAGATGTTAGGAAGGCTGACATATCACATAAAAAAATATTAATCGCCAGGGCTCTCCACAAAGGAGAGCCCTCAAGTTATATAAAAACAAATTATGAATTATTTAATCTACGGCCGTGTCTCTACCTCTCGTCAGGCCGAACGAGAACTGAGTATTCCAGCACAGGTGAAAGCATGTCAGAAGTACGGCATGGATCACCACTGGAATCTTGCACAGGATGGCATCTACGAGGAGAAGGGCGAATCGGCTCGAACGGTCGAACGTCCACAGCTTCAAAAAATGCTTCACCGAGCAAAGACCGATGCCAAGGTCGACGTTATCTTAATGCACAAGTTGGACCGTATGTGTCGCAACGTTGCCGACTATGCGGCCATCAAGATGATGCTCAAAAAGCATGACGTTCGTCTGATCTCGGTGGTCGAGCAATTTGATGAGTCTTTCTCCGGAGAGTTGGTCGAGAACATCATGTCCTCAATTGCTCAATGGACGTCCCAGAACATCAGCTGGGAGGTCAAGAAGGGTCTCAAGGAGGCCGTAGAGCGTGGCCGGTTCCCTGGATACGCACCGACTGGCTACTTAAACGACAAGAAAACAAAATCGCTCATTGTCGACAATCTACGAGCACCATTTATAAAGATGGCCTTCGAGTTCTACGCGACTGGAAAGTACAGCTACGATTCGCTTGCGGCCGAACTTGCCAAGCGTGGTTTCAAAAGTAAGTACGGCAATTTAGTGAGACGGACGTCGATCGAACACATTCTCGCAAACCCGATCTACTATGGTCTTGTTAAAACCCGTTCAGCAACATGTCAGGCAAACTTTCCATCTTTGATTACTAAAAAGGTATTTGATGACGTTCAAGAGATCATCCAACAACACAATCACTCTGCTGATCGCAGTCGCAAGCACTCCTATCCGATGGCCGGTTTTATGCGATGTGCCGTCTGCGGTTCTACGCTCTGTGGACAGACGCAAAAGGGTCATCTCTACTACGCATGCACCCATTGGAACGACAAGGCTTGTTCAGAGCGTAAATACATACGATGGGAGACGGTTGAGGAACAGGTCGCAATGCATCTCTCTAGGGTGCAGTTGCCGGATCGATTTAAGAAGGTCTTGGATGCTTACTTCCAGCACTTCGCCAAAGAGCGAATGGGTCAGGAAGAAAAGGAACGAAGGACTCTCAAGCAGGAGTTGGTAAGGGTGCAACAACAGATCCGTAACATCGTTGTGGATCGCTCAAAACGCATCATAGACGCAGATGTGTTTATAAAGATTCAGGACGAGCTTTTAAAGGAGAAAGAGATGTATCAGGAACGCTTGTCGATTCTTGAGGGTAAGTCGGACAAATTCGTGCAAAAGTTTAACGAGATACTCGACTTCACGGAACACGCCGACAAAGTATTCCAGACCAGTGGTATGCATCAGAAGCGAACACTGGTGAAGCTGTGCTTTGAGGGCTTCACGGTGCAAAATCAAAAACTGACGCCGATATGGACGCCAGTCTTTGATGTTCTTATGGACTTAAACTCTAGCAATTTCGAACCCCCAAAAGTCGGTGGCAAGGGCTCAAAAACCCTTGCCGTGACTAAGGTTCAAAGTTGCCAATCTGGCGGAGAGGGAGGGATTCGAACCCTCGATAGGGATTTAAACTCCTATAACAGGTTAGCAACCTGCCGCCTTCAGCCACTCGGCCACCTCTCCATATATTTAATTGTACTTAAATATTGTAGTGAGATTTATTATTACTGTCAATTATATTATAATTATATTATTAATAAAAAGAATGTGGGTTATTGGACTAATTTTACTTATCCTATTTGAATCAATAGCAGATATTATTGCCAAGGAATATTCACTGCACGGTGGTAAGATCAGATGGATTGGTGCTATTTTAGGTTATGTAGCTGCCAATGCTTTTTGGCTTTGGGCTTTAAAATCAGGCAGTGGTTTAGCTCGTGGAGCAATTATCTTTTCTGTAGCTAGTGCTATTTTAGCAGCTATTATTGGACTTTGGTTGTACAAAGAAAATTTAAATAAATATCAAATACTAGGAGTGATTATTGGGATTGTTTCTTTGATTCTAATATTTTACGAAAAAAAATAAGCTTCTGAATTAATCAGAAGCTTAAATTTATTATTGCGCCAAAGAGGTTGGGACTTGGGAGAGAATCGCCAAAGCGATTTCTAGCATTCTCGCTACTAGAGCGATTAGTCCACTAGCCACTTCGGGCAAAAAAATCTGGAGCACCAGAATAGTCAAAGCTAAGGTTAGAGCTCCTCTAATTGCTGTGTACATAAATTTACACATTAATTATTATGAGGAGAACTCACAGCTTAGGTGACCAACCCTAAGTGCCTGCGGCAGTTTGTCTGCCTGTGCCCTCCTAGTACTATTGTCAAAAAACAACAGTACTAGAAGGACAAGATAAACAAAAAACCGCACAAATTAGAATGGCGGTTTTGTTAATGTGCTAAGGTAAGTTTTTAACTCACCACAGCACACTAAAATATCTTCTTTGTCTATATTATAACTAACTGTTTATAATTGTCAAACTGATAAAAATCTTGTATAATCCAGATATATGCCAAAAGACTTATCAAAAGAAGAACACGAAGTGGGTAAAGAACTAGCAGCTTGGCAATTTCCTGAATTTATCAAACACCATTACAGTCGTTCCTGGCTGATTGGTTATAGTGTGGTTCTAACGCTTCTTATCATCTATGGTGTGGCCACCAGCAATATTTTATTTATTTTCATTTTAATTATCGCCACGGTCATTATTTATATTAACCGTCAAAGAGAACCGGAAAATATTCGTTTCCGTATTACTGAAGAAGGTGTGATACTAAACCAAATGCTTTACGAATGGCCGGAGTTAAAAAATTTTTGGATAAATTATCAGCCGCCGGAAGTTAAAAATTTATATTTGGAATTCAAAAGTCTGCTTCTTCCTAGACTGCCTATTCCTTTGCAAGACCAAAATCCAGTTGAGATTAGAAATACTTTATTGGAATATATTGACGAAGACATCGAGCGCGAAAGCGAACCGATTTCAGAGAATATTAGCCGCAAGTTGAAAATATAACTTGAAACTTACTATTGCTTCTGTTAATATTTAAAAGCTCACTTTGAGCTTTTATTTTTGATAATTTTTGCCCCTGTAGTTCAACGGATAGAACGCGAGATGGTTTTATCTGCGGTAGGCAGGGATCTCGTAATGTAGGCCCGTCCCGTCATTAATTGAGGCTCTCATAGTTCAACGGATAGAACGCGAGATTGCGGATCTCGTAATGTAGGTTCGATTCCTACTGAGAGCACCAAAAATGACTGGATGAGAATCCTATCGGGGGCACCATAATTAAACTTAGAATATTGAAACTAGAATAAATAATAAATAAAACCAATTACTAATAACTAATATCTAATGAATTTTCTAATTAGTTAATTAATAAATTAAATAATTGACTAGTAACTGGTTATTAATAATTGATAATTATACAGCGGAGGGCTGTTTTTTATTTATTTTTATTTAGTTATAATTAATTCATGCTAACTCTAAATACCAAACTTTCTGACTTACCAAAAGTTGGAAAAGCGACTGCCAATAAACTAAAAAAAATTGGTCTAATCTATGCCCAAGATTTACTTTGGCATTTTCCTTATCGTTTTGAAGATTTTTCTAACCTCAAGCCTATTGCTGATTTGAAAATAAATGAAACTGCTACTGTGAAAGGTAAAATAGAACTTATTTCCAGTCGCCGAGCTAGACACAGACGTTTGCACCTAACTGAATGTTTGATTAGCGATGAGACAGGTTCTATCAAAACTATTTGGTTCAATCAACCTTATTTACATAAATACTTAAATCGAGGTGAGGAAATATATATTTCTGGCCGAGTAGATGATGACTATCATACTCTACAATTTACCAATCCTCTGTGGGAAAAAACTGAACAGCACATTCATACTGGCAGAATTATTCCAATTTACCCAACCACCCAAGGTATAAGTCAAAAACAACTACGTCAACTGATAAAAATTATTACTCCGCTTTTAAACAACTACCAAGATTATTTACCAAATATAATTACCAATAAATACCAATTACCCTCCCTCAATCAAGCCTTATACAATATTCATTGGCCAAAAACGAAAAACGAATTTTTACTGGCTACCAAAAGACTGCAATTTGATGAACTCTTTTTTATTTCATTACAAAAGGAAAAAAATAAACAATTACTAGCCAAACAAACAGCCCCAACTATCCCTTTCCATCAAGAAGAAACTAGGGATTTAGTAAAATCATTGCCATTTACTTTGACCGTAGACCAAAAAAAATCAGCTTGGGAAATATTGAAAAATATCAGTGCTACTCAACCCATGAATCGATTGTTGCAAGGTGATGTAGGTTCTGGAAAAACAGTTGTAGCAGCTATTGCCTGTTTAAATTGTGCCATACATAAATTACAGTCCATAGTTTTGACACCAACTGAAATTCTAGCCCAACAACACTACCACACTTTTCAAAATACTCTGAAAAAATTCAAACTAAATATTTGTCTGTTCACTAGAACACATCAAAAAATAAATGACTCAAATATAAAAAAATCCGAACTAAAAAAATTTTTGTCTCAAGGAAAAGTGGATATAATTATCGGCACTCACGCTTTATTGCAAGAAAAAGTTGCTTATACTGATATTGGCCTAATTATTGTTGATGAACAACATCGCTTTGGTGTTGAACAAAGAAAAAAACTAAAAGACAAAACAAAAAATACTATTCCCCATTTTCTCTCAATGACCGCCACGCCAATTCCTAGAACCTTAGCTCTTACTATCTATGGTGATTTGGATATTTCAATTATTCGTGAAAAACCACTGGGTAGAAAAAAAATAATCACAAAAATTGTTGCTGAACAAAACCGTATTCAGGCCTATCAATTTATTGCCAACAAAATCCAAGCCGGCGGACAAGCTTTTGTCATTTGCCCACTAATTGATGAATCAGATCGTTTAGGTGTCAAAGCAGCCACTCAAGAATACGAAAAATTGACTACCAAAATATTTCCCCAATTTAGAATTGGTTTACTGCACGGCAAATTAAAATCAGCTGTCAAGGAAAAAATTATGACTGACTTTAAAAATAAAAAAATTGATATTTTGGTATCCACATCAGTGATAGAAGTTGGCGTTGATGTTCCCAATGCCAACTTAATAATAATCGAGGGGGCCGATAGATTTGGCTTGGCACAATTACATCAATTTAGAGGTAGAGTCGGTCGATCGAACATTCAATCCTATTGTCTACTTTTTACTGACAATCAAAACAAAAATACCTTACATCGCCTGCAAGCTATGACTCTTTATGATGATGGCATAAAACTAGCCGAATATGACCTAAAAAATCGAGGCGGTGGAGAACTATATGGCACCAAACAATCAGGTTTTTGGAATTTAAAGATTGCTGATCTTAACGATTGGGAAACAATAAAAAATGCCAGAGAAGCAGCTCAAAAAATAATAACCACCTCACCCAATCTTGACCTATATCCTTTGCTTAAAAAAGAATTTACCAATAAATATACATTTATTCATCCCGAATAGCTTGACAATTTGATTTTTATATTTTACAATTTATAATCATTCATTAAAAATTAAAACGGTCTGACCAGCCGAATCAGACCAAACCAGACCGGTCACATTTGATAATTTGGAAGTTAACCTCACACTTTCATTTTTATCTCCGTGACCGGAGATTTTTCAAACCAGCCATACGATTTTCGTATGGTATCAATAAAAAATAAAAAACAAAAAGAAAGGAGTAACATATGATTTTCAATAAATCACCATAATCACTTTATTAGTTTTCGGCAAATTAAATAAAATTAAATTAACTAATAATAGTGAGGTTTATAATGAGTACTTTGAGTGCAAAAAAAACAGTCATACCCAAACAACTTACGAGGAAAGTAATTTCCCATAAAGACAGAGAATTCTTTACATCTTTAATCAAAGAAAAAATACATGAACTCAATGGCAGCGTTGAGCATTTGCTCAATGCAATTAAAGAAAACGGACATGACAATTGTATCCCAGGAAATGTTTTTGAACACGGTTCGGAAGAACAAACAAAAGTAACCAATGCCCTTCTTTGCGAAAGAGATAAAAAAACTTTCATCGGTATGATAAAAGCACTCGAAAGAATAGAAAATGGGACATACGGAGTATGTCCACACTGCGTTGTTGAAAATCACAAAAAAATAAACTTCAAAGAAGTTTCAATTGCTCAAAAAATCAGTACAATTAAAAAAAATGCCAATAATTATATTGAATATGAGCGATTAAAAGCTTACCCCGCCGCAAAAAATTGTATCAGACATACAAAAAAATAACCCGCCAATTCCAAGGACGCTTCCCCCAAGCGTCCTTTTTTATATAAAAAAATAGTGTTAAAATAACTATATACTTGACCTTTATACTTTATACTAAATACTTAATACTAAAAAAATGGGCATATTTAAAAACATCTTTGGCAGTGGACAAATTAAAACCGGCTCACAACTCAATAAATCCTACGGACCGGAATCTTTACACCAAAAATTATCCCATGCCAAAATCAAGGGCGGCTCGCAAACAGCCAATTTATCAAGTGCGGATTTGAAAAAATTTGAAGATCTTATTTCCAAACATGCCAGCTACCTACCTCCGGGCGGAAAATTTTCTGGACACACTAAATACAAAATGCGCATGGAGGCACATAAACTCTATAAACAAAATCAAATCTCTTGGGAAGATTTAAAAGATTTTGAGAGAATAGTTAAAGCACTCTAAATTAGCTTCTAGCTTGTAGCTGTTAGCTTCCAGCTGTTAGTAATTATTTACCTAAAAGCTATAAGCCGAAAGCTAAAAGCTATTATTCACTGTTTCCAAAATATTTTCCACCTGTAAAATTTCGACTTTACTACTGGTAATTTTGATATTGGTTTTAGGGATAATAATTTTCTTATAACCCAACCTGACTGCTTCCCGAACTCTTTTTTCTAGCTGTGCTGATGCTTTTACTTGCCCAGATAAAGCCACTTCACCCATAGCGGCTGTGGGTAGACTAAAAGACTGATTTGATTTAGCCGATACTACAGCCAAACAAACTCCCAAATCAAGACCTGGATCTTTACTACTGATACCTCCGGCTAAATTGATAAACACATCATCACTAGCCAAAAAAATTTTGGCTCTTTTTTGTAGCACCGCCAGTAACATTTCCACTCGTTTATAATCCAGTCCATTGACCGTCCGCTTGGGATAGCCAAATTTGGTAGCTGAAGTCAAAGCCTGAATTTCCACCAAAAATGCTCGACTACCCTCCCACATCACCGAGTGAATAGTTCCTGGACTAAACTGCTGACTTTGAACAAATATTCCAGCTGGATCCTTCACTGGTTCAAGTCCCCGTGTACTCATTTTGAATATTCCCACCTCACCAGTTGACCCAAAACGGTTTTTTACTGACCGCAAAATACGAAACTGTTGTTGCTTGTCACCTTCCAAATACAACACTACATCCACCAAATGTTCCATGGTTCTGGGACCTGCCACCCGGCCTTGTTTGGTTACATGACCAATCAAAATTATACAGATATTGTTTTGCTTGGCAGTTTCCATCAATTTTGCTGCCACAGCCCGAATTTGAGACACACCACCTGCTTCGGTTTCCACTTCCTCATAAACCATAGTCTGTACTGAATCAATCACAGCCAACGTTGGTTTGTACTTTGTCAAAGTTGCACAAATTGCCCCAACTTGCGTACTGGCAATAAATTTAAGATGTTTTGTATTGATTTTCATTCTTTCTACTCTGCCTTTTACCTGTTCGGCTGATTCTTCCCCAGAAACATACAAAATATCTTTATCTTGTTTAGACAAATAGTCAGTTATCTGCAAAACCAAAGTTGATTTGCCAACCCCTGGATCGCCACCAAGTAATAATAATGAACCAGGTACTAAGCCACCACCCAACACACGATCTATTTCTAGCTCACCAATTTTTATCCTACCAACACTTCCAGCTGTCACTTGGCTTAAATCAATAATATCCGCATCAAGCGGATTGAAATTATTACTATTTTTTTTCTCAGTGCTGGTACTCACGTTTTCCGCTTGTAAAGTCCCCCAACCACCACACTCCCGACACCGACCTTCCCACTTTTGAAACTGTGCTCCGCACTTGGTACAGGCAAAAATTTGTTTCATAATCCTAGGGATTTTGTGTTAAACAATTATTATATATGGCCCAAGCTTCTCGCCCATATTCTTCAGCAGCTGGTCCGCTACCATTATATTTACGAAAACAGTCTTGATTAACGTTGCCTGAACAAACATCTGTTTTCCACAAAGTTACTACGGCATCTAAATTTGTATTAAGATCAAACAAACTCTTGGGAGTATATGATTTATTGCCAATCTGTCGACAATGTGATGCTCCATTACAAGCTGGTCCGTTGGGGTAAATAGTAATTTGTCCAACTCCAATACCATGTGAAAACCGCCAATCCAATCCCAAATCAGATTTACCCTCATCAATTTTATCATCATTTATTGCAGCTCCAGTAATACTACAAACAGCAGTTGATTTTTTACCACTAAATAATAAACAACCACTATTAATAAAATCCCGACGTGATTTAATTCCCTCTTTCCTCACATTTTCATCATGACCCAAAGCTTTGACATTACCTGCTGATTCTTTGGTAAAAATTGTCGCTAAAACACAATAGTGTATATTGTTGGCTTGAGAAACTTGCCTCATAGCATTTTTCATTTCTTCGCTAAATGCTTTAACTGGTTTTTTACCAGTAATTTTTTCGTATTGTGTATCACTTATTAAAATTATACCTTCTACCTCTTCAATGTTAAGCTTATCAAACCCTACCAACTGCGGGTTGATAATAAATAACATTGTATATGACCCGGCTACCAATACCAAACCGATTATGGCATCTTTGATAGTTTCTTTGGCTTTATTTATACTTTCCGCACTACCCGCAGCTGCCAGCCACTGCATGCCACCCCAACCCAGATAAACCACCGCAATAATACCAATAACACCAATCAACCAATTAAAAAGCACCCCAATATATCTTGATAATAGAGCACCATCAACAATAATACCCTGATCACGATTAATAGAAAAAGTCTTATCTCCTATTTTAATTGAACCAGGAATGGTTACCTGTGGCTTGAATTCAATCGGCTCACTTTGAACTGTATCTACTGTTCCAGTGCTAGCTGTAACATAAACACATACATTACTCTGACAATCACCTGATTGTGTATAAACATAACGAACAACTCCCGGAATACTATTTGGGCAATTGCCCTGAAAACAACCATCAGAACAATTAAAACTACCTTGTTCACACACACGCTGACAACAACCACCAATATTTACAAAATTTGATTGATAAACACAACAATAAGTTCCGCCTTGTGGTTTCACTCCACAATTATTTGGATCACCAAAGTATTGAAACCATTCATAACCCAAACTACCACAACTTAAACTAGTGGTCCACTGGTACCCAGACGGAGGGGGCGTTGAGGGTCGACAGCAACATGTTGAACTATTATTAGGAGGATCGCCCTCACATAATTCTATATTAGGAGAATATTGTGTATATTCACCAAAACCAGCACAGCCAAAAGTATCCCTCCATATACATTGTTGAGCTGATGCTTGGGAAGTAAAAAATAAAAAAAATATAAATCCAAAAAAAACGACCGGGACTATTTTTAATTTATAAAAACTCATTGATAATTTCACTTAATTCTTGACTACTGAAAAATCCACGAAAGGGAGTGTTGTCAATAAAAAAATACGGTAGAGCATCAATTCCCATGTCTTCGGCTTCAAAATTGTTTTGATAAACCTTGCCTTCCATTTGGCCTTCATATAGACAAGTTCTAAACTCGTCAGTAGCTAAATTTAACTGTTCCGCTAAAACTTCTACAAATCTAATATCTATATTAGATTGATTTTTAAATACTTCCTGCTGGTATTCCCAAAACTTTCCTTGAGCATTAGCACAATAAGCAGCTTGTTGGGCTAATAAACCTACCGGGGTAGAAGCGGTTCCTTTCCAAACAATTCTTAAAATATCATCCGTATAAAAAGCCAATAACTTATAAATCTCTTCTTGCTGTTGGCTACATAAAGGGCTTAACAAATCACAATAATAAAAAATAGTCACTCGCGAATTGGTATTACCTTTTCTGACATCATCTGACATTACTTTGGGATAAACTGTTTTTGCATCCCGAATTAAAGGATCACCGTAAGAAATTTTTGGCCCGGCAGCATATTTGATAATTGCTGAACTGTTACTATTTTCATAAAAATATAATTTAACAAAAAATAAAACAATAAATAAAAATAAAAGTCCAATAGCTGCGCCAAAAAAAACCCAAACAGAAAAACCTTTATTGTTTGATGATTTTTTATTTGATTTTTTTGGCATATCTATCAATTTTAAATTATTAATTATAAATTATAATTAATTTTAAATAATAAATTAAACAATTAATTTAAAATTAAAAATTTATAATTTTCAAAGATTTATACTATAAAGCTTTCCCGTAGCTTTATTGGTAAAATAAAGTACGCTACCATCTTGTGATACCATCACCTGTCCGGCGGTGTATTGACTCTGGTCACCCACCGGTTTGGCTAGTAATGTCTTAGCTCCAGTCACCAAATCAATTTTGTAAAATAAATCTGGGATTGTATCGGCAATTTCCGGTACATAAGCTGCGCCTTCGGGTAAATATTCCGGCACTGCACAATAGGCCGTTGCACCACTAATATCACATTTATTAAGCCAAGTCTGAATACCAAGAGAATTGTTATTCAAACCAATATTGTCACCATCAGCCCTAGTTAACCACAACATTGGTCGCGAGCCAGAGTTATCAGAATAAATTTGATAAATTACGTGTTTTCCATCTTCGAGCCACTGGCCAGTAAAGCCACGACCTGGTACAGTTAATGATTTAAAATTTTCACCATGTTGACCTACCATAAACACCTCTGATTGATTTAAACCCTTGCCTTCACGATAAAAAGCAATCACCTGACTATTGGGCGACCAAGCTACTTGTACATCGTCAGCCGCGTTATTCATAGGTTCAACAAATTTTATATCACTACCATCCGGTGTAGCTATACCCAACCAATCATCATTAGGAAGAGTTGATTCCCATTTAAAACCAATATTTTCACCACTTTGCGAAAAATTAAATTCAGTCATTTGCCGTGGCAAGGTCACTTGCCGATCTTGTAAAAAATCATAAAAAATATTGGAGCTATCAGGATATTCTAAAATTGCCTTATCACCATCAGGCGACCAAGACACTGCATCAACATTGAAAAACCTTCGGTCGGACAGTAATTGAACTTCACCATTTGCCAATAAACGATAAAATTTATTGTCACTCGGATCATAATAGTTGAACGTCTTACCATCACCTACTGATTTAAGGCCAATAATATTTTTATCAATTACTGCTTGTGTAGCAGTAAGTCCGCCTGTTGCTCGATCGCTTATGGGTTCATTTCCAATTGGTGAAGTAATGGTACCAGGTGTACCACCACCACCCGATACATCACCAGAAATAGGCAGTCCTGTCACTGGATCGTATATCACGCCAGTTGGTGGTCCCTCATCAATACCTGGCAGTCGACCAGTTTGATCAATTGTTCCATCTGGCGGGATAACTGAAATATCTTCACGCCAAAATAAAAACCACAACAACCAAGCCAGTCCCACCACGATGATTATAAATATTATTATTTGTATTAACTTTCTTTTATCCATTTATTTATTCTTACAATAATAATGTGTAGTCGCAGCAGTTAACTCTACACCTACTTTACAACCTAAATTACACCAATCATGATAACAAGAAGGAAAATCTCTACCTTGCGGTTCTCTGTATAATACATTAGAAGTACCACTATTTAAATCATCACAGGATTGATTATCACTACATACTTCCTCATTAATAAAATCTTTTGTATACCAATAACACCCGGCGTTTCTAGTCATAAATCCAGTCGCCTGCCACCAAGCACACTGACCATTGGATGAAAAATCAGTCTTTGCAGCATTAGATATTGTTTGGCAAAATGTATCATAAACCGGTTCAACTGTATTTAGATTTGGCGGATCAATATCTGCAGGAACTTTTAGAAAATTTGCTACTTCAACCTTTGCCAAAGAATCCAAAGAATTACAATAAGTGATGGGGTTTAAACACTCACCTTTTTGCTTAGACGGTGTTCTGATACAAGATCCGTTTTGTGCACCACATTGCCGACCAATACACACCCTACTTTCGTCACCTTCAACTAAATATTCCACTCCACAAATGGTCTCACTCGGTTTGGTGACGGTGGTTGTGCCTTTTTCATATACCTTGACATCAGCTTTTAAACCATCACAATAATAATCTAATAAATAAAGTGGCTTTATTTTAGGCGGCACAATAGGTTTAAAATTAACTAAGTTACTATTTATAAAATTCAATAAAGTATATGACCCAAAAGCTAATATTAATCCAATAATTGCTCCTTGAATTGTATCTTTTGCTTGACCAATCTTTTCTGCACTGCCAGCGGCCATCATCCATTGAAACCCACCCCAACCTATATAGGTTACTGCTACAACAGCAATTATGCCAATTAAATAGGTATAAATAACGGCTAAATAAGCCGCAAAATTGTTGGTCTTGGTAATTTGTCCGGAATTTATCTGTAAATATTTGGAATATTTATTATACTGTACCGCTACAGCTTCAGTTTGCGGAATTGGTACTTGCAAATTTATTTCCAAACTGGAAGGCGATGGGTAACATAAACCAGTATCTTCATTACCTACATTTTTACTACATGATTTTCCTTGATAAGTTGCTTTATTATCCCACGCACCATCGGCTCTGACACATTCTTCTAAAGTCCAACAAAATGCCCCAATATCTATCTCCTTGGCCTCGGAAGAAAAAGAAAAAGAATTGGTAAATAAAAAAAATAAAAATAAATTTACAAAAACAACTTTCAATATTTTTTTGTACAAATCTATTTTTTTCATACTTATTGTTTTTTCTCTATTTTAGTTATACCAACATATAATACACTCACACTCCACCAAGGAACAAATCCGGTAAACGGTAAAATCTCCAGGATTGGCGCGACAAAACCAACTATTTTTTTCTTACCCGCCCCATGCACAAATAAATAAGCCCACAGTAATCCTGTCATTACTATATCAATTATCCAATCAAGCCACCAGACGAGTTCTGCGGACATCATATCAAAAGCATCTTTAGCTCCAGCTGCCAGTAGCACAAAATACCACAAAATACCAACTTGCAAAAAACCACCGCCTAAAAACTCACCGGCAATATTTTTGGCTCCCCGAGCAATATTCACTGCCCCGGAAACTTTATTGCCTGCCGCCAGCTGTACTGCGCCTTTTTCAACTCTTCTTACATCTTCTTGTAAATTTTTACCTTTTTTTAAAATACTTTCATCAGTCCCACTGCTACTGCCTTCTTTTTTAGCATTCCCACTACGCGCCAGCATTTCATCCATACCTTGCGAACGCGAACTTCTTATACGTTGGCGATCTAGCTCGCGCTTATAATTTTGTTCGTCTTTCCAGCCCTTCGCCGATTCAGTCGGATTAAAATCAACCATATTATATTTTTATTTTTTCTCCGTACCTAAATCAAAATCAGCTACTAACCAAGTGTCGCTATCTTTTACTAACTGTAAGGTAATATCCTGATAAAAAATTCTCTCTTTATCAGCAGAAATTTCTTTTTTTTGGGTTTGCATAACTACTCGAGCTTGATTAGCACTTTGATCCGTGACTGTGGTAGACAATACCTTGGTACTTAAACTAAAATGTTGATCACTTGTTTTTATTTCCGACCGCAACTTCATCAATTCAATATTCAGCTCTGCTGTTACAACAGATTTGATATCATCCAAATTTTGCCAAGCTGCACTAGAAGAAAAACTTCCATAGCGTTCAGTAAAATACCGACTAACATTTAAAATAGAAGCATAATCACCTATTTCCTCGGTTGATTTGCCTACTATTTGACCTGATAAACTATCCTGTACCTGCTGATCAGGTACACCACCGGTTGCTGTTGGCTGCTCAGTTACAACTGGCGGCTCGGTTATTGTTGGTATTTTATTTTTCCGCCAGTACCACCAACCAAATACACCACCTGCAATCAACAATAAAACAATAAGTATCAGTAATAATTTTTTTATTTGGGGATTCATATATTTAGCTTTTAGCTTTTAGCTGTCAGCTTTTAGCTTCTTAAATTTTATTACCCAAAAGCTACAAGCTAAAAGCTACCAGCTAATCTAAATGTCCATTTCTTCGGCTTGGTTTAACTGTTGATCAAATTCACGTTTAGCTTCTTCTATTTCCAACAATTGCTTGGGGTCAGAAGTAATCAACTGATCTTCAGTGTAAGAAGCTACAATTTTTATAGCTGCATGCTTGGCACCAGCAAAGAATATGCCCTCACCCACCCCACACTCAAGCAATAAATATTTTTCTCCTTCAGTTAGTAAAAATGTTTTTTTCACTACATCAATTGCGGCAGGTGATTGTTTCAACAACAATTGCAAAGAAGAATTGGTAACAATCGCCTGACCATAAGGGCTACGCAAAAAATCATTGACATCCTGGGTAATCGTGGTCACACCTAAATAATATTTGCGACAGCGTTTAACTAGTGCATAAATAAATTTGGCACTATCCTCATTTTGCATTAGCCACCAGGCTTCATCAATTACCAAAATACGTTTTTTCATCTCACTCCGCACCACGTTCCAAATATAATTTACGATAGTATAAATGGCTATTGGACGGAGCTCATCTTCCAAATCACGAACAGAAAAAATAATCAACTGATTAGTTAGATCAATATTGGTTGGACTATTAAAAAGACCAGAAAAAGTACCTTCAGTATATTTTTTCAAACGTAACACCAAATCATCCCCGCCTTCCATTCCTGATAAAACCTCCTCAAAATCAGACATCAAAGGTGGTTCAATCTGTGATAAATCCGAAGTGGGGGTAATGTCCTTTTTGGCATAAGTTTCAAGCAAAGCCCGATCAACAATAGAATCTTCTTGATGGGTCAAATTGCCAAGCATCAATCTCATCAAGCCCTTCAAGGTAATAACTGCGCTACGAATAATATCCGCCGGTTTCATATCATCAACTTTACGTGGCAAATCAAACGGATTGATTTTACTTTCACTGGACAAAGAAATATTAATATAAGTTCCACCCACAGCGTCTGACAAATGCTTATATTCTTTTTCTGGATCAATGATAATCACGTCTGTTCCCATCATGAGACTGCGTAATACTTCCAGTTTTATAGCATAACTCTTACCCGCCCCAGAGGTAGCAAAGACGACCGAATTGGCATTTTGCAAAGAAAAACGATCAAACAATATCAAGCTGTTGTTATGACGATTGATACCATAGAGAATTCCTTCATCGCTAGTCAATTCTGAAGAGATAAAAGGAAAGGAAGAAGCAACCGGTGAAGAATTCATGTTGAACGATATCATCAATTCATCATTACCCACCGGCAAAGTGGAATTGAAACCTTGTTCAGCTTGATATAATGTTCTTTTGGTATAAACCAATTTTCCGCCAAATAAAGCTTCAACTTTTTCCGTGAGATTATCAAGCTCTTCTTTTGATTTGGCATATAGAGTGACATACAATGCGTATTGAAAAAATTTTTCTATACCTTGAGTCAGATCATCACGCAATTTTTCTATATCCCTTAGAGCTGTCTCTCTGATCGGATCACGCGGTGCGCCTTTTTCCGCATCGGCAATCAATTGTGCTTCCAAAATACCAACCTTATTTTTCAATTGTTTTAAAACAATATCCGCTGGTACTGGATAAAAAAACATACCCACATCCATAGTAGCAGAATAATTTATCACTGGCGCAAACCAGCCAACTGAAATATAACGAGGATATTCAATAACAAAAATACTACGGACAAATTTTGAACCCAACTCTAAATAAGACGGCGTGACCTTGAAAGCAGCTGGCGCGATTATATCGCGAATTTTTACCGTACCTTCACGAAATACTTTTTCTGCCTCCAACATTTCTCTCTCACTGATTGCCTTTTCACGATCAGCGGTCATTTTTTCTTTGGGCGTTAGTATTTCTCGCGGCGCTCTAGGTTTTTGTAATGCTTGTTTGGGGTTAAACATGGTAATTAGGAATTAGCTTATAGCTTTTAGCTTATGGCTTGCAGTGATTTTGACTAAAAGCTAGAAGCTAACAACTAAAAGCTGTATTAATTGGTTCTCAATTTATTAACATCTACCAATTTTTGTTGTTCATATACATCTATATTGTAGGTATTATAATACAGTTCAATCAAACTTTGCGTATCCAGTTTTACCGAAGTTAGTCCAATACTTGCTAAATTGGACATCACAAAATCAACTCGCTTATCCAACATTTCCAAATACTGTTCGTATTTTTTCTTTTGTAAGGTGATGATATTAGCTGGAGTAAAAACAGCTCCCAGTCGTTGAAAAAAACCTGGACGCTCAAAATTTTTTCCACCATAAGGCACCACCACATAAAAACGTTTACTCATAATATCCCCTAGTTCCACTAACTCTTTAACATATTCTCGATAATCACTAATTTGTGCTCGCAGTAATTCATTGGCCAACATTTTTTCCCGCTGTAACAGTTGCTCCAAATAAACATCAATATTCAATTTCCTTGATTGAATTACTATTTGTAAAGGAAAATCTAGAGCGTTTAAAAAACTAACATAAGCAGAAATAGTCGCATTTTGTTCATCCTCTGATTTTAAAGCAAAATTGATAGACGAAACTAAAAGCACAGCTCGTAGGGTGCCATCTTTCAAAACCACCGAATCATTTTTAATTTCGGCAATATCCAAATACTGTTGGGTGGAAATAGAAACTTTTTTATTGGCTAATTTTGGTGATTTCATTTTTTAGCTCGTAGCTGTTAGCTCGTAGCTGTTAGCTTAATTTATAAGCTGAAAGCTGAAAGCTATAAGCTGATTTAATAATTTTCTCCTTTATAATACCCACCCGTGTTTACGACCAAAGATAGTTCTGCCAATCTAGTGGTAGTAACCGGGCGAGCAGTTGGTTTTACTACTTTAATTGTATTTATCATGTCACCATCGGTTTGATCATTTTTTTCTTTATTGCTTTTTGATCTAAGGGAAGTATCTTTTGACCAAATACGTAAAGACGGGCGCATCAAAGTTTGCATAACATTCAATAAAAAATTATGAAACGGCGCTCCATTGACTTTCAAAAATCCAAAAGCTGCACCAATTACCAAACTAAATATTGCCGCCAGTAAAAATCCGGCAAAATCCAAAGTTTTATAATAAATAAAACCTAGACCCATCAGTATTATCATGATTACAAACTGCCGCACGGTAATTGGTCCTAAAATTTTACTTTCAACATCAATAAATTGTGGAACTAAAAATTGTTGCATTAGATTAAAATTTTTAATTTTGTAATTTTTGAATTTTTAAAATTTTTATTTATTTACAAAATTATAAAATTAATAATTTAAAAATTTATTAGTTAAAAGCTAATACCTAAGTTCCTGATTCAAGTCTGATATTTTTTCAAACTCCTGAATTGTTAAACTTTCTTGATCCAATTGTTGACGTTCCATAATAATCTGGCTCACAGATTTTCCCTGCTCCATACTCTGCCGACCAATGTCCAAATACATATTATACAAGGGTGACTGACGCCAAGCTTTGATGCCTTCTACTTTTTTATTGAAAGATTCTTCTTCCAAAATTTCTATCTTATCTTTGATCCGACCGATATTTTCTATTGGACTAGTACCCAGACGATGAATATCAATTAAATTTATATGTCTTAATTCTTCTACTGGACTCCTTACTCTGCCTACGGGACGAACATCACTCACTCGCGTTCTTGTGTCAGTATAAACAGACTGTCTTTGTGGTTTGACTGGGGGGGCTGGTTCGTCAGCGATTTTTGGCTCTGGTTCAGTCCACTCTGGCTGGTGAGTAAATTCTGGTTTAGTCTGGGCCAGTGTTTCTGCTAAAATATCATTGACATTTTTAGGCAACACATCACCAACTGGAAACTTATAAGTTTCATCAGATTGTCTAATAAGTTCATCAAGCTCAGTACGTTGAGGCGACAAATATTCACCCGCTTCTATCTGTGCCATTTTCTTTATCAACAAATCAATCAATTTTTCAGTTTCATTTTCAGTCAAACCAGCACCTCCTTCAGCCATAGACCTAAGCAGAGCCTCTCTAGTCTCACCTTGTTCACGCAAATGTTTCAATCTAGCCAGTAAAATATTTTTTACTTTTTGGCGATTGTTGGCACTGGCAAATACCACGCCACTGGTAGTAATTATTTCTTCAACAGCTGGCGACAAATCAATTTGCTGCTCCAAACCTTTTTCAAAAACGATTTTATTTACTTCTGCCTCATCTTCAGGATGAAAATAAAAAGCAGCTCCAGTTTGTTTTTGCCAAATTGCCGGAGGTGGCGGCATCAACTGTTCAGTTGTCTGTTCTTGACTGACTAAACCTTCTTCAGTAAAAAGTTCAGCCGGTGGTTCTGCTGATTTTTTTTCTACTACGGTAAAATCAGAAGGTAAATCTTCCAATTTACCGCCAATCAATACGCGATAATTTCCCCGTTCATCTTTGACCACGATTTCATCGGAAACATCAAGGTCCAATTTTTCGTCATTTATACTTTTTTGAGTATCATCATTCATACTAGTTATTATAGCAGATAAAATACTTTAATAAATTTTATAATTTTATAATTTTTAATTTTATAAATAAATCAAAATTTTTAAACTTAAATACTCTTAGAAATCTTGGCAAATATCAGGGTTAATTCATGAGCTTCTTGCCATAACTGTTTACATTTTTCTTTATAATTAGGAACGGCAACCGCTAACATTCTCAGCCAATGTTTTGTTTCGTTGGCTTCTTTTTGGCAAATTCTTATCTTATTTTTAAAATCCCTCTTTGAACTAGCTTGGTTTGCTTCCATATAATTTGCCCCGATGCTGGTACTTGATTTTATTAACTGGGTAATAATTGGAGAAACTACTATATCTTTTTGTATTAATCTTATAAACCTAATAGTTTCCTCTCCAAATTTAGCGACCCTCTCCTCAAGGTCATATTTCATTTTATTTTTTAAAAATTAGAAATTATTTAAAAAATTATAAAATTAAAAATTAAAAATTTAATTAATCTGCCAACTCCAACCTATCATCCTTATCAACAATTCCTTTCCATTTAAATACCCCCTCTTTCAAATCGCCATAAGCAATCGGTAAATACTGTTTATCGCCTGCTTGTTTTAGCTCATTTACTAATTTTATCGCCAGTACCGCTGATTCATTATCATCAAGCTTTAATATATCTTTCAATAAATGTTGTAAAAAATATGACAAATACACTGGGGCACGTAAATTCTGCTCAAAATGCTGCGCTAGTTTAGTGGAAAATTTCTTTACTAAATGCTCTTTAAATATATCTTTTATTTTTGTATCCCGTTCAAAAATTTCATCTAATTGCCCTCGTCTAGCTAAAGTCAATAAACCTGCTGTAATTTTAATTTTATCACGACTGTTTATTCCCTCGTGAAATTCATTTTTAAATTTAACTCCACTACTATAATATGAATCCATCTTATCTGATAATTTAACTGTTTCTTGCCAATCAAATCCCATGATTCTATAATTCATCAATAACTTGTCACTACTTGAAATAAAATCTCTGCCAGCTGCTTCTATTTTATTTATATCTGAAATTTTTTCATCTTTCGCTTCGGATGAAATACTTCTACCAAAAAAATAATCATAATCTTTACCCAGCGCTTTCTTCAATATGTCTCTGCCATAATTTATTACTTGTCTCCTTTGATCAATACTTTTTAATGGAGTAAAAACACCTGATTTTATCCAACCAATATTTTTTCCGTCGTCAACAAAAATATAATCCTCAATACCTTCATAAGAAAAAGATGACTGTTTTATTTTGGTATAAAAATAAAATAATTTGGCAACTAAGTTTTTTTCTTTTTTATCAATATTCCTTAAATTGTTATCAGAATTTATAAACTCCTGTAGTTTAATATTTGAAACATATTCATCAAAAAATATAGAATTATAATATTTTAACCAATTAGCTACTGAACCTCTAAACTCTTTGCCACTTAGATATAAACCTTTTTGAGTAATAATTGCATCATTTTTCAATAAGGATTCCTTAATCCCATTTTTCAAAATATCTCTTTCTTCTAGTACAAGAATACTGCGAAGTTTTTGTTCTATTTTACTCCAAAGGTCAACTTCTTCATTTCTAAGTAACCACGATATATAAGAATTGATAATTCTTATAACTTCCTCATCTTTATTGATACTGGTAACTGCCACCCACTTTGCCAGATCAATCATCTGCTCATATTTAAATTTTATATTTTTATCAGCTATTTGCGATTCATATTTCTGATGAATTTTTTCAAGATTACTATAAAAATTAACAGCCCCCGATATATCATCGGTTATTATTATATCTTTAAATTCATTTTCTAAACTCTCTATAAATTTAGAATCATTTAGATTGATTACTCTGGTTTCATTCATTTATTTAAAAATTAATATTAGTATTTTTTCGTATCTCTTTGGCTAAATCCAATTTCTTAGTCTGCGCTTCGCCGACTGATAAATCAGACATTGCTTCTTTTCTTGATTTATTGACAAATCTTAATAATGAATCCATAAAATCTCGCCATTGTTGTTTTTCTCCTTCTGGTAAAGATCTACCTATATTATCTAATACTTCCATATTGTACTTTGTGGTCAGATTTAAAGCTAAGTTGGGATTGAATCTTTCTTTACCAATTGATTTAGTGATAGCCACAAAATTTGTTCTAATAGCCTCAATGCCCTCTTCATTTAAAATTGTGGTTCTGCCTTTGGAAGGATCTTTTCTGTCTACCCAGCGTTCCGTAGTCCAACCAAGACGATTAACTCGACGCATCAAATTTTCAAAATCTTGTTTTGATTTTTCTATAGATACAGCTTTTTGCTGATCATCTCGTGATCTTTGTACAAACTGACCATTTTCAACACCCATTGTTTGGGCAAATGTCCAATGCCCAACTTCCTGGGCCATATCAGAATAATCATTTTCATAACCATAAGCCACTTGTTTACTCATGCCCAATTTATTCACAAAATTATCTTTTATAAAAGCATGTATTCCTTCTACGCTTGAATCAAAATATTCACCAGCTTTAGCCAGTATGGTTTTACCATCATCGGCATAAATATCTTTACTAGCTCTTTGGCTTTGTATTATCTCATTTAAATGCCCAACCTTGGTAGCAGCCATGACAACTGCCGCTGACTTTGAATTATTTTTTGTCCGCAAAGCGTTATTATATAGAGCAATTAACTCGTCTTCATTGGATGTATCTATCTTTCTCATTTCTTCCATCATGGCTGATCTGCCAGCCTGGCGACTATAGTAAGCTTGGGGAATATAACTGCCAATTTTTTTTAATTTTTCCTCCAATTTACCGATCTCTGTTCCAACTCTATCAGCCTCCGCCTTAGAATTATTTCTATCAATTTCATTCAAAATTGGTTTCTTCACTAAACCATCCAATTTACTCAATTCTAAATCTAAAGATTTTATTTCTAAACTATTTTTATCAACTATTTTTTTATTCTCATCAGGACTAATTTTATATTTTTTTATAGCTTCATTAACCTGACTGGCAGTAGTTGCTTTGATCAAAGAATTTAATTTTTCGTTTTCAGCTTTAAGTTGTGATTGAATATTTTTTAATTCAGCAATCTGTTGTGGGTCAGTAATAATTAATAAATCTCTTCCAATTTTATCTAGTTTTTCATTATTTTCATCTACTTTATTTTTAGCTGCTTCTTTGTCACTATCATTATATCCACCGGCTTCCAACATATTCTTTTTTTCCTGTACCTTCTTATATTCATTTTCCAAATATTCTTTACTATTTTTTAATAATTCTTCCCTAGCATTTTTGTCACCTTTTTTTGCTTTTTCATCCAATTCTTTTTTGTCTTTGTATAATTTATTTGCTGACAAGTATCTCTGCGCAGCTGTATCAGAATTAGAAATAATTTCACCATCTTCGTTTTTAATTTTATCTCTTTCTGATTCATCTACTATCCCTCTCTTGATTGCTTCGTCATAACCCAAGGCATGCACCGCCAATCCTCTTCTTTCTTGTGATCTAGCTAATTTATCCGCTTCTTTATCTTTTTCATCAGCTTGTGATATTAATTCGTTTTTCAATGTTTCATCATCAGTTTTTTTTGCTTGTTCTAATAATCTTTTTGCTTCAAGTCTATTTTCTTTTATACCTCCTTCAAAATTATTAAACCTATTCAAATAATTATTTTTTTTACCTTCCTCCTCACTACTTTTATTTTGCAACTGGTTAAGATAATATTGATCAGCATCAGGACGATTAACCATTTCCATGTGTTTTTGTTGATCTTCTTTCTTTTTTTCAATATCTGCGGCAATACTTCTTGCTGTTTGTGCTTTACCTTTTACAATCCCATACATACCTTTTGCACCTAAAAATCCGTGTAAATTGTAAGCAAAATCTTTAGAGGCTGCGCCAAATATCAAAGCTTGGGCGCCACCTTTTTCTAAAACCTTACCTGCCTCTGCCTCAATTTCTAAATTTTCCAATTCAGCCATATGCTTCTGGCCTTCTCTTAATTTTCTAAAGGTTCTGATTGGTCGTAATAATATATCTGATCTACCTTTTGTTCCTTTGGCAACTTTTCTTGCACCCCAATCATAAGCTTGCGGCAAACCTTTTGTAGCTAACCAACCTGCTGCGGCTGCACCAGTACCAATCATAGCTGCACGAGTGCCAATCTTTTGCACTTTTTGTGCAAAACTACCCACAGCTCCACCTGATTGAGCTGCTACTTTTTGCGCAATGGTTAAACCACCAAGTAAAAGCGCCATTACCACCATATAATTCAACAAAACACTTTGTGTAACATTAGACGGAATTACATTTAAAAACTCATTCTGTAATTCTTGAGTGCCAGTAGTCTGAAACTGATTGGCAATCTCCCCCCGTTGCATAGTAAGTAGTGCTAGCCATAAGAAAAAAGCAATCACTGGACCTGATACTAAATTTTGAAAAAACATCTGCCACCACTGCGACCAATATTTGGGCATAATGGCATAAGACAGATAGGCTAAAGGCGAAACAATAACCAGTACCCACAGCATAGCCACGCGCCACAACAAGACGGCGATCATAATCAGTATTACCATATCAGCTACTAGGATCATTACCACTGCTAAAGCACCAGCTGCTACAAACCCGCCCTGCCAACCAGATGTATCCTGATAACCAGGAGCTTGTGACAACATTTCATACAAACCAAAGCCTTGAGCTAAATTTCCACCCGCCACATCTTTAAAACCATTGACAAAAGTGAGCATTATAACCTGAAAAAAATCTATCAAAAATCCGCAAATCAATTTGGAAAAATTGACCAATATTGCCATGATCAAAAGCTTAGTCAATGTTTTTTGATAGTGATATGAACTTATTTTCAGTACTGTAGAAAAAGCAATCACCAATAAAATCACAATAAAAAACATGTTGGCAATGTCTCGTACCAATCCCCAACCCTCAATCACCATCGGCATGGTTATAAAATCATTAAACTTGGCAATATCTATCAAAATACCAACAAAAAAAACAAACAAAACCCCTAAAAATTTTGTTATTATTAAAAATAAAGCCAGTAAAACATTACTAAAAAATCCTAATGGATCGGCGATTGCTTCAATAATAGCCGTGGCATTTACAGTTTTATAAAACAATAATACTCCCACTAAAACAAAAACAAGTGTAAAAAATGTTTTATTAACCGACTTGTTACTAAATAATTCCCCTAATTTTTTTAGCATGAATATTTTATATTTCATTCTAAATTATACCACAAAAACTTATAAATACAAAACGGGTTTGATGATTATTCAAACCCATTTTTTATATAAAATAAATTAAATCTAAAAAGGTACTATACCCCCGCCACAACCACTGCCTATACAGACAGCATCGGTTTTAATAAATTCAGCATATCTCTGCGGTTGGGCACCAAAACCCCAATTGTCCATTACCTGAATAGTAATATTGCGATTGCCAACAGCAGAACTGTTGTATGAATGATACAAAACATGCGGGTCACCGGGTGATGGCCTTTCATTATAATAACCCTGTACTGTAGTATTAGATGAACCATCACCCCAGTTGATACTATAACTACGTAAAGGCAATTGATCATTGGTGATGTTAGTGGTAAAGGTAAGTTTAATTGTCCCGCCATTTACTAAATTTACAATATCATCCTGATCATCAACTTTGACATTTCCAATTTGTGGTAAAACTCCTGTAGCCGCATTATTCCAACCACCGCCTGCGACTGCAATATATCGCCAAACATCATTATCAAATTGCCAGCGGTACTCACCTAGTGACTTAATAAATAACTGGCTTAGACTATTTCTAGCTGAAAGTGTATCAGTATTTGGCATTGGATTGGGCGTTTGCCAAGATCCAACACAAACTCCAAAACTAACCCCGTCTCCTCCAAAACAACTTTGCGCTGATTCATCACTATTACATAAATTACCTTCATTTGGTCCACCAACACAAATAGAACCAACGCAGCCACCACCATAACAACCATAAGGTTGACCAGCTCTAATATTTGGACCGGGATTCAAAGAACCACTATTTATAGTAAGAGTATTTTCTGCTTCAACATAAATTGGCTGATTACCTGGTTCTGTTGGTCGCGAGTCCCAAGTGGATGGAGTGTTTTCATCTTGTAATAAATTTGATCCGTTTTGAAAATAATTTGACAATCCACTTTGATATACAGCACCAAAAGGTTCACTATCTTTGGAATAATAATAACCAGTCGATGTAGTAATGTAACCACTAAACTCATCTAATCTAGTCCAGTATGGATAAGATGTTATACTACCATTTGGCTCAACTTGAGCTACTTTGGCTAATACCGAACATGCCTCACGCAGATAAAATTTTACTTGATAAAGACCTGCTTCACTTTCATCACCAGAATAATCGTCCATATGCCAAAAATATACTTTAGGTGCTCCATTATATATAGTATTATTACCTTCAAATATTATTGCAAATCTAAAATAATTAACTCCATAAGAACATGAGCCATCAACCGGAGCATCATTTGGATCACCTGGATATCCATTAGTAGGATTCCAACCACATCTTGTCCAATACACCACATCATCATCATCCATATTATTTGCAATATCGGCACTCCCCCAATTAGCCACTAACTCAGCCTTGGTCATCCTATTTTCTCTTGTCAAGACTATTTCTTGAGGCCACTCACCTGGTCCACAACAACCCGGAGATGTATTTAGTCCCACTTCAGTTAAGACAATCTTTTCTATTTCATATTCACGTATTGATTGTACTTCTACTCCTACTGCTGTTCTATAAGTAGCTTGGCCTCCTGATCCCCTTGTGCAACCACCCACAGTAAATCCATTAGAATATGCCCCTCTATCATTATTACAATTACCATCAATATACCAAGTATTATAATCGCGATCCCCTCTATTCATATTATAAATATAATTATCATGGTTGTAAGACATATAACCTGGGTTAGAACTTTCATTTCCCTCTGACAATAAACAATAATAAAGTGGAACCTTTTCTTCAAAGATAAGCTGTTGTTCATTGATTTGGCCTACTGAACCTTTTATAATATCAATTGGCCACCAATTGACGCAGTAACTTGGATTCCTAGGATCAGGTTCAACACAAAAACCCGGCCAGCCAACATAAGACTTGGTACCTTTGATATAATTACACTCCGGAGAATTATTTTCTGGATATAAACGGCAGCGTTGACTTAACAATTTTTCTGGATTATTTGTCACTTGCAGTGCGGGTAAAATTGACAAACCATCAATAAACAAACTGCCCTCACGTGTATCAAAAAGTTCTGCTCTAATAGTGACATTGTTTGCTGTATTGGTAAATTTTATAGAAAATTGCTCCCAGCCATTACTATATTGTTCTCTTGGACCAAATTCACCTAAAGTATTAACACCTTGGTTTATACGGATATTTGCGCCTGTAGTATTTGGATGATCTGGAATATTTTCCCATTTTATAAATCCAGACAAAATATATTCTGCTGGAGATAGTGCTAAATCCTGTTGAATATAAAAATGACTAGGTCCGGCACTACTATTATTAGCAGATATCGTCAAATAGGCAGTTTTTACTCCAGAAATAGACCGAGTGTCAGGTTTTACTCGACAAGTACTATTACTATCACAATCTGATCCATTAGTATTCCAAAACGGAAAAGGTGACTGTAATGGTTCATTTGTTGCAACTGTATCTTCAAAACTTGGATTGTATAAAAGATTGGCTTCATTGCCCACCTGGGTCATAAAGTGATAAGGTAAATAACCTGGAATTGTGCCATCGCCACTGCTAAAACCAGACCAAATCATACCAGCTTTAGTATAACCACTCATTAGTCGCAAATTTTCCACTGATGGGCTAGTGGTACCACTTATTTGCTGACCCAATATTTCAGTATTGTTAGGAACAGACGGAAAATTTATACATTCACCGCTACTATCCAAACGATCACACAAACCAATATCAAAACATTTATCATCACGATTGCCTTCGCTGTCATAAGCTTCTATCCTAGTTTTGCAATACAACCACTGACTGCAAACTCTATCTTTTTGTACTTGTAAGATGATATTGGCATTGTTCTGGGCGGGATTGGTACTACTGATTGGCACACTACCATTGGGTGTTTCAGCGGCTGAATAAGCACTAACAGTAAAAGCCTGCGGTGTACCATCGGTTTTATTGAACAACCGACAACCGCGTTCTCGATCAACCAAACCATTGCAACTAGCAGTATTGACTGATTGTTCTAGATAAAAATAAGAACGAGTAGAAGTAGCACCGTCTGCTTCTGGATCAATATACTGACTGCAACCTCCAGAAGCTTCATTGCAAATACCTACCCAACCGTTGTAATTGGCACTAGTTGCCGGCACTGGTTGATAAGGGAAAGTTTGGAATGGTGTACATAGCTCTTCCGTGCCAGTCCGATACCAGTCAGCCCGAGTGCGACCAGGTAATAATTTATATTCACAAGTCCGCTGTCCTGGATCAATATAAAACGCATTAGCACCAGTACGCTCGTTGGTATATTGTTCACAATAAAGTCCGTTGTTGCCACACAAAGAAATATTGTAATTCTCCGGGTTATCAATAATAAATTTTTCATTAAAGCCAACCACCGCACCATTTGACTGTCTATCCATTACAGCCTCACCCGCTAAACGACAACCAGCCAGGGCGGCATTACAATATTTATCCTGATCATCAACCAGATAAACCAAGCTGTCAGATGGTACTTCTATATCATCAAGTCCAAAAGGATCAGAAAAAGAATTATTGCCGGTATTGTAAGTTTGACTGAATGGTGAGTTGGAATTTTTGGTATCAATTAAAGCCTTACAACCTACCTTGGCTTCACTACAGATTGAAGTAAAACCTAATAAATTTATTTGACTATTGGTAGCGTCACGATAAGCCCGACAACCAAGTTGAGCGCCATTGTAAGGTTGATTACAAACAGCAGGCGTTTCCCAAGAATCAGCAATCAAATAATAATTATCCGTTACTTCACGCAGGATGATATTGTCTATATAAAAATTGCCGCCATTGGTTTGTAAAAATTCATATGTGCCCAATGCCCGATCAAAAGTCAAAGGTCCCAACCGATAATACTGCCACTCATCAGTCAAATCAACTGAACCAAAACTCCGCTGGGTACCACCGATTGGCTGCAAATCTTCAAAGTTGACAATGGCTTGGGCCTTAGCCTTATTGATAAAAGCGAATTTGTCCTTATCAGCACGGGTGATTTGACTAACTTCCCATTGCTGAATTTCAAATGACAAAGTAGCGCTCGCTGCCTGGCTTCTAGCCCAAAATGAAATCGTATAATTTTTACCTTGTTCAATCAGTGATTTGACGTCTTTATATGTCGGTGCGCCCTGGGTGCGTAAAGAATGACCGCCTACATAAACTGATTCACTGGAATTGAATCCATTGATCCAACCTTCGCTAGTGCCAGATTCAAAATCATCATTGACCAAAATGGTAACTACATTACCCTGATTGCCACGATATTCTTTACAACCTACTGCTTGAGCGCGACAAGAACGACTAAATGATTCGATCCCATAAATCACACTGCTATCAACCGTGCGTCTAAAGGGGTGGCAATCATCTGTCGCATAAGTGACGGTCATAATATCCCGATTCCAATTATCCCCGGTGGCATCAATAAACGTCCGACAATTTAATGGATCATCACCCGGATCACAATCATCACCAGTCGGAGCAGCTCCACTTTCTGCTTGCAAGCGCCAAGTTTTCAACTGATAGCCAGTTGTATCACTGCCTTCCCAAGTATAAAATACTTTGGCAGCTGGATCATTGGGCAAAATACACTCTCGTAAATAACTAAAATATTCTCTGCCTTCGCCACCTTTTGCCACTTCATCAAGATTGGTAAATTCTTCACAACCAATCTCAGCTAAACTGCAAGCAGTAGCAGTTGTAGGAATTAAATTTTTTATGGTGCCGCTGATAGTGGGATTAGCACGCTTCTCAAAATAAGTTGGTACTTCCAAATACTGCTCATAACCCACACAAGCTGCGCTACAATAGTCATTGGCTGTTAGCACCGCTGGTACAGGTGGATCTCCATCAAGAGGAGTGTAAAGATTACAACCCACCTCGGTCGCTGTACAACTTTGCGCATAATTATCACATTCCGGATCACGGTTGGGGCTGTTTAGATCGGTCGGACAATTCAAATGTGCGGGTGGTTTTTGTAAAAACTTTTCTTTGACCAACCCCCATTCTCCGTAAGAATCATTTAGACCACTTTCAGCGTACTGCACTTGATTATCCTGGACATACTGAAAAATTGACTGGGTAGTGGCTTCATAACCTTCGGGTGCGGTCAGAGAACTAAGCTCAATATATTTATTGCAACCCTCATCACGAGCAGAACAAGTTTTTACTTGATTATTAAAATGTCTAGCATAACTGATATTGCCCAAATCTATTCGGTTGAAAACATCACCAAATGTAATCTGCCCATCAGCACCCGCGGAATTGGTAGCCGCATTCCAAATATCTTCGGCCCAAGTACCGTTGGCTGTTTTATACATGCTATACCAACGGCAACCAACTTGGGAAGAATCACAGCTTTGCAAAGTGGAAACAAGATATGACACCTTGGCATTGTCTGTTTTTTTGACAAAAGACTCACAAGTAGAAAATTGCGGCGAACAATCTTGTCCTTGAAAATTCCAAGTATTGCGCTCGCTGGTACAATAACCATATTTTTGGCAAGTACCGTTGGCATTTTCCAAAATACAAGTTAATTCATCAGCACAATAATTTGCCCGTTCTAAAAATTCTTCATTTACCTTAACTGTACCGCCTAAACCATCACCAGTTTCTATTTGCACATTAATTCGTTGTGTAATCTGCGGTCCAGGTCCTTCTACTCGACACTCGTATTCAGGTAATTTCAATACCCAGTTAGGGTCTACTAAATGATAAAAGGGAGAAGTATCAGAGCTAAAAGCTAGATAATTGTTATTTTCTGTACCCATTACCTCAGCTAAAGAATAACTCTTTTTTTCTGCGGTATTTATGTCTCGGATGTAAAGTGCAGCCAACTCCCAGGTAACCGGTATTATCCGATACTTTCTCATAAATACCAAACTGCGATAAGGATAGCCGTTGGTATAAGTTGGTTCAGTGCCATCAGCCAAAAAACCAAATGGTTTATTGGAATCAAGATAGCCCTGCTCAATAGCTTGTCTGACAGTGAGTTTTTGATCTATAGCTGTAGCTAAATTGCTGTCTATAATACAATTATCAAAAAGTCTTGCTTGATTTTCCGGCGGACAAGCTGACAACTTACCCAAAACATCAACTTTACCGCCACCACGAAAAGTCGGCACAATAAAATCAGCAAAGCTGGAATCAGCCCCTCTAGTTGCAAAAGAACTGCCAACCAAAAAATCACCTGGTCCACCACCGGTAGCACCGCCCTTACCTGATAGAAAGCCTTTTTTCAATCTGGCTAAAAATTTAGAGGCAAAAGTATTGGTAAAGGTATTGACAGCATCAGCCACAATATCTCCGGTTAGAGTTCTTTGACCGCCAGTCAAAGCACCGGCAATTGATTCTCTAAATGTCTCTTTGTTAACGAAAGATGGTGTTTTAATATCTGAAAAACCAACTCCGCCAATCAAAGAAGTTAAACTTTTCATTTCCGGCTCAAGTGATCTAACTATCATAGCAAGTTCTTTATCCCTGGCTTGTTTGGTACTAATATTGGTACCTATTAAATACTGTGCACCCAACTCATTGGAATAAGGATCAAAATAGTTGGCCAGTAATTTAAAATCCTCGTTATCCAATTTTCTCAAATCCGGCTTCTGACCATTGACAGTGACATTTAATAATTTGGATTTTAAGATGTCATTGAAAGTACAGGTTGCACGCTGCGGCTGAAAAGTTTGTTTTGCTTGAACAATCAGTTTCAACTTGATACTGGCATTAAACGGTTCGCACAAACTCACACCAAAAGCATCCTTGGCTAAATCATCAAGTGCGCTACCTACGGCTTCATTGCCAATTTCCAATAAATAATCTCCTACCCCCTGATCCCAAAATAATGGTTTTTGTCCTTTTTCGCCGGTGGCCAAATAAGAGGCAGTGTCATAGGCAATTCGTTGCAAAAAATAGTCCAAAGCATTTTTATAAACTACCTTGGCAGCCCGCTGGACAAACAGCCATATTTTATCGCCGATCTGACCAATAATTCTAGGAATGTCAGCTACAGTAGTAGCAGCGGTCGCCATTTGAGCCTGTGCAGGTCTAATAGGTAAAAAAGAAATGCCAACACCAAACAAAAATATAACTAGAAGCAATTTGATAATTATTTTTTTTGTGTTTGGCATAATATTTTAGGGATTAGTTATTTCCTAAAGCCTCCTGATAAATCTGCAATAGTTCCTCATCACTCACCGCATTGACTTGTTCAGCTGGTACACCAGAAGAAATAAGTAATTGCCTTAGTTGCTCTGGTGAAGATACTGTATTCTGATTTGTTGGTTCTTGATTCACTGTTGAACCACTCTGACCCGCTTGCGTTCCTAATTGAGTTTCAGTTTCCAAATATGCCTGCAAAAACATCTGTCGCAGTGTATCATCATCAACTGAATCCAACTCGGCTTGACTTAAACCACTATCTAAAAGCAACTGCCTAATTTCTGCTGCTGACATATTATAAGGATCAACCATACCAGCTACAGGAACAGTAGTGGTTTGGCTGGAGGTTACGCTACTAGTTTCATCCAATAAACATTTTTGTCCAGCCGGACACAGTGGATCATTGCCAGTTTCAATTTCCAACTTATCCAAGTAACTATCACCATCGGTGTCTTCCAAATAAGGCGATGTGCCATAATTATAAAGCTCATCATAATCTGACAATCCGTCACTATCAGTATCTTTGGCACGTAATTCATTTAAAGACTGAATTTGATCAGTCACTGATGCTTGAACTTGATCCTGCAGTGCTAATTTATCACTATCTACCAAAAAAGGGCTACGAATAGAGTTGATAATACGCCAACCACCAAAAAGCAAAGCAATTAATCCAAAAATAATAAAAAATCTTCCTTGATTTTTTGGTTTAGTAAAAAATTTTTGAAATTTAGCAAATAATGACACCTTATTACCCGCCAATTTAAATATAAAACAATGCTATCTTAACCTTATTATAACAGATTTTTAAAAAATAGTCAAAATTAATTATACATTACAAATAACATTCAGCTAATACTTATTACATTAGTTTATTTTAATAAAATTATACAAAAATTATTAATTTTAAATTGTAAATTATGAATGAATGATTTAATTTAAAAATTTATAAATTAATTAATTGAAAATTGATTTAAAATTTATAATTTATAATTTAAAATTCTATTGTTCTTTCAATATAAATTCAGCTACCAACTCTTGCCACTGTCCCAGATCCAGTTCTTGCGCCCGGACTTTGGGTTTAAAATTCAATCTAGCAAAAATTTCTGCGATTTCTTGCTTATCAATTTTCAATCCAGCTGCCAAATTGTGTGCTAAGGTTTTGCGCTTACTGGCAAAACCAATTCGCGCTAGTTGCCAAAATATTTTTTCCTCATTTTTGTCCCTTGGTTTATCAAGTTCAACAGCAATAATAGCTGAATCTACCTTTGGTTTTGGAAAAAATTTGCCGGCCTTAACTATACCTTTGATTTGGGGAGTACCATAATACTGCACTGATAAAGACAATAAACTGTGACTGCCAGCAACAGCACAAATACGTTCAGCTACTTCACGCTGTAATAAAAAAACCATTTTCCTCGGGGGGTTCATGGTGGTAATAAACTGCCTGATAATTTTGCCAGTTATATAATAAGGAATATTGCCCACCAATTTATAACCCGTAGGTAAATTTTCTGTTGAAAACTGCAAAATATCTTGATTGACTATCTCTAAATGCGGACTAACCAATTTTATATTATCTAAAATCGGCAATAGTCTTCTATCTGATTCTACAGCGATTACTTTTTTGGCTTTATCTAAAAGTTTACTTGTTAAAAACCCAAGCCCTGGCCCAATCTCCAATACCGTATCATTGGGCGTAATATCGGCTGCAGCAACTATTTGGTCATAAACTTTTTCACTAATAAGAAAATTTTGTCCTCGGCTACGGTCGGGTTTGAGATTGTAATTCTTTAACAAATAAGCTGTCGCTGCGGATATATTCATAATTTATTAATTTTTTATTTTTATCTCCCCCTGCCGCAAGATAACTATTTTATTTTTTTCTAAAGCCACTATGGTTGAGGGTTTGCTTTTTGATAATCTACCACCATCGATCAATAAATCAGGTTGGTTTTTTCGTTTTTTAAATTGTTTTAATATTTGATTGGCGCTACGACATTCCTTAAATCCAGCCAAATTGGCACTGGTAGCCGTCAAGGGACGACCTAATTTTTTACTTAATTTTGTCAGTAAAGCAAAACTACTTATCCTTACCACAGCAGTATTATTAGAACTAACCCGCAGAGACTTTCTTTTTATTTTAAATCTAATAGCCACAGCTCCGGGCCAATATTTTTTGGCCAAAGTCAACAAAACCGTTGGCAGATAAAAAAAATTCTTGACCATGCTAAGTGATGCACAAACAACAGGCAGAGGTTTCTTAAAGTCTCTGCCTTTAATTTGATAAATCTTTTGTATCGCTTGCTGGTTGGTGGCATCACCAATAAGTCCATAAACCGTCTCGGTGGGCATTGCCAACACCTCCCCGGCCTTTAATCTTTTTGCTAAATCACTGATATTTATTTTATCAATAGCGATTATATGCATGATAAATAATTTTAAATTTTAAATTTTCAATTATAAATAAATTTATAATGATTTAAAATTTACAATTTATAATTTATAATTAATCACTAACTACAATATTCACAATCTTACCCGGTACATAGATTTCTTTTCTAATCTGTTTGTCAGAAATAAATTTAACTACATTTTCTTGTTTTTTGGCCAATGCTAAAATTTCGTTTTTATCTGCATCAGCTTTAACTATGACATTACCACGCAATTTACCATTAACCTGGACGGCTATCGTCAAACTATCAGCCTGCAATAACTTTTCATCCCAACTAGGCCAATTTTGTTCACACACCAAACCTGTTTGACCTATCACTTGCCAAAGTTCTTCTGCTAGGTGCGGCGCAAATGGACTAAGAACAATAAAAAATTTAGTCAAATTTTCAGTGGTAAAAGATTTCTCCTTGGCCATTTGATTTACTAAAATCATCATAGCGGCAATGGCAGTGTTGAATTTATTTGCCTCAATATCATCAGTCACTTTTTTAAAAGTTTGGGCAAATAAACGAGATAGTTCTGATGATTCTTGTTCTAGTTTATTGTTTTCAATCCACTCATCAACCACCAACCAAATTTTTTCCAAAAAACGCCGTGCGCCGATAATACTAGTTGTTGACCAAGGTTTAGTATCTTCCAAAGGTCCCATAAACATTTCATATAAACGCATGGTATCAGCGCCATATTCTGCTACTACTTCATCAGGATTTATCACATTGCCACGGGATTTAGACATTTTTTGATTATCTTCACCCAAAATCATACCCTGATTGCGCAACTTGATAAACGGTTCAGCAATTTTCAAAAATCCAAAATCCCGTAAAGCTTTGGTAAAAAATCTGGCATACAAAAGATGTAAGACAGCATGCTCCGCTCCGCCGATATAAAGATCCACTGGCAACCAATAATTAACTTTGTCTTGACTAAAAGCTTGGGCTTGATTGTGTGGGTCGCAGTAACGCAAAAAATACCAACTAGAGCAGACAAAGGTATCCATGGTATCAACTTCGCGTCTGACATTTTTACTATTGCCGCACTGCGGGCAAGTCACCTGATGAAATTTTTTCGAATCAACCAAAGGCGATTGGCCAGTGGGTTTGAAATCAACGTCTTGTGGAAGTAATACTGGCAAATCTTTCTCCGGTACTGGTACTTGTCCACATTGATTACAATAGATAATGGGGATTGGTGCGCCCCAATACCTTTGCCGAGAAACCAGCCAATCGCGCAAGCGATACCGTGTCTTCATTTCCCCACTTACTTTTTCTGTAATCTTTCTTTTCGCAGTTTCATTATCCATTCCATCAAACTCTCCGGAGTTGATCATTTGACCTTGACCTTCATAAACTTCCTTCTCATTTTTAGTATTTATAATCTCTTCCAATAATTCTGGTACCTTCATCCCTGCCTGTTGACTGATATAATGTCCTAATCCTGATAAAGAAATTATAAACCCACCTAACGACTGATAATATTCATCTAAACTCTGTTTGCCGATCGGATCTTCATTGTCAGCGGTAAAATAAACAACTCGATCAATATTTTTTTTGATTTTGTCATTAATCTTAAAATTATAAAATTCTTTCCTTTTATCAGTGGCTCCGGCCAATGGTATTTTCCAAGGAGCAACCAATATTAAAGAACGAATTTTTTTATTGGTTTCTCCTAACCAACGCACCAAAAAAGCTGTACCACAACTATGGCCAACTAAAACAGAACGGTCATTAATCTCTATTTTGTCCATCACCTTTTTCCATTCCTGATAGTTTGAGTCCCAGGGAGTAGGCATAAGTGGTCGGTCAACTCTTATTCCTAAATTTTTTAATGAATTCTCCAACCAGGGTTGCCAATGTTTATCATAGGTTCTTTTACTTTTATCATTTTCTAGCCGAGTCGGGCAACCATGAACTATAACGCAATTGGAAATATCAAGCTTAGCCTTATCAACAATCACCTTTGTGATATTTAAATTATATTTCTTGGCAAACTCAAAATCCCGCGTGTCATGAGCAGGAACAGCCATAATCGCACCTGTACCATAAGTTGCCAGTACATAATCAGCGATAAAAATCGGAATCTCCTCTCCACTGGCTGGATTGATTGCTTTTATCCCTTGTAATTCCACTCCGGTTTTTTCTTTGTTTAAATTGGTTCTTTCCAAATCAGATTTTTTCTTAGCCGAATGTATGTATTTTTGTACCTCTTCAAGATTCAAAATTCTAGATTCTAATTTCTTTATCAATTCATGCTCCGGCGCCAACACCATATAAGTCGCTCCAAACAAAGTATCCGGTCTAGTCGTAAAGACTTTTATACTTAATTCATGATTCTTAATTCTAAATTCTAATTCCGCCCCTTCACTTTTGCCGATCCAATTTTTTTGGGCCAACTTTATATGTTCAGGCCAGTCCAGCTGATCAAGAGTGTCTAATAATTCTTCTGCGTAATCGGTAATTTTGAAAAACCACTGTTCCAAATCCTTTTGAACTACTTCCTGTTTACAACGCTCACAACGACCATCTATCACCTGTTCATTGGCCAGTACTGTCTGGCAATGCTCACACCAATTAACATTGGCTTTCTTTTTATAGGCAAGTTTATTTTTATAAAGCTGCAAAAACATCCACTGGGTCCAGCGGTAGTATTCGGGGTCAGAAGTATTTACCTCCCTAGACCAGTCATAGGAAAAACCAAAAGATTTTATTTGCCGACGAAAATTAATTATGCTCTCAGCGGTTGTCTGCCAAGGCGGTGTACCAACTTTGATAGCATAATTTTCTGCCGGTAAACCAAAAGCATCCCAACCGATGGGATTCAAAACATTATACCCCCGCAAACGCCAATAACGCGCCATAATATCTATAGCCGTATAACTCTCGGGATGACCGACATGCAAACCAGCCGCCGAAGGATAAGGGAACATTCCCAAAGCATAGTATTTTGATCGCTGGTCACCATCTTGGGCCGTAAAAACTTTTTTTTCTTCCCAAATCTTTTGCCACTTTGCTTCAATTTTATTATGGTCGTAATATTTACTCATAAACTTATAAAACAATTTCACTCTAACACTGCATTTAATTTTTTTCAACTAATAATAATTACCGTTGACCAATTTCCTTTTTTATAATATATTTTATTTTGCTATCAAAAACATTAACACTTAGCTAGGGGTATTATCGATTTGGATCATAAAGCTATTAAAAAAGGGTGAATTAATATTTTTAGCTCGGTGAATTGGGGCAGAATTTATACCTCAATCAATCAAAAACGTATTGGTCATAATTTCAGTCAAAACACTGAAATTTTTCTCAAAAGTATTCTGGGTGCTGTTTTGGCTGTATAAAAAATTATTTCACAAACCAATCACTTGGCTGGGACTTATGCTGTGGCGATATTTGGTTTTGAACATCTACCATGCTTATGTTTTTATCAGCCGCTGGTTGCTAAAAATTTTTCAGCAAAACAATAACAAGCTGGCAATTATTTTAAATAAAAAAATAGTTACACCGCTGCTCATTGTCATTATTGCATTAGCGGTAGTCACCAATAATTTGGCAGCCAAAGAAACTACCCGCGAAGATTTTGGCCGAAACAGTATACTTTTTTCTCTGGTTGAAGATGAATTCGGTGGCCATCAAATAATTGAAGACAAGCAACCGGCTCAAATTATAAATACGGAAAGTGAAATCTCACCAGACAACCTTGCTCTATCAGCCCAAAATAATTTAGGTGGCGAAAATACCACTGATAGTCTAATTATGGCCCCGGGTGGTAGTGCCTTGATTCAACAAAATCTAATTGCCTCTGATCAAGCTCGTACGCGTACAGAAGTGGAAACCTATACTGTGCAACCGGGTGATACTGTATCATCAATCGCGGCAACTTATGGACTGTCTGTTAATACAATTCTATGGGCCAATAATCTTTCTGCCACCAGCTTGATCCGTCCGGGTAATACTTTGAAAATACCTCCACAAAATGGTCTGATCTATACCATTGCACGCGGCGACACTATTAGAAAAATAGCCGAAACTTATCAAGCTGATGAACTAAGCATACTGGATGCAAATACTGATTTGGATCCCAACTCCTTGGCGGTGGGCAAACAGATATTTATTCCTGATGGTGTTCGTCCTGCACCAAAAATTGCACCGATCAGTCAACCAACGGCTATTTCCCTCAAAGATATCTTACTACCAACCGGTCAAACACCTGACGCGGCCAGTGATTTGGAGTTGGAAAATAAACTACTCTGGCCAGCTAAATCCAGACGTATCAATCAGTATTACAGTTGGCGACACCGCGGTCTGGATATTGATGGCGATACTGGCGATCCAGCTTATGCACCAGAAGCCGGCAAAGTGGAAAGGGCTGGTTGGAGCAATGGCTATGGTTATAATGTAGTTATCAATCACGGCAATGGCATAAAAACCCTACAAGGACATTTTTCAAAAATTTTAGTTGAAGCCGGCGATACAGTTGAACGCGGTGATGTGATTGCTTTAATCGGTTCTACTGGCTGGTCAACTGGTCCTCATATTCACTTTGAAGTAATAATTAATGGTGCTAAAACTAATCCTTTTACTTATACAAAATAGTTTTTATTGCTGAGCTAGTCTAACAACTTATTTTGAATTCATTATTCTAGATTCTATCATTACATCTGCCTTAACTTCGGCCGATACTGTAAACTTTCAGCAATATGAGAACGATCAATTATATCAGAACCAGTTAAATCAGCTATAGTTTTTGATAATTTCAATAACCGGTGATAAGATCGGGCGGATAAATTCATTTGTTGCACAGCCATTTTTAAAATTTCTTTAGCTGTTGGAGACAAAACACAATATTTTTGTATATCTTTTATTCCCATCTCCGAATTGGTAAATGATTTTGTGCCAAGAAAACGTTCACGCTGCCGCTGCCTAGCTAGCTCAATCCGAGCTAAAATCTGTGCTGATGACTCGCTACTGGTTTGACCTGTCAATTTTTCGTATTCCACCCGCGGTACTTCTATATGCAAATCTATCCGGTCAAGCAAGGGACCGGAAATTTTCTTTTGATAGTTCAACATCTGTGTAGGTGTACACAAACAGGCTTTGGTTGGATCACCATAAAAACCACAAGGGCAAGGGTTCATAGCTGCTACCAACATAAACTTGGCGGGAAACTGTACACTGCCTTGTGCCCGCGATACAGTTACAAAACCGTCCTCCAACGGTTGTCGTAAAGAATCCAAAACACTCCTTGGGAATTCGGGAAATTCGTCCAAAAACAAAACTCCGCGGTGGGCCAAACTAATTTCTCCCGGCCTAATATAAGTTCCACCACCCACCAAAGCCACTGATGAAGATGTATGATGAGGCGAACGAAAAGTGCGTTGTTTAATCAAAGGCTGTTCCTGGTTTAGCAAACCCGCCACCGAATGTATCTTGGTTACTTCCAGACTCTCTGCCATACTGAGAGTTGGTAAAATCCCAACCAAAGCTCGAGCTAATAAAGTTTTTCCTGATCCAGGCGGACCAGACAGGAGAATATTATGTCCGCCAGCAGCAGCAATTTCCAAAGCACGTTTTACTGCCTCTTGTCCTTTAATATCGGAAAAATCCACTGCTGCCGGAAAAGAAATTTTTATCTCTTGATTATAAACTGTCGGTGGTATTGCTTTTTGACCATTGAGAAACTGAGTCGCTTGCTGTAAATTTTCCACACCATAAACTTCTATACCCTCAACTACCATTGCTTCTGCCTGGTTGACTCTGGGTACAATAAACTTTTTTATGCCTTTTTCTTGACTACCAATCACCATTGGTAAAATACCATTGATCGCACGCAAAGATCCGTCCAAAGACAATTCCCCGCAAATCATAAATTCAGCCAAATTCTTTTCTGGGTGACACTGCCCCGCGGCACACAATAAAGCCAATGCAATCGGCAAATCAAAACTTGGCCCTTGCTTTTTTATATCAGCCGGGGCTAAATTGACTGCAATACGCGCCGGTGGAAATTTAAAACCTGAATTTTTTATCGCGCTTCTGATCCGCTCACGCGACTCTTGGACCGATGCGTCCGGTAAACCAACGATAATAAAAGACGGCAATGAGGTAGCAGTAATATCTGCTTCCACTTCAACCAATATTCCCTCCAAGCCCACCACAGCCGCTGAAAGTAAGTTGTTAGCCATAGCTATTTACTCTTTTCCTCAAAAGATAAACTCAGAACCGTACCCAACGCACCTACTACAATCAAACAATCAGAAAAATTGAAAACTGGTAGCAACCAAAGATGAATGTAATCAATCACCCCTTGATAATAAACTCGATCCCATAAATTACTAAAACCACCAATCACAATCAAACCCAAAAACCAGACCGGTAAAAATTTTTCTTTTTTAAACCACTGCCAACCAATTGCCAATAAACTCATCCAAATAATAAATAATAAAAACAAGACAAAAAAATCCACCGGCCACAAACCAAAAACTATATTTTGGTTTGACCAAAACGAAAACTTCAACCAGTCGGTTGGGGCAAATAAATAATTTGGATCGTGAAGAGCCAACCACTTAAAGAATCTATCCAAAATAAATAAAACTAGTCCGAGAGAAAACCAGTGGACTAGTTTATTAGTCATGAAAACAATTTAAGAATTATCAGCCTGACACTTCATACAAAAAGTAGCCGCCGGATAAGCCTGTAATCTTGCCTCTTGTATTTCACCACCACACTGTTCACATTTGCCGTAAGTATTATCTTCAATTTTTTGTAAAGCTTTACTAGTAGCTTGCAATAAACTTTCCAAATTTTTTTCAATACCCAAACGAGAGGAATAGTTATCAACTTCAGCAGCATTGGAATCAAGATCATCACCCCAATTGGGATAACGACTATCGAAATCATCTGGGACACTATCTTTTTTATCAGCAATGGATAAAAGTTCATTTTCCAATCTGACTTTTTCCTGCTCTAATACTTGTTTAGCTTGTTTTAATAATTCTTGATTCATAAAATTAAATAAAAAAATCTCTCCTTAAATATTATAACAAATTTATAAATAAACATACAATTTCTATATTTGACAAAAATTAAAATAGTTGGCGTAATATTTTTTATAAATAAAAAAGACGCCGGGGTTACCGGCGCCCTTATATTTAAAAAAATTATATGGCTGAGTAACCTCGGCGTTTATTGCCATTTTGTGAACAAATTTTCACTTAAATTATTAAGTAAATATTTGTATTTTCTTTAAAATGGCATTTTGCGCCTATTCCGACTTGAGGCAATTTTACTTCCTAACCTTGTGGGTTTTCCTTTTCTTTTGTAGAAAATGGTCCCTTTTTCAATTTTTATTTTTGTTATTGATTGTCTTATGGTCGGGTCATAAGATCCGGTTAGGGAGAAAAAAATTATTCCAAAGAAAATTGGAATAATTTTCCTGGAAATGTACCTTATACATATTTATTATATCATCTATTTTTAAAAAAGTCAATATTGTTGTGTATATCTTTTATACTAATATTAGCAAAAATTATTATACATATAATATTTTGCTAAATTTTTATAATATTTTTTATCTAAAAATATTAACATTTTATCCACATACATTAATTTTTAAATAAAATTAGCCAAATTTCAATAACAAATTGTATAATTAACCTGATTTTTGTTATTTATTGAGCGAATAATTGAGTATATATTATTATTTTTATTAAATATTAGAGAAAAATCAGCTTTTTCTAAACAAATTGGCAAAGGTTTATTTGATTCGTGTTTTGTTAACAAATCATTTAAATAATTGAGGTTATTGCCAAATACCACTAAACCATCAATTTCTGCCCAAAAAAAGTAATCTTTATTGGAAAAATACACAATTTGAACCAATTGGTTGGCTAGATAAAATGTTTGCCAGTCAACTTCTTTTGGTTCAGCAATATACTCATAAACCAGACTGTTATCTGGTAATTTTTTTTCTCTAACTACCGGGTCCGCATATCCTAAATACTGACTAACTGCCTTAGTAAATAATTCTTTAATGATTGCTTGATTTGGCATTGCCAGCAACCATTCGGGATTGGACTTATCAATTTTATTGGATAATACTAGATTGATTGGCCCGTGTATTTTTCCTATAGTCTCCCCTAGATCAATGCCGGTCATGTTGGCCAAAATAAAACTATAATTTACTAGGTTTGGTTGCAGCCACTGATTTTCCAACAGCCATTTTAAATCAGTCGCCGCAGCATTGTACAGCACTAAATTTTGATCAAAAAAAATTCTTGGCCAGTTGTTCAAAAAATAATTGGACTTTGTTTTATTGGTTTTTGCCTGAGTTAGAGACGTAAGTTGCATCTGGCCAGGAAATACTTCCAAACGCCAAGCACCTGTTAAATTGAACGTTTGGTTAATTCTTGGCAAACGATCAGTATCAGCATATAAATAAATCGGGGTGGTGGGACGTGTAAATTTTGGCCATACTTTTGTGGATAATTTATTATCCGGCCAGTTGGTTTGAAAATAATTTTGCTTAATTTTACTGGCAGCTGGACTGACTATTAACCACGGACCACTAGTAGCAAACTGGTAATCAAACAAACTGGCTGGAATATCTGTTTTTGGCCAAAACATAATCCAGGCTGAAAGTAACTGATCATTTTCCGCAAAAACCGCCAGAGCATATTCTGGAGTGGCTATTTTATTTACCAGTTCAATCGGCATAAGATCGGCTGACAACTGTTGGCTAAAATAATCTTTTAAAACTGCTGGCGCTGACGACCAATTTTTTTCTTCATCTATTCGTTGATCAAAATGCATGTAAAATACCACCGGTTCAGCAGGCAAGATATTGACGATATTATCAAGATTGATTGTCCACTCCTCAAATACAATAGTTACTAAACCAAACACCACCAGTAAACCAACCAAAATTGCCAACAACCATCTCTGCCAATTTTTGTTTTTTTCACTACTCAACATATATGTATTATAGCAAAAACTGCCCATCTTTTTCTCTGGGCAGTTTTTGTAGTGTTAACGACGATAATTATTATTATGTCGGTTTGATCTTTGGGGTGGACGAGCTGGTCTAGAAGTACGCGGCGGCAATTCAACAAATCCTTCCGGTTTTGGTAACAACACCTTGCGCGACAGATTTATTCTACCTAGGTCATCTATTTCAATTACTTTTACCTTGACCTGATCTCCAACCTGGAGAACATCTTCAACCGTATTGACCCGATGCCATTCTAACTCACTAATGTGCACCATTCCCTCTTTACCAGGTAAAATTTGAACAAAAGCGCCAAAATCCATAAGTCTAGTAACTGTTCCTTCAAAAATTTCACCCACTTCTACTTCACGCACAATATTTTGTATCCATTCCACTGCTTTTTTTACTTGGACTGGATCATTGCCAGTCACCAGCACTGTGCCATCCTGTTCAATATCAATCGTGGTACCGGTCTGATCAATAATTTCATTGATAACTTTGCCACCGGTGCCGATCACTTCTCTTATCTTGTCAGGGCTAATTTTAATTGTAACTATCCGCGGTGCATAAGGTGATAATTCACTACGGTGAACTGGGATGACTTCTGCCATTTTTGAAAGTATCTGCAAACGAGCTGATCTTGCTTGGCTAATTGCTTCGCGACAGACCTGATAACTAATACCACCTAATTTAATATCTAGTTGAATGGCAGTTATGCCCTGAGTGGTACCCGATACTTTAAAATCCATATCACCAGCATGGTCTTCTACCCCTTGTATATCAGTCAAAATCCGATAATCATTTTTGTCCTTTGGATTTGACATCATCCCAATGGCAATACCCGCAACTGGCGCAATAATTGGTACACCCGCATCCATCAAAGCCAAAGTTGAACCACAAACTGAAGCCTGGGAAGAAGAGCCATTGGAAGATAAAACCTCAGAAACAACCCTGATAGTATAAGGAAAAACTTCTTTATTGGGAATAACTGGTTCCAGTGCCTTTTCCGCTAAAGCCCCATGACCAATCTCTCGTCGTCCGGGACCACGCATTGGGGATATTTCACCAACACTAAAAGGTGGAAAATTATAATGATGCATATAGCGTTTTTTACCCTCCATCTCCATAGTATCAAGTAGTTGCTCATCACCCGGTGCGCCTAAAGTCACGACTGATAAGACTTGGGTCTCACCGCGCGTAAACAAACCGCTACCATGGGTACGGGGTAGCAAACCAACTTCCACGTCCAATTTTCTCACTTCATCAAGCGCCCGTCCGTCAACTCGCTGATTATTTTGTAAAACAAAATCTCTAGCCGCTGCTTCCAAATACAATAAAAATTTAGCCAACCCTCGACTGCGCATTTCTTTGGAAACTTCATTGTCAGCTTTTAAAACTTCGTTTAACTTTTCTTCTAAACTCTGCACTTTTTGTGCATACTCAATTTTTGATTGATAAGGAAAAAGCTTATTAAGATCGGCTGCCTGTAAAAATTTATTTACCTTGTCCTCAATCAACTTATTTTCTTTTTGTACTTCTTCGCTCACTGGTGCTTCTTCGTCTTTTGGTCGTCCCACTGCTGTTCTAATTTGATCAAAAAAAGGAAAAATCTTTTTTATATGTTTATGACCAAATTCCAGTGCTTCAATCATCACTTCTTCCGACACCTGTTTAGCCCCAGCTTCGATCATCACCACTTCCTCATTGGTACCAACTAAAACCAAATCCAATTCGGATTTTTCCCGTGCTTGATAAGTTGGATTCAGAACCCACTCATTGTTAATACGTCCAATCCGTAATCCAGCAACCGGGCCGCTCCAAGGTACACTAGAAATATGTAAAGCAATAGCCGCTGCCAACAACGAAGGTACATCAGGATCATTTTCATTGTCCACTGATAATATGGTCAAAACTACCTGAACATCTTTACGTTCAGTTTCCTTAAATAAAGGTCTGATTGAGCGATCAATCAAACGCGCAGTTAGTACCGCTTCGTCAGACGCACGGCCTTCACGTTTGATAAAACGTGATCCTTTTATCTTGCCCGCGGCATACATTTTCTCTTCGTAATCAACCATCAAGGGGAAATAATCCACTCCCTCTCGCGGTTGGGCACCGCGCACCACAGTGGCTAAAACCACTGTGTCACCATATCGTACTGTGCAAGCACCATGTGCTTGTCCGGCTAACTTGCCGACTTCCACATACAAATTGCGACCGGCCCATTCGGTCTCAAAATTTTGTCGCATATTTTTGCCTTTCTTATTGACCAAAAATATTAGGCAAATTACTTGAGTTATTTGAACTATTCTGAAAAATGGTGATTTTCAAAATGCTTCAAATAACCTCTGACTGCCTAACTATCTTTCGATCAAATATTAATTTATTAAATTATTTTCCTTTTCTCAAGATCAGATACTTCTTAACTTGAGAAGAGATATCCAAAAAAATATCAGCCCGATCAATCAATCGTTGCGAAGCGCTTTGACCAAAAGCCACTACTTCCACTTGCACACCCTGATTTTGTAAATACTCAACCAATGGTTCATAATCGCCATCACCAGTTACCAAAACTATCACATCGACTCGGGAAGCAAATTTTACCGCATCAATAGTCAATCCTACATCCCAATCACCTTTTTTCATTCCCCCTGGAAAAACCTGTAAATCTTTTATCTTGATGGCAAAACCCTGTTTATCCAAAGCTTCAAAAAAATTTTTTTCTTCTGGACTATATGATTGCACTACATAGGCGATCGCTCGCACCAATTTACGCTCAGCCACAGCGGCTTTCAATATTTCTTGAAAATTCACCCGGCTGTGATACAAACTTTTAGCCGAATGATACATATTGGCCACATCCACTAAAATCGCCACTCGTTGCTCTGTGTTTTTCATAAAACTAAAATTTATTCTTCTTCATTAACTGGCTCTGTTTCTGTCTCCTCTTCTTCCACGGTTTTCAAAAAGTCTTCCTCTTCTTCAGCTGTGGTTAATGGTGTCATTTTGATACCCAATTTCTTGCACAGCTTGCTGAAACTTTCCTGATTTTCCTTTTCCAAATAACGCAACAAACGCTTGCGTTGGATGACTTTTTTGATTAAACCTCGACGGGAAGAATGATCTTTCTTGTGTTTTTTTAAATGTTTAGTAAGATCTTCAATTTCGGCTGTCAAAATAGCTATCTGTACCTCACTAGAACCAGTATCACTTTTGTGAGTACGATATTTCTTTATTATCTCCTCCTTTTTTTTCTTATCCAACATATAAATCCTTTCGCGATTTTCATAGTAAAAGGAAAAACCTCAAACCAAGAAAATCGTAATTACTTATTAATCTGCTCCTTAAAATAATAGAGCAGGCTTATTCTAACATAAATATTATTTTTTGACAAGCGTCAAAAGATAATTATAAATTTAAAATTTAAAATTTTAAATTTGAGATTCAATATTTTATATTCTAATTAATTTGCATTATTTACTTTGGTGTCGTAAAATAAATTTACCTTATGTCAGACAACGCTATCAAAAAACTGGACAGTTTTAATTCTTTGGGTCGGTGGGCCAAAGATTTTTTAAACTATTTGGAAATTGAAAAGGGACGGTCATTACGCACAATTAGAAATTATAGTTTTTATTTATTGAGATTTTTTTCCTGGTTGGGTAAAAAAAACCTTAAACCAGCTGATATAACTTTACACAAAATAAAACAGTTTCGTCTTTGGCTCAATCGTCAAACCGACAAACAAGGAAAACCGTTGAAAAAATCAACTCAAAACTATCATCTTATCGCATTGCGAACTTTTTTAAAATATCTAGCCAAGCAAGACATTAAGACACTAGCGTCAGAAAAGATTGAACTGGCAAAACAACCAGAAAGAGAAGTTGACTTCCTCGAAGGTGATGATTTGGAGAGACTACTCAATGCGCCAATAAAATTGGAACAAAATGAAATCATTCGTTATCGCGATAAAGCGATTTTGGAAATGCTTTTTTCAACCGGACTGCGCGTGTCTGAACTCACCAATCTAACCCGTGAACAAATCAATTTAAAAAAAGACGAATTTACCGTAACAGGTAAAGGCGGTAAAAATCGTTTGGTCTTTTTGTCTGACAATGCCAAAAATTCCCTGCGAACTTACCTGGACAAGAGACAAGATGTTGATCCATCGCTTTTTGTCGGACACGATCGAGCCAAAAATAAAAGATTGAAAAAGGATAATAAAGTTGTCCACGCTCTGACACCAAGAAGCGTGGAAAGACTTATTAAATTTTATAGTAAAGCTGCTGGTATCACCAAAAAAGTCACCCCTCATACACTCCGACATTCCTTTGCCACTGATCTTTTGCAAAACGGGGCTGATATCAGATCAGTGCAGGCTATGCTCGGACACGCTTCTATCACTACTACCCAAATTTATACGCACATTACCAATCGCCAACTCAAAGAAATTCACAAAAATTTCCATCATAGAAAAAAACCTTAATTCCTAATTCTTAATTCCTAATTCTGATTCATTATTGACCTTTCTTCAATTATTAGATATTTTTATAAAGTTTAGCCCCGATAGTTCAAGGGATAGAATAGGAGCCTTCTAAGCTCTAGATCCAGGTTCGAGTCCTGGTCGGGGCACCAGATAATTAGAATTACGAATTAAGAAGTGAAATTATAAAATTAAAGTACTAATAACTAATTTTTATCTAAAAATAAAATTTAAAAATTTATAATTTGTAATTGATTAGTAATTTAAATTTAGTAATTAATAATTTAAATTAATGCATCTTCCCAATGATTTTTTAAACCCAGGTACAGCTTCGGCACTGTTTGGTGCAGCGATTGGTGCATTTTCACTAGCTTTAGCTAAAGTAAAAACTGGGATACTAAAAAAAGTAAAAATTTTTTCTGGTCAACTTGCCACTGAGCCACAAACTTCTAGTCAAGAAACAGTACAACTCACAGATACTGGCAAAGAAAAAATTTATTCCGCTGCCTCGGTAGCAGCTCTAATTTTTGCCTTACAAATGGTAAACTTTCCCATTGCTGACGGGACTAGCGGACATTTTGTGGGTGGAGCACTGGCTTTTTTTATTTTAGGTCCTTGGCTGGCCATTATTGCGATGTCTTTAGTAATCGCGATCCAAGCAATATTTTTTGCTGACGGTGGATTGCTCGCCTTGGGAGCAAATATTTTCAATATGAGTCTCCTTACAGTTTTGACCACTTATGGTATAAATTTAATTTTAAAAAATAAAAAATTCTTTTATGGAAAAATTTTTATCAGCTCCTTAACATCAGTTTTACTGGCAGCTCTGGGCACTTCTTTGGTCATGGTAATTTCGGGAACTACAAAATTTGGTCTAGTTGTGCCGGTTATGTTGAAATATCACACACTAATTGGTTTGAGTGAAGGTTTAATTACACTGCTAATTATATTCTTACTAGCAAAATACAAATATAACTTGTGGATCAAAAACAATGAAAAATAAATGGACAATTCTTTTTGTAGTTGCTCTACTGATAGCTGGTGGTTTATCACTTTTTGCTTCCGGCAATCCTGATGGTTTGGAAGTAAGTGCTGAATTTATTGGTCTGTCATGGCCACAAACAAACTATGTTTCCTTGATGCCTGATTACCAAATCATGGGAATAAACAATAAATATCTATCAGCTTCACTAGCAGGCTTAATAGGGACAACAACTATATATTTACTAATTCTGCTAATTGGTAAACTAACAAATAAAAAATCAAAACAAAAAAATTCTCCCTCTGCTTGATACTTGCGACTTTTTACTTTATACTAACCTATCATGGTGGCTATAGTTTAACGGTAGAACAGCGGGTTGTGGTCCCGCTGGCGAGGGTTCGACTCCCTCTAGCCACCCCATTTTACATATTTTGACATAGAAAAAACCGCTCCGAGAGGGGGCGGTTTTGTAAATAGAATAAACACTATTAAAATATATTTATTGAAAACCATTTGGTGTAGCGATGTGCAATCCTGGACCTAAAACTCCAAAATCTGTTTGAACTCCAATCTCAAGTTTAAATTTTATTATATAAGAAGAAATGGATTTAGAACACTTCTCTATATCATTATTATCAGTGGTGCAATATGTAAAAGGAATACCACCAGGAGAAGTATTATCATACACTAAGTTCATATAATTCATTCCGCTACCTACCTCATTACCCCAACCTGACTTTGTTAAACTTTTTACATCTTTTCCAAGAATAATTTCACCTTCTGCAGATGGGTAAACACCATAATCTTTATAATATAAATCTAGAGCTGTACGTATTGTACTAATATTACTAAAACGCTGTGCATCATTTGATTGCTGATATCTAATAAAATACCACAATCCATTACTCTTAATTTTATCATCTGTTGAATCAAAAATCGTTCCATTACCAAGCGGATTATAGCCGGCTTTTAATTCATCTATATCATTAAAACCATCATCATCAGAATCTGATTTATTATGGTTGGTCCCTAAGATATCTTCGAGATTGTCTGGTAAACCATCTAAATCTGAATCATTATTATCTTTATCAGAATTATAATTTAAAATCTCAGTAGGAACATTTTCTTTTAAATAATTAATTCGGTCTATATTTGTATTGGTTGTACTGTCAGTCTCATTATTTTGTACTTGTTTATCATCACTTTTAACTTGTTGTTGGGGCAGTGGTTCCTCTATAACATCAGGGTTTATATTTTGCCAATACAAATATCCTGCCACAGCACCACCTACTACTAATACCAATATTACAGGGACAATAATTTTTAATGACTTACTCATAGAATTTATGTTTAATATTACCTATATTCTACCAAATGCTCACCTAAACAACCACCTCTAACCCCTCCACCCACAACTTTAGCTCCTCAATCAAGGGGTTCCAAAATCGCACCTGGTGCCACCCCATTTTTACATATTTTGACAAAGAAAAAACCGCTCCGAGATGGGGCGGTTTAATTAAACAATTTATTAATTAAGAACTTCTATAAAATGGGATCTATTACCATTTATTCTGTAACACACAAGTTCCAGCTTTTCACCCGTAAGGGCGGTTTTATATATTGTTCCTATTTCACTGTATGAAAAATACACTTCTTCAAGACATCTCGTGCATTTTAAATTTTTACCACCTAGAAGATTTTTATTTGAAATTTTACCTCCTCCACAATCTGCGTGAAAAATTTCCAAATCATCTAAAGTTAAATCTGGTTTGTTTTCTTTAACCATTTTGACTTGAATATTATGAAGTTCTGACATATAAATACCCTAATCTTTCTTTGAATTTGTTTATAATAATTATTTATTTTTTGATGGTTTTATTTACATTTTTTTAATGAACTAACATACTATCCTATAACCCTTATATAGAATAGTCAAGTTAGAAAAACCGCTCCAAGATGGGGCGACTTTTGTAATTGATTAACTATAAAAAATTTTATCAACTAGTCTATCAATACTCTTATCTCTATCCCATATGCTTTTCATCTTATTATACATTTTTTTACAATCGTCATATGGCTTTGATTTAACACCTGTACTAAATTCTTTCCAAAAACTAGTATTTTGAATTAATACATTTAAATTTTCGGTAAATTGCCAAAAGGTATTATCAAATGAATCGTGTTCACTTGCTTTCAATCCAAATTTTTTCTGTAAATAATCATATTCTATAAAATGAAGCATCTCGTGTGCTATCACACGTATATCATTGTTCTCTCGTCCTGGTATATAATCTTTTACTGGAAAAGAAAAAGTCTTATCCTTTATGTTGCGAGGAAAAGAATGGGCAATAGAAACATACCCCCTATAATTACCTTTAGGCCAAGGCCAATTATTAAAAATCTTATCAACTTTTATAAAAAATTTTTTCTCTACTTTCTGCCATTTACTTTTTGTATTTCTAACACTTTCTATTAAAAACTTTTTCTTATCTGAATAATAAACATCCAAATAAGAGGATAATAATTCATTTCTATAACTTGCGTATTTTCTATTTGTAACAAAACTTATTTCTGCGGGCAAAAACTTTTGCAAATTTCTTTTTCTCTCTAAAAAAATCTTTTTTTCTCTCGCTAAACTAACACTAAACTTAATATTTGGATAATACCTTTTAGACATAGTCAAATGATAAATTCAATTTAATTCTACCAAAATCCTACCTAAACAACCATCTCTAACCCCTCCACCCACTTTTTCAATTCCTCAATCAAAGAGTTCCAAAATCGCACCTGGTGCCACCCCATAAGAACATCTCCTCTACCGAGGAGGTGCTTTTGTTTTATATAAGCTAAAAAACTTGGTTTGCCAGGTTTGGTGATTTTGAATTGACCCCAATTGAATTAAAAAATATAAATTTAAAAACCGCTCAGATGAGGAGCGGTTTTATAGGAAACGAAATTAACGTTTGTTCTTTGGGCTATCGATGTTCAAAAATTTCTATTGCATTATTTTCTTTGGCACGGCAATGAAATTCAATTTTTGTACGATTATAATTCAATTCCCCTTTAAGAGGCCACCAGCCTGGATGCTCTTGCGTTTGGCTTTTAGCAAACCAACAACGTAGTTTATTTTTCTTTTCCCATCCTACAACTTCTATTTCGACTTGGAACAGATATGCGTTAGAGTAGTGAGTAAGTCCTAATTCAGGAAATCCATCTTTTAGTACACTAGCGTTTGCTCTGTATAATATTTTCAAATTTAAACCCTGCCTTGGTAATGGTGCATTCTCTCGGAATACGAGGCGTAAATCTGAACAGAGTTCGATGACAAGTTCGCTGGCTGCGAACTGTAAAGCTGTTATAATTTGTTTTGCCTTCACGATGTTGAATCCTTTCTGACACTTCTCGTGTCAATGTTTTTTGAACATCGCCATCCTCTCGATGGCTTATTTTTTATTGTGTATGTACGATTTAGAATATTGAATTGTAGCATATTTTTACGAAAAAGTCAATATTAACACGTTACCATTGACTCCACCCACAACTTTAACTCCTCAATCAAGGGGTTCAAAAATAGCACCTGGTGCCACCCCATCCTACGCTAAAGCTTCAGATGGCACAGCCATTCAGGCCGATTTATAACATTAAAAAAACCGCTCCGAGATGGGGCGGTTTTGTGATATAATTAGACTATTAAAAAATATTTATATAACTCTTTTAAAATTTTATTTTTTACAAAATAAATTATTTATTAAAATCATAATTTATGTGTGGAATTACAGCTGTTTTCGGCAATTACCAAAAAAAAGAATTATTCATGAGAGATTCTTTAAGTAAGATTAAACATCGAGGTACTAATTTTTATGAATTAAGAGTTTTTGAGAAAGGTGCCTTAGGAGCCAATCGCTTACCAATTGTTGGTCGTGATACTGGTCATCAACCGCTATCTAATGAAGATGGTACTATTTTTGCTGCCCAAAACGGTGAAATATTTAATTATAAAGAATTACGATCTCAATTAGAAAAAAAGAAGCATAAATTCAAAACGGATTGTGACACGGAAGTATTAGCACATTTGTATGAGGAGTACGGAGAAAAAATGATCGAAAAAATTGATTCGGAAATGTATGCCTTTGTAATTTATGATACTAAGAAAAATAATTTTTTTGTAGCTAGAGATCGTTTTGGTGTAAAACCTTTATTTTATGCTAGAGATAAAAATAAAAACTTTTATTTTGGTTCGGAAATAAAACAGCTAGTACAATTCGATTTTATAAAAGAAGTAAAAATTTTCCCCAAAGGATGTTATATGTATAATGGGAGAATAAAAGCTTATCACAAAATAAATTACAACAACAAAATTAAAGATTTAGATTTTGCAAAAACAAAATTAACTGAATTAATGGTCGAAGCAGTAAAAAAAAGAGTTGATACTGATTTGCCAATCGCAGTTTTATTAAGCGGTGGTGTTGACAGTAGTCTTATAATGGAGATAGCTACAAGATTTCATAAAAACGTAACTGCCTTTATACTTGGCTTCCCAGGCTCTTCTGATTATGAAGCTTCTTTAAAGTTATGCAAAGACAATAATTATAAATATCATATTGTTTATCCGAATGTTGATTATGCAAAAGAATTTGAAAACTTAATCTATCATCTAGAAATGTATGAGGCTCAAGTTATAAGACAATCTTTTGCGCTAGACATCCTTTCAAAAGAAGTGGTTCGAGCTGGTTATCGTATAGCATTAGTTGGTGAAGCAGCAGATGAACTATTTGGGGGCTATAATGAGTTTTCAAGATTAAGTGATGAACATGTAAATAAGGGTTGCTATCTAATCACTAATGATTTGGAACGAAGCCATAATATGCGCGTGGATAGAATGTCTATGAAACATACATTGGAAACTCGAGCTCCATTTTTTGATACCAAAGTCGCAGAATTTGCCCTACAAATTGATGGTAGTCTAAAAATTAAAAGAGAAAATCATCAAGTTACTACTAAATATATTTTAAGAAAGGTAGCCGAAGAATTCTTGCCCGATTATATTGCCTGGCGTTACAAAGTTCCATTTTCCAATGGTGCAGGTATGAATGTTGGTTTTAATTTTAGAACACAAGATGGCGATGTGGCCAAGGCAGTATTATCAGAAAATAAAGGTAAACTAGATTATCCAACTAAACAGAGATATGGTTTTTTAACCGAAGAAGAATTAGTTTATTTCAACAAGTACAAAAATCTTAAATTTAATAAACTACATAAAAATTATCATCGAATAATCACTAAAGAAACATTAAGTACTATCGATGATAAGCCGGGAGAATACAGAATGTTGGTGGCTGAATTTTCAAGAATGCCCCTTTATTTTCCGGCCTACTTAGCAGCCAAATTAGGTTATTATAAAAAACACAAACTAGATATAGATTTTATTTCTTCGGGGGGCGATGATTTAACTTATAATTCCTTAATGTCAGGCTCTGCTCAAATAGGTATCGCTGATCCAGTTTTTTCTTTTGCTTCAAATTTTAAAACCAAAGGAAAAATTGTTGGACAATTAATCGGTCGTGTTCCCGTGGTCGCAGTTACATTAGACCCAAATATAAAAATTAAAAAATTAGATGATTTTTATAATTACAAAATTGGTACCTATCAAGAATTTTCAACAACCAATACACTTGCTAAAAAAATATTACCCAATAAAAAATTTATTCCTATTAAATCTAATGCCTTAGTTAAGGCATTAAAAGAAAGAAAGGTGGATATTGGTATTATGACTGTAGATTATGCATTAGACTTAGTTGGTCGCGGGGGACATATTGTTTATTCTTTTGAAGATTATTTTAGAGATTATTTATTTACAGGTATTACAATCTGCGATAATCTTGATCCAAAATTTCAACCCGCAATCATATCTTTTGTTTCGGCTTTAAAAGAAACAATAAATTTTATAAAGAAAAACAAAATTAAGGCTTTGAAATATTTTACAAATGAATTTCCAACTATGCTAAATCATGATGTTATGTTTAATGAATTAATAAAATTTTGGGATAAAAAATTAAAAATCAATAGTGCGGGTATAGAAAATGCTAGACAAGCGTGGTATAAAATCTATCCTTGGTTAATGAGGGCGAGTTTGCCACAATTTATTAAACCATCTATAGCTGATGAAATTTTAAAATTATTCAATCAAAGAAATATTTCAAGAGATGTCCCCTATAAGGAGGACGAGATCGCCTTTGCAATCAATCAGTTTGTTTTAAAAAATAAACCGATTGATTTAGTTGGTTTCTGGGGAGCATCTGATAAATTAAAAATAGACGAAAAAGACTTAGCGGCATTAAAAAAATTTCAACAGTTAAATAATCAAATTAAAAACATTTATAAGCCGGGTCTTAATTTTATTTTTATTTTAGCTAACGAACATGCAAGGTTGAATAAGTATAATAAAAATACTTATGAACAATATCTAAAAGAAATAAAAAAACTTATTAAAAAAGCTGGATATACCAGTAAATATTTAAGTGAACTATGGAAAAGACAAAAATTATCTGACATTATAATAAAAAATAATCTTAAATTATTAACAGAAAGAGAGTGGCGAGATTTAAAAAACAGTGCCGAGCTAGAAAAATCAGCCAAACATAGAGGATTTAAGGATTATAAAAATGAAGCCAAGAGATATTATGTGATGAGAAAAATTGAATCCGAAGCTCTTAAAAAAGAATTTAAAAATATTATTTTTTGGACTTATTCAAGCGATATTCATCAAGAACTTTATTCCGATATTCCCACTCTCTACCTCTGGTCGGGTAAAGAAGGTTATACCCATTCCCCTTGGTTTAAAAAATAATTGCAAATAAAAAATATAGGGGCATCAAACAATCTTAGATCGGTAATTTATATTCTTGCCTGGCATAGTATTTATACAAAAATTTATTTTAACCATTTTAAATTCATTAGGGGTGTGATATATCACTAATCATTTTAAAGTTATAACTTAAGTTCCCAAGCGACCCCATTTTACAAAATTTGACAGTAGATTTAGATAAGAAAAAACCGCTCCGAGAGGGGGCGGTTTGTAATTATTAAATTAAAATTATTTTCCTCGTTGAACTCTTTTTTTACAATCATTAATATTAGTATCGGGATATATATAATTAGGAACTTTATGAATATACTTTTCACAAATAGTGATATCATTATTAAAAATTGCCATCTGTACATAACATCCCTCTCTCAAGAATTCATAATTAAGATCACCACATAGATCTAAATCGTTTTTTTTAATTGCTAACGCAGTATAACATTTAGTACCTTCGTATTTATTACTAGGCGCCCAATTATCCCAGTTATCCGCAATCCAACAAATCTGAGAGGTTGGAATTATTTTAATTATACGTGTTGCATAAACAGGAACAGAAAATATAAATATAATTAAAACTAGAATTATGATAATTGAATAGGTAAATAAACGTTCTTTATTTGGTAATATTTTTCTTTGTAATTTAATTAATAATGATGCAATAAACCAACATATTACAATTGTAATTGGAAGTGTAATTATTGCCGGAAATGGTGGTAAAAAAATAAAAATTAAGGGCAAATCTAGAAATCCACCAGAATAAACAAATGCTGAAACTCCAACAACAAATAATGTTAATACTATTGCATATCCGCCAGCCACTTTAAATGGTAAAAATATTTTACTGAAAAATCTAATCATATACTAATTCTACCAAAAACTTACCTATTGAGCCATCTCTTCCTCAAAACTATAAATAATCTTAGTTCTAATAGCGTCTACGAAGGCACCCCATTTTACATAATTTGACAGTAGATTTAGATAAGAAAAAACCGCTCCGAGAGGGGGCAATTTTTATTTATTATATAAAAATTTAAATATTTTTATTCCTTTTATGATAATAAAATGAAACAAAAAGATAACTCAAAAATAAATAAAAAATAATTAAACTTATAAATAATATAACTTCGCCACTAAATGTTTTTGGTGAAAAAAATAATTCTAGTTTTTCTAATGGTACAATAAATAATAATAAGAAAGGATATGAAAGAATCTCAAATATTGCATCTGTGGCACCTGAACAATTATAACCATTCCAGTTAAAACACAAAAAGGCTCTGATTACTAAAAATAATAAAGGCAGTCCTAATATTATAAACGGTATTAGTAAAGATACTAGTACTTTACGTTTAGTTGGCTTAAAAAAATTAGAAAATTCTGATGGCATTATATATTCATTCATACTTTAATTCTACCAAAATCCTACCTAAACAGCAATCTCTAATACCACTTACCCACAACTTCAACTCCTCAATCAAGGGATTCCAAAATCGCACCTGGTGCCACCCCATTTTACATATTTTTACATAGAAAAAACCGCTCCGAAAGGAGCGGTTTTATATTGACAATTCAATATACTTATGCTATTATACTCCATTAATTCACATTAACAATACAAATAAATAGTGGGGTTAAAATGTTTAACTTGGAAACTTTATCAATCATCTGTGCGGGTCTACAAATAATTGGTCTGGTACTTATCATATTAGCAAAAATTCTTCCTAGGTTTACTGGGGCAATAATAAGTGTTTGTGGATTTGCATCAATTGTACAAGTATTTTTGCCATTAGAGGGGCATCAATCACCTCTTTTTATTGTAGCGGCAATTGCTGGAATCGGTATAGTTATTGGTGGATGCATAAAAGCTGATACAGATTAGTTAAAATTTTTAAAAAATTTAGGTCTGCTAATTTTAGTAGACCTTTTTTATTTGCTATCTAATCTAAACCACCATCTCCAACCCCTCCATCCACAACTTCAACTCCTCAATCAAGGGGTTCCAAAATCGCACCTGGTGGGACCCCATTTTACATATTTTGACATAGAAAAAACCGCTCCGAGAGGAGTGGTTTTAAAACTAACAACTTAAAATAAAATAAATTTAGTAACTAAATAAAATTAGAAACTAAAATGAAAGTGACAATACTAGCAATAAATAAAAGGAGTAATTGCCCTGTTAAAAAATAACCATTGACGGCGATTACTCTTTTTATAAAGCTATCAGAGTTTAACCAACCTTTATAATTGTACTTATCAATTTCCTTATACATATGTTTGTTTATTTTATACATATATTTTAGTAAATTATATTACTTTTATTTTATCAAAATTTCACCTGAAATACTACCTTCTCCTCAAAAATCCAGACACCTTAGTTAATAAAAAACCGCTCTATAAGAGAGCAGTTATAAAAAATTTATATTTTTTAGGTTAAAAAAAATTGATTATTGTTTTCAATATACCATTTATTATTTTTATAATAAATGAAAAAATTAAAGATAAAAAAATTAGAACTAAACCAAATAATAAACCAATTGTTCCAATCCATGGATTAATGTACCAAGTCATCTGCCAGCTCAAAACTGACATAATACATATACAAAATCCAACAATTAATAAGATAGTGGGACCAACATCCTTTTTCATTTTTTTCTCCAGTAATTTTTTGATTGTTAATTATTACTAAACATTAAATAATAGCAAATTTTTAGGAAAAAGTCAATACTAATTGGTTATAATTCAACTTCATTAACAAAGCCAAAAATCACCTTAGTTTTAATGTAATTCACTTAAGCACCTCATTATTTTACAAAATTTGACAGTTTGTTTAGATAAGAAAAAAACGCTCCGAATATGGAGTAGTTTATATTTTAAATTTATGTCTTACCTATAAATTTTTTTCAAACAATCTTAATATTCCAAAGATATTTTGTATATTTAATATAAATAGAATAATATGTTTATTTCTGTTATAATTTCTTATATGAAAAAACATATTGAAATTTTTTCTGTATTGGCCGTTATGTTGGCGGCATTTTTATGGGCCTTTGATGGAGTGGTACTAACACCTTGGATTGTTGATTTGGGACTATCAGATGTGCCTACTTTTGTTTTTATGTTACACGCCGTAGCCTCCATTTTTCTATCATATTTCTTTTTCAAAAAAAGAAGTCAGCTTAAAAATTTAGACAAAAAAGATTGGTTGGCCTTGATTTTAACTAGTTTATTTGGCGGTGCAATTGGTACTATGGCAATCATCGCTGCTATCGTAATTGTCCATACTGGGCATCTAAATATTTCCGTTGTTCTTCTATTACAAAAACTGCAGCCTATTTTTGCTATTCTGTTAGCACTTCTGTGGTTAAAAGAACGACCAAAAAAAATGTTCTACTTTTGGGCTTTTGTAGCCTTGATTGGCAGTTATATCCTAACCTTTGGATTCAGTCAACCAGACTTTGATACGACTAGTATGTTTATCCCAGCTATGCTAGCCATTTTAGCAGCATTTTCTTTTGGATCTTCCACAGTTTTCTCCAAAAAGGCAGTCACTAAAATTAGTCATAGCTTAGGTACTGCCTTACGATTTTATCTGACAACTGGGATCATGGCTATAATAATAATTGTAATCTCAATTCTAAATTCAGTAGGTGTTAATACCAACTATCAAGGAATTAATGGTTTTGATGCTATCAATTGGAGTTTGATCGGAGCTTTTATAGTAGTGGCTCTAACTACTGGTGGTACCTCTATTTTGCTATATTATTGGGGTTTAAAAAAAATCCTTGCTTCCCAATCCACAATTTATGAAATGACGTTCCCGGTGAGTGCGGTGGTATTGGAATTTATTTTTCATGATAATATATTTTCAATCGAACAATGGGTAGGGGCTATTGTTGTTTTAATTGCTATTAGTATAATTGTCAGAACAAAAATATAAAAAATATAATTTATATCTTATTTAATAAAAAAATCGCTCTGCTAAGGAGCGATTTTTGTATTTATACTTAATAAATCTACTTAATCAATTTATATAATATCCGGTTTTATTTTTATTATATAGTCTAAGACAAATAATTAAACAACTACTATAAAGAATACCACAATATAAAATACGAAAGGATGCTTTTTAATAAAATCTCTCATAAAAATCATTTATTACAGTCTGCTGGGCAATTGCACCAATTCTCTAATGGCTCACAGACTCCGTCGCCACAAGGCATGCATAAGCCCAAGGGATGCATCGCTCCAAAATAACAATCTTCTCCTAACCCATCACTGCCTTTAGTTTCGACCTTATATGGAAGACAAGATTTTGGTTCAAGGTCTGGTTTTATTTCTACTAATCCCTCACAGCAAACGGCATCTTTAAAATTTATTCCATCAAACATTTCATATTTCTCTACACAACCAACACCGTCATAACTTTTTGACACATTTTCATTAAAACAATTTCTTCCATTAGAAATAGGTAATTTATTATCAATTCTACTCTGCCAAATAAAATAACCTATACTAACAACACCTGCAATTAATACTAATACAATTGGGATAATATTTTTTAATGACTTATTCATAGATTTTATATTTTATTTATTATTACCAGTGCCGATATTTATATTAGAAACAACAACATTCTTCCCAAGAACCAATAGATTCAAAATCACATCCAGGAATTGGGTTATCACGGTCAAAAACTTGCGTGCCTCCGGCTTGCTCACAACCGCTTCCTATTCCACTTCCCCCATTTAAACAAATACCTCTATTGTATCCGGATTGTTTACATCGCAAAAAACAACCATAATCTTTGTTTGTTTGTGGCCTAGTTCTTGGATTATATAAAAACCATAAAATCAATACAACGCTTACTAAAATAATAACTACTAAAATAATTATATTTCTTCTCTTCATATAACAAATCAAATAAAAATCTATGTATTAAATTGATCAATCATAACAAACTGTGGTCTCCTCACCAAAATTACCACCTTCATCTATCAAAACATAACAACCTTGTTTGACCATATCTTTACAAACCCCTTTGTTATTTATCGCATCTTTATTATTTAACACACATTCTGATAATGGATGGCTACCACAGTCAGATTTTTTATCACAAAATTTACCTTCCCAACCACTTGGCTTATAGCAATAATCAGGTGCACCACTAAATTGATTATTGCTGACTAAAATATTGCCGGGTCTACATATACCAAAACTTACAAAAAAATTATTTAAATAACCAAATAAAAAAACACCACCCGCTATTAATATTACTATCACTAAGAATGTAACTTTCAATGATTTGTTCATATAAATTTGAATTTTATTTACAATCAAACTTACAGATATTACATCCTAAGGGAGTATTAAAAGCATCACACTCTTTAAGTGTTGTACCAATACTAAATTCAATCAACTCACAACTACTAAATCCGTTATTACTAAAAGCTTGACTAGAAGTATACTTAGCCATAAGCTCATTACATCCAGTTTCTGCTGGACTAAAATTGTGTCTGTCTTCTCTAGGACCCCGATAATCTATTATTGCTGGTTTGGCAACAGCTCTAAATTTAAATACCTCACTGTACCCAATGCCATCTCCGCCAACTTCTTCTATTTTTATAACATAATCATTGCCATAAGAATAAGTGTCGAAAAGGTTTGGCACTTGCCAATCATAACTTCCTGTGTTAGCAACGTTTAAGACAAGTTCTTGCTTTTGTTGAGGATTTAAATCCATCCGCCAATCAACCCCATAATATAAATTAACCTTATCACTCTTAGCACCTTGCCACTGGATAGTGTAGGTTTCGCCACTCTTTAAGAAATCACCTTTGTCAGGAGATATTATACTTATTCGTTCACTTGGTTTATTATATTTTATTTTAAATGGTTGAGTAAAAACTACAAACGATTCAACCCCTTGAGCATACCTATCATCACCTTCTTTATTCTTAAATAAACTAATAATCATACGGTAATCTCCTGCGGGAACAAATTTTGGCCTCCAATCATCATGATCATCTTCTGATTCTGAATAATTGACTTGGTCCCACTCAAAAGTATGTATTGCGCCCGATTTAAACTCATCTAAGTATGGAACCATGTTACAAGGTGGTGATATAGCAATAGTTTGTTTAACAAATTGCGGTTCTGGTTCACCTTTATCAGATTCAAAAAAATACTGTACTTGCGGCCAACCTGCGGCACAAGCGGGGGTATATAAATAATAAGTTTCCTCGGTTGTATTTCTTATGGTCAATTTAACCGTCTCGCTGGTAGCTCCATCGTTTGAATATTCAGATTGACTGAATGTGGTTTCAATACCTTGATCAATAGCTACACTCGGCTGTGAAGGAGGTTTTGGTGGTAAGATTTGTATTTGTTTACTTTCTTGGCTACTTTGCCAAAAAATATAACTCAACAGAAGTATCATAATTAAAATAGCTACTGGGATAATAGTTTTAAAATGTTTGATTAACATAAAAGTATTTATATATAATAATTTTTATACAAAACAAGTGTTTCTACAACTAAACCAATTATCACCTTGGCTCTAATCACAATAATACAATTTGTTAGACTTAGAATTATTAAGATTATATTATTTTTTTGATTTATTAGATATATAAACCTCACTGATAATGGTATGTTTTATTCAGTCAATTTCAACCATCTATACTTACGCCAAACAAAAAGTAACTTCATCCCAAGCCATATAATCGGTCCTAAGAATCCAGTTTTAAGTTCTAAAATTTCATCATAACTAGTAATATTTTCTGTAACTGGTTTGAGTATAACTTTATGGTCCCACCATTTAACTGCCCAACCTGGACCAACATCTTTTAAAATATATATTTTATTTATTTCATCTGTCTGTGATGAAATTTTTAGCTCTTGCCAACCCATGGGTAAAAATCCGAATAAATACATATTCATACGATAAACAATTCCCTGTTCCCATTGTTCGGGAAAAATACTAAGTTTAACTGGTTTAAATATCACCACTGGCCAAGCAACCCGCTGCATCATTGCGGGACTATTGAGAGCAGTAAAAGTTTTTGTCACTGGCCAATTGATATTAATTTTAGTTGTGAACTTCATAAATATTTTATTCTAAGGATTCTATCTCTTTTAAAAATCGAAAGTCTTTTGGTCCAACCTCAAGTTTAGCTAGTGGTTTAACAGGTTTTTCCGATACCCACTCACGACCAAACTCCCCATCATCATCTTGGCCTTGCAAAAAACTTTTTTTATCCAAAATATAAACCATACCATTGGTCCAAGGTTGAGCAGCAAGAATATTTTTTGACATTTTAAATTCATATTTATTTTCTTCTGTTTCGGGATCAGTTTTTACACCACTGACAATCAAACCATCAATTTTTTCTCTATTCTGGATAGCATAAAAAATCGGTAAAAGAGGATCTTTTACCGCATACACTCCATTTTTATTGCCAAACTCCTTTTCTCTATCATTGGCCTGATGAGGTTCTAAAGTTTCAATATCTGTTCTACAAGAACCGTGTAATAAAACTTGATTTTTTTTCAATAAATAGTCCAAAAAATCTTCCTTGGGATATGGTAAATTGTATTTAATATTTAATGTCTGGTCGGTCGCATTGGGCCCAATCGTCTCTTGCCACAATTTAGCAAAAGCTAATACTTTTTTCTCATTGACTTCTTTAATATTTTTTCTTGATTCAATTCTTTCTCTGCTTTTCATAATCTAAAAATCACTTGGTTACAAAATATTTAAAACAAACCCACTCTTTTCCGGCATTAGCACTGATCTTACAATCCAGCAATTCACCATGACTATTTTTTATAATCTTTTTAACTCTTTTTTGGCTCAACCCATGCATATCTATATATAAAGCGTTGTTTTCTTGTTTGGCTTCGTATTGAGACAACCAGGAATAAGGCAAAAATTGTTTGAATTGATATTTAATTTTCTTGCTAAAATTTTTTTCAATCTCCAGCGGGTGATCAGGCATTTCAAAAACTACTAGTCCTCCGGGTTTGACAACTCTAATAAATTCTTTTATATATTTCTTCACTAAACTTGTGGGTAGATGTTGCAGAGTAATCAATGATAAAACAAAATCAAATTTATTGTCAGCAAAAATTTTTAGATCAGCACGGTTATTTACCAAAAAGGATGCCCGCTGATTATTGGCTGCTTTGGCATAATCGATCATGGCAGAAGCAATATCTACGCCAATTACCCGATTAAATTTTTTGGTCAAAGGAAAGGTCAGTCTCCCTACTCCACAACCAAAATCCAAAGCTTCATCATATTGCAATTTGCTAGGCAAATTTTCAATATCCAAAAAAAGTTTATCTATTTCCACTTCTCCGGTGTGATAAAAAAAGTTTCTATCCCACTGCATATCTTTTTTATCCTCCCAAGTCAAAACCGACCACAAAGGGTCTCTCCGACCCAACTCTTCCCATTTATACTTGATATAATCTAAACTCATAAAAAATTAAATTGGCAAATCTTTTGCTTCTGACGGACTGGGAATTTTATCCTGATCTTGATCAATCTTTTTACGATTGATATTTTCAAAAACTATTGGCTCATCAGTAATATTTTTTGGATTTTCTTTCAAAGCAGGCTGATCAGTGTTTGCTTTGGATAAAAATTCCGCAGATAAATTGGTGCTAAGTTCAACTGATCTATTGGGAATAGCACCTTGGCCAGTGGCAAGATTTTTTTTATTTTCAATTGTAAAATTGTTTTTATCTATTTGCGAAATAACACTTTGACTACTATTTTCTTTTTTTGATAAAATATTTTCTTCACTTGCAATTTTCAACTCATCTACTACCTTCCTTAAATCCTCCATGTCTTCTCGAGAAAAATTTGATTCATGTTGCTTGGTGAGCTTATAAGCAGCTGACATTATCATCTTTTTATCTCTAGCGGAAATACCTACCTTGGAATTTACCGCTTTATTTTTCAATCTTTCATTGATTAGATCATACATGGTTTGCAAATTTTTCTTTGACAAATTTGCGGTGGCAGTAAATCTGGCGCTGCGTTTAAGATTTCCCAATTGTCCCTTGAGACCGAGACCTCTGGTGGAATTAAACTTTCCTTCAGTAAAATGTGCGCCGGTGCCAATTTTTTTAAAATCTATCTTATTAAAGACACTGGGTTTTTTTGGTAAATCACTTTTTAAATTCATGATGTTTGAATTTTTATCTAGCAAAATTATATCAATCAGAAAATAATTTTTACCCTCGGATAATCAAATATACTATATACAATACATAAACTAGCAAAAAAACTCCGCCTTGCCATCTTTGCAATAAATGCCGCTTACCAATAAACATCGTGATAAACAAAACTATTGTAGCTATCAAACAAAAAATAATATCAAAATTTGCCGACAAACTAACTGGTATCGGACTGATTACACTGGTGACACCAAGAATCCAAAAAATATTGAAAATATTTGATCCCACTACGTTGCCAATTGCAATGTCTGACTGGCCTTTACGTGCAGCTAATACCGAAGTAGCTAGTTCCGGCAAAGAAGTGCCAACCGCTACGATCGTCAAACCAATCAGCATTTCTGACCAACCGGCTGACTGAGCAAGACTAATAGCATTATCCACCAACAATTTACCTCCCAAAAATAATGCCAAAATACCTCCCAATACCATCAGAGAAGAAATATATACTGGATAGATTTTAATCTCACCTTCACCAGCATTGCCAGTACCTTTGCGAGAAAGCTTCAAAGTATATTTTTGTACCGAAACTGAACCAATAGTTTTTTCTATTTCTCTGTTCCCTCCACCCGAACGAGTCAACTCAAAAGTATAGTACATAAAAATAGCAAAAAACATCAACAACACCCAACCGTCAGCACGGGTAATTACATCCGCCGCCTCGTGATCAAACAACCGGTCATTGGCCATCACAAACACAGCCAATACCGCTAGCGCGGCAAAGGGAATCTCTTTCCAAGTAGTATTTTTTTGCACCCGTAAATCTATAAGTAAAGCCGATGCTCCCAAAATAAGTAAAATATTGGCAATGTTACTACCAATAATATTTCCCAAGGCCAAATCAGTACTGCCTTTGAAGGCAGATAGAAAATTGACGATTAGTTCCGGGGCAGAGGTACCAAAAGACACAATCGTCAGTCCTATCACTATTGAAGGAATGCCAAGTTTTTTAGAGATTGACGAAGCGCCTTTGACCAAAATTTCAGCCCCCAGTAATAAAACCCCCAAACCAACGACTAAAAGCAAAAGTGGTAAAAACATAATTAAATATATTATTTAATTTAGATACTATCTATACTAATTTTACTCTTTATTTTAAAAAAATGAAGCAATTTATTTTTGATCAAAAACCACCCTGGCCTAATTGCCAGGGTGGTAATAAAATATTTATTGAGCTTTTTGCAGGGGGTTATAACCATGGACTACTTCTTGCCCATCCAAATAACTATCGCCGTCAGTGTCAGAATTTTTTGGATCAGTACCTAGTCGCTTCTCCATTTCATCTGACAAACCATCCTTATCAGTATCTATCACTTCTCTAGTTGCACCAGAATAAGTGATGGCTTGCAATATATTCCAGTCAGTGGTTGTTTGTGGATTTTTGTCATAAAGTTCAGCAAAGATTTTCAAACCGTTCTGTTCACTCAACAAATTTCTATTTTCAGCTTTTTGCCTTAAACCATAAGCCATGATAGTAACAGCTGCTTGGTCATTGGGGTTGTTGGCATTGTCGGCACGCTGATAAATTTTGGCAAATTCTGCTCGGGCAGAAGCTAAAGCTTGATCACTTTTCTTTTCCGGCCACCGACCATTGGCAATTTTGATCACATCTTCAAAATCAACTTCACTTTCTGGCAATTTGCCAAAGGCTTCCTTAAAGGAATATACCACTGCTGCTCTTTCCCCTTCACCCAATTTCATACTATTGGTATCAACACCGTAGGTAATAAAATGATTTATCATCTCTTTCATACTTTCATTTACCTGAGCAAGGTTTTGAATCAAAGCTCTCAAATATTTGATTTCAATCTCTTGCTCTCTTACTGTGTCTCTGACAGTGTTGAGTTCGGATAAAATGCTAGAAATTTCTCCTTCATAAAGCAAAGTGGCTTTTTCTTTTATCTCGGCGATTGGTTTTTCAACTGATACAGAATCTGGAACAACTACATCAGCAATAGCCGATTTCACTTTTGACCATTGCACGGAATTATTTCTAACTGTAATACTCACAGTATCACCAGCTGATACATAATAACCCAGATTGTATAATCTTCTTTCACCAACAGTATTGTCATTACCAAAAATTGATAGATGGGTATTGTAAATTTGGACTTCGGCATCGTTAGTTTGATGACCAGCATCTCCACCCCAACCATCATTACTAATTGAATCACCAATATCTACCGTATAGTCAGTAGGATTGGCAGCTGAACTATAAGTTACATCAAACCTTAGGCTTTCGTAATTATTTTTACTCATATCAATCTTCAACACGGCCTGATTGTTGGCTTGATTATTCACCAAGCCGACTGCTTCCAAACTTTGGCAAGTATTACTATTCTTTATTAAATCCAATTCACAATCATCACTGACTTCGGTGGGTCCCATTGTTGGTAATATCAAATTGATCTTAACTTTTTCCACGCCCTTACCGACCCTACCACCTAATATCATCCGATTGAAACTAGCATAAATATCAGAATTTACTTTTCCTTCTTTGTCTTCTTGGCCATTTAAAGCAAAAAGGTAGGGGGAGGTAATATTATTATCACCCACAACTGGTTTTTCTTTTAAAATACTAAAATAATCACTTTCTACCATTGGGACTTGACCAACACAGGCATTTTGAGGTGAATCAACTTTATAAATACCAAGCTTGATAGTATATTTTTCACCTATCAATTGATCTTTTGGCACTACCCATTCAAAAGAATTTTGTGAAACAGGAATTTTTGCAAAACAATTTATTATTTCCTTATCCAATCCGTTGTTTGAGAGCATTATACCAACCATGTAATCAGCTGGAACATCAGTTGCCTTCCAATTTATTGAATATTTTTCACCCAAATACCACTTTATACCCTTAACTGGTGAAGTTACAAACAAATTGTAAGATGAATTATTGGATGTAACAAATGAATAAACCTTATCTTTGATTTCAAAACCGGTACTTTTATCCAAAATCAATTGATAAAAATATTTGGTATTGGGTTGTAAACCACTAAAATTATAACTAGTTTCGAAAGTTCCATCTGGTTTGGCCACTACCGACATACCAGAACAATTATTGACTGATGAGTCAATGGTACCAAAACACATTGTCGGATTGGTACTATTGGTACCACTGATACTATAGGAAACTTTAGCAGAACTTGAAGTAATATCAGTGACGGTTGGTGCTGATATAACCACCTTTACCCGATCAATTAATTTGGTAAAACTACAGCTTCCATTTGTTTTGACAAACGCAGCTGAACCTTTGGCTATTTCAAAATTTGAATCATAAGTATTGGTTTGACTGTTGTAATGCAACACATCAATCACACAAGGTACATCTGATAAATTCATTAGAAACGGCGCGCCAATCAGATGTTGACCTTGAGCAGGTAGATTGTAAGTTACGGAAGTAATTGGTGTACCAGTAGCATAAATTGTCTGACTGGTTTTATTTTTCAACCAATAACCCTTGCCCATTTCAAAATTATTTGCTTGTTTATAACCGTTATCATAATAATAAACATTTTCCAAATTTGGAAAAAAGTTTAAAATCGGTTGGCCTATCATTAAATTGGTGACTGGTGAAATAAATTTCCACTCCGGACCCACATTGTAAACAAAAGGTTCAACAAATGATTCTGGTTTGACTGTAACAGTTAAATTTAATTTTAACTCCTCATATACCCCATTCCATGATCCATGAAAAATTTGTATGGGTAGATAACCTGAATATACTTTATTTTGATTACCATCACTGTTCAATACACTATCTTGTAAACTAAATGACAAAATTTTATCAGTTCCGTTTACTCCTCCACTACTATCGCCTAAAATCGCATAGGTTGGAAATCCTACGCCATACCCATATCTCTGAAAACCATACAAAGTTGATTGACCGCCTTGAACTATTTTTACTTGGAAATCTTTATTACCTTCACCATCAACCATTTCAAAATTCATGTTACATGGTTCTAGGCGATAGGTTGAATTGTCAATAGTAACTGTAGGACAGCTTGCTTCTGCATTAGCTACATTAACGCTGACTTTGTTAAAAATAAAATAATTTGGAATTAATCCAAATCCCAAAGCAAAAATCAAAAGTGTAAAAATTGTTTTTTTCATAGAATTTTTTTAATTTTTATTTTTATTTTTACCTCAAAATATTGAGGATTTTTAACCTATATATTTAATTATAGCATAATTTTTACAAAAAATCAATAGTAAAACCGCATACTCTTGATGCGGTTTAATGTTTTTATTTGAAATTAAAAACTTATAGCTTCAATAAAATACTTCTTTTCCCGATCGTCATAGATCGGCTGCAAACCTTGGGCGGCCACCATAAATTCTGAAATTTTATTAAAATCATCAGAACCGGTATAGCCCAAACCTTGGGCATACTCAAAAACTTGTTGTCGGTCTAAACCAACCGATTTATCCAGATCTTCTTCGGTTTGTTTTTTTATCATACCAGCCAATTCCGCACCGGTAGGAATGTGAATTTTTGGATTCATTTGTCTGATAATATCAACTGGTCTTTGGCCAGCAATTTTTCCGGTTTGTTCTAATTCTTCTTGGTCTTTTAATTCCTGGGGTGTGCTCATTTTTGTCTCCTTTTGTTTGTTGAAAAATTTATTTTAATAAACGAATATATTAAATTATCTTATTTTTGCTCAACTGTCAAGACAGCTGTTGACAAAAACAGCAAAATATGAAATACTTATTTTCAGCAAGTGTTTCTATTTTATATTTGCTTACACAAATTTAAAGGAGTGTAAGTCCCAAAAAAATAGTTAGGTCGCTCTTGCGAATTTTATTTGTGTAAGTGTATATTATGAACAAAAAACTTTACATCGGTAGCTTATCTTATGATACTACCCAGGAAAGCCTACAAGAAGCTTTCGCTCAAGCCGGTACTGTAGAATCTGCCACAGTGATCACTGACAAAATGTCAGGCCGGTCCAAGGGTTTTGGTTTTGTGGAAATGGCTACTGAAGACGAAGCGCAAAAAGCCATTGAGATGTTTGACGGCAAAGAACTTGATGGTCGCACTATCAGAGTTAGCGAAGCTCGCCCAATGACTGATCGTCCTCGCCGAGATTTTGGTAGTCGCGGACGCGGTTTTGGTGGTGGCGGCGGTGGCAATCGTCAACGAAACTGGAACTAAGCAAAATTTTGCTAAAATTAAAAACCCGCTCTCTAGGGCGGGTTTTTATATTACCACAGTACTTCAATTAGTTGGTGTTTTGGTATTGGCTCTTTAATGTCAGGAAAATTTAGATGAGAATATTTTACTGCCTTTGGTTTACATTTTGGACAAAACGGCCGACTGATTATTTCCTGATATATTTTATTTTTATCAACTATCAATATCTCAACATCTAACCATTCAATAATTTCTTCTGTATACAGACAGCGCCAATACATTGAGCTGTGGAGAGATTTTTTATCGGTATACATACCGGCATGAATATGCAAATAAGCTAAATCAATTTTTAAAACGAACATAAATCCTCCTTTTATCTTACCCAGCTTATCATACCGCCTTCAATAAAAAAAGCCCTCTAAATAGAGGGCAAAGTCAGATTATTTTTTTGATGTTGTCTTTATGAGCAAGTAAAATAATGATAGTAATACCAATTATAAATAAGGTAATCTCAAAATTTTGTTGATTAAAACCACCACCAAAAATTATTTTTACTAAGACTGCTGAAATAGCTCCAAACATAGATCCCAAAGCCACTTTCTGGGAAGCAATTTTTTTTGAGCCAAACTTTTTGGCAAATAGTATTGTGGCGGTAAAAACCAACACAATAGTAACAATAAACCAAGCCGGACTAAGTCCCAACAATACCCCCAGTGAGGTGGCAACAACTTTGCCGCCTTTGAAGTTCAACCAGATTGGTTTAAAGTGGCCAATGATAGCCAGACTCCCAGCTAATATATAATGACCATCTTGGGGCTGGTCAAAAAAAATATTTGCTAAGCTGATAGCCAAAAAACCTTTGGCCATATCCAAAATCAATGTCAGAGCACCCCATTTAGCACCCATAGTTCTAAATACATTGGTAGCGCCAATGTTGCCACTACCAACTTTTTGGATGTTAATATGTTTGCGCTTAGCAATCAGATAGCCAAAAGGAATTGAACCTAAAAGATAAGACAAAATGATTAGGCAAACAAAATTTACTGTTTCTGACGGCAAACTAATTGGTAATTCAAAATTTAATCTGGGTAACCAATATAAACTATATAAGATCATTTTACTACTCCTTTTAAATTATTAAAGAAAATGAATTAAATTATTTTATATCCAATTTGTTTTTTTGGCAAGAAAAAAACCCGTCCGTAGACAGTTTTCTAAATTAGGGTATAGAAAATGTCCAATGGGACGGGTTAGGGTGAATCTTGTCTTTGGAGTCTCCTTGCGGAAAATGTTTGCTTTTAGCTTGATGTATAGTGTTTCTTCTTCGGAAGACGTTTTGCTTGCGCATAACATTTCGTTTTATTTTTTGATCATATGATCACTTACATCTATTTCCGCACCGCGAATTAATTTTCCCTTATTGGGAGTTTGTGTTTCCCTAATAGGGAGTTTAAAGAGCAAGATTCAAAATTTAAGTTTCGGTACTGATTAACTTACACTACCAATATTTTATGGTCAAGTGCCTTAATTTAATAACCTGTGGATAAACCAGAAAAACTTAAAAAATGTTATAATATTATAATATTTTAATAATTTTTATGCTTTATAGTAACTTTATAAAAAAAATCAGAAAATGTCCTTTTTGTCATTGCCAACAAGAAATAATTTATCAAAATAAAACTGCTTTTCTGACTTTTGCTTTAGCTCCCTATCATCCTTATCATTTACTAGTTATACCCAAAAGACATATTGTATCTTTTTTGCATTTAAAAACCAAGGAACGAGAGAATATTGATAAATTGATTCGCCAAGGTATAAGTAAATTACATCAATTGAAAATAAAAAATATAAGTGTTTTAGTCAGAGATGGTAGTCTAGCAGGTTCGGGCAAAAGTATTTTACATTTACACTACCATATCATACCCAATACTCACATTGGCAATCTCAATCACCGAGGTCAACCAAGAAAAATACTTAGCGTTCAACAAATTAAAAAAACCATCAATAAATTGAAAAATATGAAAGATAAATCTTAAGATTTCAAATTCAATTAATTTTATATTATTGTTTTTTATGCTACACTATTGGCTAGACTAAATTTATGAAATTATTTTGGCAGTATTTAAAAAATTATAAGGGGATATTTATTTTATCTCTTTTTTTAGCGCTTATTAACCGTGTTTTTTCACTGTTGGATCCACAAATTTTTCGCTTGATTATTGATCGCTATGCCACTAAATTCAATGGACTAGCTAGTCACGAATTTTTATTTGGCGTTCTAACGCTTTTGCTTTTGGCGATTGCGGTAGCTTTGATTTCACGCCTTGCTAAAAATTTCCAGGATTATTATGTCAGTATGATTGCTCAAAAACTTGGCACCAGTCTTTACGCTGACAGTATCAAGCATTCATTTTCCCTGCCTTATGTAAATTTTGAAGATCAACGCAGTGGCGAACTGCTACAAAATTTAAATAAAGCTCGGCAAGACGCAGAAAAATTGATCCGTAGCCTTATTGATATTTTATTTTTCTCACTAATTGGTATTCTGTTTGTTTTGATTTACGCTTTTTTTGTGCACTGGTCTTTGGGGCTCACTTTCCTGACGATTATTCCCTCTTTGGCTGGTGTAACTTTTTATATTAGTCGTAAAATCAAACAAGCCCAAACGGAAATTATCAAACAAAAAGCCGACTTGGCCGGTTCAACCACAGAAACCATTAGAAATGTAGAACTGGTCAAAAGCCTAGGATTGGAAAAACAAGAAATTGATCGGCTGAATTTAGTCAATGAACAAATTTTGCAGTTGGAACTAAAAAAAATAAAGTTGGTAAGAACGATGAGTTTCATTCAAGGTACCCTCATAAATTTTTTGCGGTCAGGTATGTTGCTTTTAATGTTGTGGTTGATTTATATACAAATCATCACTTTGGGTGAATTTTTTACTTTGCTATTTTATTCTTTTTTAATCTTTACTCCTTTGACTGACTTGGGTCAGTTGGTGACAGAATACCGAGAAGCAGAAGCTAGCGGTGAACAATTAAAAAAAATATTGGAATTGCCAGCCGAAATCAAACCACTAAATCCCAAAGATATCAAACGTCTGACAACTATCACTTTCAACCAAGTTGATTTTATTTATCAATCCAGTCAGGATCCGTCAGTAAAAAATATAAATATAAAAATCACTGCTGGTCAGACTGTGGCTTTGGTTGGACCTAGTGGCTCGGGTAAAACTACATTGATCAAACTATTAGTCGGACTTTACAAACCAACCAGCGGTGAAATTTTTTATAATCAAATAAAGCACGACGAGATTGATTTTAGTCATTTACGAAAAAAAATCGGTTTGGTTTCCCAAGATACTCAACTTTTTGCTGGCACAATCAAAGATAATCTGAATTTTATAAATCCTCAGGCGACCGACCAGCAGTGTCTAGAAGCATTGCAAGCCGCTGCGGCCGACAGTATCATCAACCGAAGTCAGTATGGCTTGAATACAAAAATTGGTGAAGGAGGGCTTAAACTTTCGGGTGGAGAAAAACAACGTTTAGCAATAGCTCGTGCTTTGCTACGACAACCAGAAATAATAATTTTTGATGAAGCTACTAGTAGTCTTGACTCGATTACTGAACAAGCAATTACCAAAACTATCAAAGATATTGAAAAAACAAATCCCAACTTAATAAGGATTTTAGTAGCCCATCGACTAGCCACTATCCAGCATGCTGATATAATTTATGTTTTACAAAATGGCAAAATTTCTGCCCAAGGTAGTCACGCAGAATTACTCAAGCATAGCCAGCTTTATGCGCTGCTGTGGCAACAACAGAGCGAAAAAAACTTTACTAAGAGTTTATAATTTTTTTATTTTTTCTATCAATTCTGTGAGGTGGACTTCGACTTTCAACCAATAATCGATCGCTCCCAATTCTTTGGCACGCTTAACCCATTTCTCATTGTCAATATTGGATAAGATTACCACTTTTTGTTTGGGTAATTTGCCCTCGCTTTGCAGAATCTCCAAAACTGCAAAACCATCTTTATTGGGCATCTGCATATCAAGCAATAGTAGATCAAAATTATCCGCTGACAACTTTTGCAAAGCTTCTTCACCGTCAGCAGCAGCGGTTACCTGCCAACCGGCTGTTTGCAACATATCTTGCAACATTTTCAGTATGTCCGGCTCATCTTCTGCTATCAATATTTTTTTTATCATAAATTAAAATTAATTGTTTTTTATTAGAGGAAAATTAATACTCACTTGTGTACCCACCCCTTCGATACTATCAATATATATCTGTCCGCCCATCAACTCCACAACCGCCTTGGTAATCCACAAGCCTAGACCAGTACCAACAATGTTTTTTGTTTTATCATTTTTGATGCGATAAAATTTTTGAAAGAGTCGTTCCCGCTCTACTGCTGACATACCAATACCGGAATCAATTGTTCTGATTTCCAACTGTCCATTTTTTACTGTCAGTTTGACTTTGACCGTACCAGTAATTGTATATTTAATCGCGTTACCAACTATATTGATCAACACTTGCTTCAATCTAGCTGGATCAACTTTTATTAAATAATTACTGCTACATTCACAGGACAACATTATACTTTTCCGTTCCGCCTCAACTTGCAATTCAGCTAATACTTCTTTAATCACCGGTAAGGGATCCAATGACTGTATTTCCATTTGCAAGCGTCCCTGTTCAATCCGAGAAACATTCAATAAATCTTCAACCAAAGCTGACAAACGGTCAGCGGAATTATTGATAGTGTCTAAATAACCACGCAGTTCGGCAGTCAATATATTCTTGCCATCGGCTATCAACATAGAAATGTATCCCTTGATCACTGTCAGAGGTGTACGTAATTCATGTGAAGCGATGGATATAAATTCATCTTTCATCTCATCAACTTCTTTAATTTTACGATAAAGTGAAGCATAGGTAAACAATCTAGTATTGGCTGACAATAATAAAATGAGGATTAATACAGTAATGGTCAAAAATATATAGCTTCTTAACAAGGTTGAAGTGATAAGTTGATCCATGACATCTAAAGACACGACCATGGTGAGTAATAATTTTTTTTGATTTTCCTGGTCAACCAATGGCATTACTACCAACCAAAAACGACTATCAGAACTGATAATTTGATCAGATTGAGGAAATAACTCAAATAAACTCTCCTTGCTTACTAAACTGGCAATGGCTTCACTGCGCTGCCAAGAAAAAAAATAATGGGTGGAAAAAACTTGTTGATTTACCTGACCAACAACTGAACTAGCAACCACGCGAAAATTATCATTATCAGCAGTTAAAACCGATATCAATCTAATATCTTTTTGTTTGTCTAGAGTGGCATCAATTACTGCCTGAACTTCATTTGGTTGCCAAGTAGAATTATACAAAGATACATTAAATAATCGACCAAAGGATAAAGCTTGTCGTTGTAATTGAATATCTAAATTGTGTCTAAAATTTCGATTGAGCGAAAGGGTGTTGACAATTATTACCACCGGTACCAAAATTACCAAAATCAATCCATAAATAAGCTGAAAATTTTTATGTAAAAATAATTTCTTCATGATAATTGAATTTCATCTTTATGGCGGCGACGCAAAAATAAAAATAGACCCAAAGCTAAAAGTATCGGAACTGTCGCACCCCAAATATAATACTTCTCAAGTGCAGTAGTTTCTTCGGAAACAGTCAAATCAATAAATTCACCTACGGCTGCGGCTTTGGCTTGATTGATAAAAAATACTTGTGGCGTTGATTTTTTTTGCACCTTACCAGTTTCATCATTGATTACCAAATATACTTGATGTGATCCGTCAGTCAAACTATCTGACAAATCATATTGCCAACGACCGTATTCATCAACCTGAACGGTAGCCAACAATGGTAAATCAGAATAAAAATAAAGACTCAAAACCCCGTAAGCCGGTCCTGTACCACGTAGTAATAAGTTGGCATTTACTTCGGCTGGTGAATTGGTTATTGATTCAATTTGCAATTCGTCTGTCTCCTGACCACCAACCACAGGATGTTGGAATGTTTGCCTATTGATGATAGCTTTTTCTACTGCCGACAGTAATCTTGACCACTTAGCTCCTGCAAGTAAAGGATCATAACCATTTAAAACTTCAGTTAAATCATTATAACCATCATCGTCAGTATCTGAGCTGGTAAGATCCGAACCGATTCTCCGCTCCATATCATCAGGCAAGCCATCTTGATCAGAGTCTTTGACTACCATTGCTGGCAGCGGTTGAGAAATAAAACCTTGAGATATTTTGATTTGATCATCAGCCGGTAGCAACTGATAAGAAAAATTTGGCTGCAAAGAAACTGCCAAACGAGATTGTAAAGCTTGAACGGGCGACCAACCCAGATCATCATTCGTTAGAAAACCATTGGTCTTTTTCTGCTGTACTTCTTTTAGAATATGCAAAGAAATTTCACGAGCCGACAATTCACCAATAAATTTTTTTAAATCCTCACGGCAGTTTTCATCTTGGCAATAACCGCCGGTCTGATATTTTTGTAAAATATTTTGCTGACACAGAGCTAAATCACTTTGACCAATAAGTCTACAAGCCGCGGGTAAGATATTGGCTTGCAAAAACTGACGGCAATCAGCTAATCGTTTAAAACCGGCTTGTTGACATTCAGTAGACAAGCTAATATATTCCTTAAAACGCTGACAAGCTTGGGAATTGAAAATTGATTGTTGTAAACAAATTAAATCAACCTCTGGTCTGATTAAACCAGACGTTCTTTTCTCTAATAAATAATTTTGACATAATGGTTGATTTTTAAATTCAACCAAATCACACCAGCGCGCTGCCCGCGGTTCGGTCAGATATTTTTGACATAAATCAATATCAACAATACCGCCAACTTGACATTTAGAAAATCCGGTCAAACATTCATCCACATTTAAAACCTTATTGATACACTCAGCTGTAAAACTATCTTTATTTTTTAAATAAACCCCACAACTGATATTTTTTATGTCCTGATTTTGACATTCAATTAATCTCTGCTCTGATTCTGATAAATTTGTTGGTTCTATTGGGCTGGTGGTGGTACTTTCATCTAAAATATTTACTGTTGTCGTGGAATTCAGGGAATTGGTATTACTATTATCAACCAACGGCGTGGTAATTATATAGCTGGGCTGTTTTGGTAAATCTTGATTTGGTCTGATAGAATCATCATTACCTATTTTTACTTGCACACGGTTACTGTAATACTCCTTCTCACTCAGACGAGCTACAGCCAATAAATCTTTGGTACCGGTAGTATAATTATTGGTCAAAATATATTCTTGCCAAATATTCTGATCAAACCTTCTGGCAGGAATAAAATCACTATCCAAACGAAAATAAACTTCATCAACCGAAGTGGAAACCTTTGCTTGCAATAAAACATTACCCACAATAGTTGCCTGCTCAACAGGAGAAACTAGAAAAATGCTTGTTGTGGAAGTATTAATATCAGCTACAGAATTGGCTATATAAAAATCCACTGCCAGGGAAGAGAAAGTGCTAGTTGGACTAATATACTCTGCTTGTAGTAGATACTTCCCATCTCTGGATATTGTTGATGGTAAAAATTTGACTTGATGATATAAAGTCGGGGTGGAAGTGCTACTTATTAGTTGATCTTGCAAGATTTTATTGCTGTCAAAAATTGAAAAAACTATTTCCGCAACAGGAATATTTGTTTCAGCTGTAAAATAAATTGGTTCATTTATTATTTGTCCTGATACAGGGCTAGCGATTTTTATTTTTGTATCAAAGGTCAGATTTTGAGCAATGGTAAAATTTTTAGTTTGTCCAGCAACTGTTGTTTGATCAGAATAAATTGCCACGGTTTCCAAACGAAAATTACCACTGCCCAATTGAGTAGTCTCTAAATCAAAAATCCAAATATTGCTACTCCCGCTCTCTCTTTTAGCATAAGCCTGACGTCCTTTTGCATCAGCACTACCTAAAGGGATAAAACGCAATTCCAAAAATTCAATCTCATTTTTTGCTTCAAATTTAAATTTATAAGTTGTTGAAGAAATTGTTTGACCATCAAACAAATTTAAAATTTCTATCGGGTAAACGATATTTTGGGCTCGTAAACTATAACCTAATAATAATAAAAAAAATGTTAACCCAAAAACGGACAAAAAAACAAAAAAATTTTTTTGTTTGGCTTGACTATTTTTGTCTACCGAAAACGACATAGGGTTTTAAAATTCATAATTATTATAACACAAAAAACACTACTTTAAAAAACATCTATTGACAAATAAGTCTAAATAAAATAACATTTAGATATATATCTAAATGTTATTTATGTCCACCAAAAATATCATTTGGGCTCTAGCCGACAGCAATCGACAAAAAATCCTAAACTTGCTCAAAAAAAAGGATTTGTCGGTCAGCGAACTGTTATCTCATTTTAGTATAAGTGGAGCTTCACTTTCTTACCATCTAAATATTCTATATACTGTCGGTCTTATTTCCCGTCGACGTCAAGGAAAAAATATTATTTATAGTCTTAACCTATCGGTGCTAGAAGAAATTATCAGCCAACTGACAAAAATATTTACTAAATATTAACTTACTATATGAAATTACCTTACCAGATCAATTGGCAAAAAGAACAATGGGCAGTAATTTTAATAATTATAAACTTCCTGGCTAGTATTTATTTTTTTTCTAATTTTCCCGATTCTGTTCCAGTCCATTGGAATTTAGCCGGACAACCAGATGGTTGGTCAAATAAAACTTTTGCTGCTTTTTTCTTCCCCGGGCTTATTCTATTTTTATATTTATTACTTTTATATTTACCTTTATTTGATCCTTTTAAAAAACGTTATGAGGAATTTTCCACGGCTTACCAATCTATTCGCTTATCTTTAGTAACTCTTTTTACTCTGCTTTATTTAGCAAGCTCCTGCAACTGTCTCGGTTACAATGTACCAATCGCTAAAATTGTTCCTTTGAGTATTGGTTTATTGTTTATGGTAATTGGGAATCTGCTACCTAAAGTGAAAAAAAACTGGTTTGTAGGTATTCGTACGCCTTGGACTCTGGCCAACGAAGAGATCTGGAATAAAACTCACCGTCTAGGTGGAAAAATATTTTTTCTATCTGGCTTATTGATGATCTTAGGAATTTTATTTGATCCTAAAATTTATATTTGGATTTTTGGACTAACAATTTTTTTAACTGTTTTTTTTACTATGGGCTATTCGTGGTGGTTATGGCACAAAATAAATAAAACCTAAAATTTAGGGTTGAAGTGATTTAAATGAGATAATTTAGGAAAAGTTAGAATTTAAACTTTATTAACTAAATTTTTTTAATTTTAAAAAATCCGCACAACATGCGGATTTTTACTTTCGAAGATCTATAATCTGCTCAAATAACATTAAAATAAAATTTAAAATATTCTGCCACATTATTTTTTTTCTTTAATTTTTTTGGGTTGATCAACTTGTCCAGCAAATTGGTTAATAACTATCAAATTAACCGTGAGCACTAAACAGATATTCAAATGCCAAGGAAAATCAAGAATAAAATCTCCCAAAATAATCAATACTACGGTAGCTAGGGCTACCGTCAAATAATCACCTAATAACGGTTCGGTAATTTCTACCTTACCAGCTAAATCAAAACTTTTGATAGCACTATCAAAATTTAATATAAATAACATTAGCGCACCTTCCAACATTACCCACCCTGGAAAAAAAAGATAAAAATATTCAATGATTGAATAGGTTTGATTGGCAATAATTTGTAAATAATAACTAATAAAAGAATATAAACCTATTGCCAACATCGCTATGCCAGACACCAAAATAATAAAACTTTTATAATACCTAGTAAAATCTTCTCTGATAAAAATCTTTATCAACCATACCACCAACAAAAACAATAAAGCACTGTAAATCATTGAAACCTGAATTTGATTTAGATCTAGTTGGGCAACGGCATAACCGGCCAATAAAAAAATTACCAGGATAAATTCTTGTCTCAATTTTGGAATTAATTTGTTAAAAAAATTGCCCATAATTAATTTTTGGCAATAAATTTATTGGAAAACCAAGAACCTAAACTCAAAAATAGCGCTCCCCAAAAAGCCGACCAAAAATCAGTAATCGTGAAACCATCAATAAAAGAAGCAACAAATAAAAACAATAAGGCATTGATAACTAAGATAAATAACCCCAAGGTAAGTAAATTTATAGGTAAAGTAATTAGTATAATAATTGGTCGAATCAAAGCATTTACCAATCCCAAAACAGCCGCGGTAATTAGAGCAATATAAAAACTAGTCACTTCTATACCTGGAAAAACATATGCCACCAATAAAAGTAATAAGGCATTAATTAACCAACGGAAAATAAATCTCATAAAAAAATATTTAACCTTACGAAATTTAACCTTACGAACTTAAGGAAAAATTTGTTCGTTGTTGGCACCGTAAACAAAAATAGCTTTAGTCGGACAACTTTCTGCTGAAGCAATTAGCGTTTCGTCTGATAATGATTCCCAGCCCTGCTTAACAATAGCAATGTTTTCTTCATCTAACTCATAAGCCTCCGGCGCAATACCAACACATGAAGCAGCACCAATACATAACTCACGATCGACCTCAATTTTTTTGACTTTGTCGGCCATAAAATGTTTATTATTTAATAATATAATTATAGCAAAATTTAAAAAATAATCTATTACTCTCAAAATAACAAATAACCATCAATCACTGGTAAAATATAATTTCTAATTTAAAGTAGAGGTAGCTGTACTAGTAGAAATATCGGAATCAATGTTTAAATTTTCTGTAATCTGCTGATTGATTAATTTGGTCATATTTCTGATTTGTTTAAAATAATCATTCATATTTTTGAAAGATATCATAATTTCATTGGCAAAATTTTGATTTTCATCAAGTTCTAAAAATGCCTCCATCACTTGCAATTCACCGGAAATACGCGATAAAAAATCATCACTATTATTTAAATAATCATCAATACTATCACCATTCAAGTTATTTTCTTCAAGTTTATCTTTCAATTGCATCACTTGTTTATCCAAAAAAATATATAACTCTTTAGCTTGTTTAAATAAATCAACAAAACGCTTATTGATTTCTTCAGTTTCTAAAACTTTAGCACTACCAGTAGCGAAACCAGTACTAGTAGCAGATAAATTATAACTTACTTCCGTAAATACCTGATCAAAATCATCAACTCTACCAGTCAAGAGATCAAAATCAAAATCTTCACTTGTCTGGTTGTTTGGGGAAGTAGAATCATCTAACACCACTGGTGGAGTAAAAGTTGAAACAATACCAGGTGTTGCCTGTTTTGACTGTCCTGTATTTAATATGCCTTCCTTACTTTGTTGCCAGATAAAAAATAAAATAATGACAAAAACAAAAAATAAAATCAAAAACAAAAACCACCACCAGAAATTCTTGTACTTTTTCTGTTTGGATTTTTTTTCTGGTGGAGGCGGTTGATTGGTAGTTTTATTTGATTTAACAATTTCTGGTTTGATGGGATTTGCCACCATATTTTTTGAATTGGAAGGGTTGGTTTTTTTTCTGACTTTAATATCTAAACTCATATTTTCGTTTCTTTAAGACTCAACTTATATTTTCGCCAAATGGCGCCCAATAAAAGTAAAAAGAATAATAAATGCAACAAACTACCAAACACCGGAACAATCAGCAATAGCCGCCAAATTACTGCTCCTACTACTAGACACCAAAATAAATATTTTTTATTTATTGGAGTCAATTTTGGTTTATTGCTTACTTTACTCAATAATAAATCACCCAACCAAATTGCCAATAAAACCTGTACTAAGTAAAACAAGGCAAAATAAATAAACAATAATAGCAAAGACAAGGGGATGCCAATAAAACTGACAAATAATATTATTATCAACAATGGCACCAGAAAAAATATCGCCAGACCCGAAGTTAGCAAACTAAATTTTTCCGTGGTGATAATGTTATTGAAAGTTAAAATTTTTACATCCAAAAAATTAATAAGAACCAAACCAACCGCCAATAAGCCAAACAAAAACACTAGCCACCAAAAAATCTTGTCAAAAGAAAATTGCTGATATTTTTTTACAGTCAATAAATTTTCACTTACTTGACCGTGGATTACCGCTCCCTCATCTACCTGCAATTTATTTGGTCCTTGATAGTCAAGATTACCATCAATTTCGGCTGTTTTACTAATAACTATTCGACTATTAGGGGTTGGGCTGGAAATAACCAATGCCGAATATACCCTTGGTCCAAGCTCAGCCTTAACTGCCTTAACATCTAAACGTTCAAATTCACCGCCAATATTCATATTGGTGGCGGTAAAATAGCCATGCCAACCAACCAGAGCAGTAGAATCAATCGTTTGGGCAACCAAGGTGACATTTTTTCCTATCCTATTTTTCAAACTCACTTGTTGCGCAACCCCTCTAAGTGATCCACCGATATAAGTATCAGATTCAATATTTCCAGCTAAGAAAAAAACGTTGCCTTCAACATCTCCTCTGATTTTAATATTTTGTCCAAATAAAAATAAATCACCTCTAACCGTACCGGCAAAATTTATATTGGTACCAAATAAAAATAAATCTTTTTGATAATTACCCTCAATTACTAAATTTTCACCGCTGGCAAAATGGTTATCATTGATAGTTTGGGCACTAGCTGTACTACCCCCAAAAAATATTACAATAACAATAAATAATAATATTTTTTTCATAGTTGTTGTTTTTCTTATTTTAACATTTTAAAAGAAAAAAATAAATCAGTTGGGTTTTTGAGCTACTGTCAATAAACTTTCAAACTTGGCGGTTTTATTTTCTATTATTTGACGTCCAACTACTTGGTGGCTAACAACTAAAAATCCAGATTGATTTAAAAGGTGGGCTAATTCTTTTTTTTTGTAAGCATAGTAATAACGATTCATTATTGGTTGTCCGTTTGTATTTTTCCAAGGGATAAACAACCCTTGCTTTTCCAATCCCCGCCACCAATTGACTAAGATCTGTTTTTTTATTTGATATTTTTTATTGGCATAAGCGTTCCAAAAATACCAATTATTCATAAGTAACAAACCACCCGGTTTTAAAACCCGATAAATCTCCTGTAACGCTTGCCAACGATTATCAGGATGAGGTAAATGATGTAGTACCGCTACGGCCAATATGATATCAAATATATTTTCCTGATAAGGCAGATTCCTCATATCACCGACTTGAAAATCAACTGTTTTAAAGCTATACTGCTGACACTTGTCGCGCGCGATATTGATGAGTTTACCGGAAATATCAAAACCAACATATTCAATATTTTTATCAGTCAAAAGTTGCATCATCCGACCATTACCACAGCCAATATCTAAAATTTTTTGTCCCGCCAGAATATGCTTTTGCCAAACAGTCATTTCCGGCCAGATTTTGTATCTTGATTCGGAAAAATCGTCCGCAATGAGATCATAGCCAACTGCTAGTTGCTTAATTATTTTTTCCGCTTTGTTTTTTTTCATATTATGAAACAAGTTGCCCAACAAGAAATTATCAATGCTCTACTTGCTCATCCGACTACTACCGAAGAGCAATTTTTAGCTATTAACAGAAAAATTTCCACTCATTATAAACTACCGCCTCAACCAAAAAACGAGCTACGTTTAGTATATCAAAAGCTTATAAAAAATAAAAAAGTAAAACCGCAACAAAAAATCAATGAACTACTAAAAGTTAGGGCTACCCGAACCTTGTCCGGGGTAACACCTATTACTGTGCTTACCAAACCCTATCCCTGTCCAGGAAAATGTATCTATTGTCCGTTGGAACCTGGGATGCCCAAGAGTTATCTCTCTACTGAACCAGGAGCGATGCGGGCTGTTGCTAATAAATTTGATCCTTACTGGCAAGTCCACAATCGCATGCGAGCACTTTTTCTCAATGGTCATGAACCAGACAAAATAGAACTTTTGGTGTTAGGTGGCACTTGGTCAGCTTATCCTTGGTCTTACCAACAATGGTTCATCAAACGTTGTTTTGAAGCAGCCAACTATTTCCCCTATGTCTTTGCTAATAAATCCATTCCAAAAAAATACCGTTCTTACAGTTTATCCCAAGCTCAAAAAATAAATGAAACCGCAACCTACCGCATCATTGGTATTACTTTGGAAACTAGGCCAGATTGGGTGACCGAAAAAGAAACCAAAAGACTACGCACTTTGGGTTGCACTAGAGTACAACTTGGCATTCAAATACTGGATGATAAAATTTTGGATTTAATAGTTCGCGGACATTTGATCAAAGATTCAATTATTGCTACCAGACGCTTGCGTGAAAATGGTTTTAAAATTGATCATCATGTTATGCAGAACCTACCGGGTGCAACTTTGGCAAAAGACAAAAAAACTTTATGGCAAATTTTCGCCGACCCAAATTTTCGTCCCGACCAAATCAAAATTTATCCAACCATTGTCAGTGAATTTGCCCCACTTTATGAATGGTATCAATCTGGTAAATACCAACCTTACCCTGAAAAAAAACTATTTGACCTACTACTAGAATTAAAACAAATTGTTCCTTTCTACTGTCGCATCAATCGGCTGATTCGTGATTTTCCTGAACAAAGTATCCGCGCTGGTAATAAAATAACCAATCTGCGCGAAATGCTACAGGCGGAACTAAAAAAAAGAAACTTGCGCTGCCACTGTATTCGTTGTCGCGAAGCCCGCTACCAAAGTAATGACTTGGATAAAGCCCAATTGTTTCTTGATGAATATGAAGCTGGCGGGGGTAAAGAATTTTTTATTTCTTTGGAAAATAAAAACCGTACTGCCATCTATGGTTTTGTGCGTTTGCGTCTAAATGCAAAACAAAACAAAGTTTTGTTTCCAGAAATAAAAAATGCTGCCCTAGTCAGAGAACTACATGTTTATGGTGAATTGGTTCGTCATGATAGTAATAACTCTGACAAAGTTCAACATCGAGGCTTAGGTAAAAGATTGATGCAAGAAGCGGAAAATATTGCTCAAAAAAATGGCTTTAAAAAAATGGCTGTTATTGCCGGCATTGGAGTCAGAGAATACTATCGTAAAAAATTGGGTTATCATCTGCAAGGCACCTATATGGTAAAAAAACTATAAAAACCGCTCCAAAGGCGGTTTTATAGTTAAATTGGATCTTAAACTAAAAACTGAGTTGACAATTAAACAAAAATAATCTACACTAAGACATTCATTCATTAAAAAGGGAAATAAAATGGAACTAAGAATTATTGCTTTTTTGCAAATACCTCTAATCATACCAAGAAAATTTTTTTCAGAGTTTGAATCTTTATTTGAACAAAACATCAATAAAAAATATCGCGATAGAACAGTCAAGCATGAAGACTTTAAAAAAAATGGCTGGAGTAAAAATAGCAAACAAAAAATTCCCGATAACCCAAACTGCTACATGAAAAATGAGTTCAGATATCAAGACGAATGTTTTTATAGTGTCATATACATTAATCCTAGCGACTATATAAAAATAAAGAAATTATTGGAAAAATTTCCAACAATAAAAAAACCAAGTCTTAAAAGACTCAGAATCAAAATATAACCCTCTCTAAGGGGGTTTTTTATTTGCCAAATGTGATGGCAATGATTAAAATTACCTACATGAAACACCTACAACAATTTGACTCAGAAATATACAAAATTATCAGCCAAGAGTTATCTAGACAACGAAAGGGGTTGGAAATGATTGCTTCGGAAAATTATGTCTCCCAGGCAGTATTGGAAGCAGTCGGTAGCATACTTACCAATAAATATGCGGAAGGATATCCAGACAAAAGATATTATGGTGGCAATGAATTTATTGACCAAATAGAAAAATTAGCTATTGCTCGAGCGCAAGAAATTTTTCAAGCTGAACATGTCAATGTCCAGCCACACTCTGGCTCTCAAGCCAATGCGGCTGCTTATCTTGCTTTACTTGAAGTGGGTGATACGGTATTGTCAATGAGTTTATCTGAAGGGGGACATTTGACGCATGGACATAAAGTAAATTTTTCTGGAAAATTTTATCATTTTATTCACTATGGTGTAAATACTAAAAATGGACTAATTGACTTTGATGATGTCAGAGATTTAGCTCTTCGTCATCGACCAAAACTTATTTTAGCCGGTGCTTCCGCCTATCCTCGAACTATAAATTTTTCTGCTTTCAAAGAAATTGCTGATGAAATCAGAGCTTATTTTATGGTAGATATGGCTCACATTGCTGGCCTTGTTGCTACTGGACTTCATCCTGATCCTATTCCCCTAGCTGATATAGTAACAGCTACTACTCACAAAACCTTACGCGGTCCTAGAGGGGCAATTATTTTAAGTAAAAATAAAAATCGCTTAGAACCAATGGCCAAAAAAGATTTGGCGCAGAGCGTAGACAGTGCGGTCTTTCCTGGCACCCAAGGAGGCCCTCTAGAACATATTATTGCTGCCAAAGCTGTGGCTTTCAAAGAAGTACTGTTGCCTGAATTCAAAAACTATCAGCAACAAGTCATAAACAACGCCCAAACATTGGCCCAAACTTTACAAGATAATGGTTTGGAATTAGTCAGTGGCGGAACTGACAACCATTTATTACTGATCGATCTAACAAATACCGGGCATAGCGGTCGCGAGGTAGAGACTGTTCTGGATGAAGTGGGAATTTATACCAATAAAAATAGTATCCCGGGTGAACAGAGAAAACCAACTGACCCATCGGGTTTAAGACTGGGCACTCCAGCAATCACCACCCGCGGTTTAAAAGAAGAGGAAACAAAACTAGTGGGCGAATTGATAGTAGAGGTTATAAAAAATATTGGCGATGAAGTTACCAAAAACAAAGTCAAAAAAATCGTCACTGATTTAACGACTAAATTTCCTCTTTATCAAGAATTATAAAACTAAAAAACAGTCTGATAAGTTAAAAATTGTCTTTTGCTTTTACTGTTTCCAATCACCATCATTAAAACGACTACGAGAAAATTTTTGCCATTGGTGAGGGTTGGAGGAAATAATCAAACGATATAAATTTTTTGCTGTATCAGTAAAGTAATCACGCGCCACAGTTTCACGATTATCTTTATATAATTCTCTAAAACTATTGCCCTTAGCATCCTGCTCAGCAATTTCTAAATCAACGTCCAAATTATCAGCATCTTTAACTATTTTTGCTTCAATACATTGTCTAAGTTCATATTCATCATATAATTTCTGCCATTGGTCACCCCCGGATAAACTACTAAATAAATCATTAGCTGCTTTTTGTTCATCACGTTTAGTGTAACGACGAGAAATATGATGACTATCACCACAACGTACTTCTGGCAAATCATGTACTAAACTCATTTTTATAATTTTGTTTTCATCGCCCGTTTGTTCGTGTTTAGCTATCAACAAAGCTAACCAAGTGACACGAAAAATATGCTCAGTGATATTAGCAAAGCCAGGGGCTAAAAATTGTTCCCAAGCTCTTTTAATATGTCGCAAAGTACCAATCTCATAAATAAACATTAAATCTTTTTCCAATTGATCCATATTATTTTAACCAATTATTCTTCTTTATAAATTTCAATTCTGACCACCATTTAGCCAAACCAAAACAATCACCGGCCTGAAAAAATAACAAGATCCATAAAACTAAAATATAAATCAAATGTTGATCAATAAAGGGGTTGGTTTTGAGTGGTAGTTGCGATAAATAAATAAAAAACATCATCAGACTGCCCGCGGCAGCTGCTATTTTCATACCAATGCCCAACAGCAAAGCCAGTCCCACCCCCAAAAGCCCGAGCATAAACAGCCAAGCAACCACTGAACTTTCTGACATATTACTAAAAACATTAGCTAGTGAGCCTTGTAAATTGCCCAGATACCCGGCGGTCGGAGAACCGCCACTAATCCAGGCACGATTTTTTGGCGTAGATAAACCCAGGCCAAAAGTTTTATCCAAAAAAGCCCACAAAAAAATAAAACCTAAAAATATTCGCAAAAAAAACAAAAAAAATTTTTGTTGTTTATTGAAAGCGTGATTAAACATAAGAAGTTTTAATTTTTTTCTGAGCTTGTTGTCGCTGGACTGCCAACTGAATTAACTCATGGATTAAATCGCTATAAGACAGACCGCTCACCTGCCACAATCTTGGATACATACTGATTTTAGTAAAACCCGGAATAGTATTTATTTCGTTGATAAAAATCTCAGTTTCCGTCAAGAAAAAATCAACTCGCGCCATGCCCTCGCACGCCAATGCCAAAAATGTTTTTACGGCCAAATCTTGAATTTTTTTAACTTGAATATCGGTCAGTTGCGCCGGCGCAACCAAAACTGCGCCTTGATCATCAAGATATTTTGCTTCATAAGAATAAAACTCATGTTGCGGTATAATCTCCCCGGGAAGTGATGCTCGGGGTTGATCATTACCCAACACAGAACATTCTACCTCTCGTCCGCGAATAAACTTCTCTACCAAAATTTTGCTATCAAACTGAAAAGCGTCTTTGATAGCTGTTTGAAAATCTTTAAAATCACTAACCTTATGAATACCAACAGATGATCCTTGAGCAGAAGGTTTAACAAAAAAAGGTAAGGATAAATCTTTGACCAATATTTCAAAATCAGCAATTGCAGTTGCTGTGGTAAAATACACCCGATAGGGCACTACTGGCAAATTATTGCCTACCAAAATTTTTTTGGCAAAATCTTTATCCATGCAAACAGCTGATGACAAAACTCCTGGACCAACATAAGGTATATCCAACATTTGCAATAATCCTTGTAGAGTTCCATCTTCTCCGCCAGTACCATGGACTACCGGAAAAACCACATCCAACTGATTTATTATTTGACCATCAACTAAACCAATTATCTCTCCACCCTGACTGAGAGCAATATTTATGCCTTGATCGGATAAAGCTATGGCTTTGTGATCATCGGTATTGATAAATGCGGTCTGACTATCATAAAGTCGCCAATTGCCCATTTTATCTATACCTAAAAGCACCGCCTGATATTTATCAGCTGGAAGTGCTTGCAATATGTTTTTGGCTGATTGCAGAGAAATTTCGTGTTCAGTGCTGCGACCGCCACAAATAATACCAATAGTTTTCATATTCTAATCATAACAAAAAAATAAAATTAAAACAGCGAGGGCTGAAAGGATGACATTTCCCCAACAACTTTTACTGACAAAACTCTGGCAACAACAAAAACTCTTTCTATTTTGTCAGTTATATCATAAGCTTTTATTTTTTCCTGATCAACTTCTCGTAAATCAAGTTGCTTGGTAAGTTGATGGACGTTATTTTCAACTGGATGTAAATATTCAACTTCCACCTGCTCGTGTTTACGAAGAGCGTTTTTTAATATATCAACAATTGTGGGTGATTCTCCCCAGGAAGCAACAAACGGTACCAATTTACCGCTGGACGAATACCAGAGCCGACCGTGTCTTTGACCGTATTCGTACAAATTTTTAGTAACCCGTACATCATCCAAACAATATTTTATCAACTTATCCCAATTGTTGCTGCGATAATAATTGATAGCATCCAATCCACTACCAGATTTACCGGACAGCAAAGTACTCTGTGCTAAGCTTTCCAAACGAATACGAAAACCCAATTTTTTGACTACTTCTTCCAAAATATCCAAATGCGGCAAAATTTTTAAATCAAAATTAAAATAAGGTTGTAAAACCGTATTGTCAAAATGTTTGGAATTAAATCCGATCAACAACTCCGCTTGTCTAAATAAATCTTCCAATTCTTTAATATTTGATTCTCTATATGCCCGGTACTTGCCTGACTCATAATCATACACTCCACAGACCGACATACCTAAAAGATGGGCATTTTGGTGCCCACCGACTTCCTCAAAAGTTTTTTTTGTTTCCAAATCAAAAACTATTTTTTTACCCATATCATTTTTTGTCTTCCAACCAACGCCAATACTTATGATATTTCTTTTTTGAACTCCAGACCCGATATGCCAGTAACAATGATATAAATGACAACCACAAGAAAAATACTACTGCCAAGACTATCAAAGCTTTAGGAAAAATAAATATAAGCAGTGCCAGTAAAAATAAAGTAACACCTTGCAAAAACAATCCCCAAAATACCGCGTCAATCGTTTTGGTCAGATGATTGAAAAATTCTTTGGTGATCATAAATTTGATTAATAGCGAGATTAATTATAACAATTTATTGAACAATAAACAAATAACTTACTCAGGTAAAACGAGCCAAAAGTATCAACGAAGCTACCGCTAACAATACGCCAATAACTTCAAATACGTTTAGCGTTTCTTTAAATACAACCACGCCAACCCCTACCAACAAAATAACTGTGGTTAAAGCGTAGTAAACTCCCAAGGTAGACAATTTGATATGTTTCATGACAAAAAACCATCCAAATGCTGAAAATGAATAGATCAGCAAACCTATAATAAACCATTTGACCAAAATATATTTCTGAGTATTGCCGGAAAGTTTTATAAAATAGTCTCCCCAGACACCAAACGCACTCATCAATACAACTATAAAAATATAAAAATATTTTGACATATAATAATTTTAGCATAGTAAATATTATTTACTAGCCAATTGACTGATAATATATTTGCCGCTACAATTACCTCCGAATGGAAATATGAATTACCGGGACTACCGGGCGATACTAACCACACAATTACCTACTTGGACTCGGTTATTAATTTTTAATTTTGTAATTTTTGAATTTTTAAATAATTTTTAAACGTTTAAAAATTTGGATTTATTTATAAAATTAAAAATTTAAAAATTGATTTATAATTTAAAATTTAAAATTTATAATTCATTAGCCCATCAATATGTCCTTCCAAATCGGAATTGTCGGCCTACCTAATGTCGGCAAATCAACCTTGTTTAACGCCTTGACCAGAAACCAAGCTGATGCGCAAAATTATCCTTTCTGTACAATTGACCCCAATGTCGGCGTAGTAGAAGTTCCTGATCAACGTTTAAACAAATTAACTGAAATTTCTAAGTCACAAAAAACCATACCGACCATAATTGAATTTGTGGATATTGCTGGTTTAGTTAAAGACGCTCACAAAGGTGAGGGTTTGGGCAATAAATTCTTATCTCATATCAGAGAAGTTGATGCGATCGTAGAAGTAGTGAGAAATTTTTCTGACTCAAATATTATTCATGTAAATGGTAAAATTGATCCAGAAGCTGACAAAGAGACTATCAATTTGGAACTGGTCTTCGCTGATCTAGAAACAGTTAACAAACGTCTAGATAAAACTATTTCCCAATTGAAAGGGCCTCACGATAAGTTGCTTGATCAAGAAAAAATATTGCTTGAAAAAATAAAATTATCTTTAGAACAGGGTCGCTGGGTGAGTTCCCTAGAATTTTCTGAAGAAGAAAAAAAAATGATTAAATCATTAAATCTCTTGACCAATAAACCCCTGCTTTATGTTTACAATGTTTCCGAAGAGGATATAAGTAAGGAAATAAACTTACCACCCAATACCATAAAAATTTGTGCCAAACTGGAGGCTGATCTGACTGAATTAACTGATGAAGAAATGAGAAAATATTTAGCAGACAGTGGTATTAAAGAAACCGGACTTGATAAATTGATTAATGCTAGTTATCAAATTCTAAACTTAATCACTTATTTTACCTCTGGTCCCAAAGAATCCCGCGCTTGGACAGTAACGGCTGGCACCAAAGCCCCCCAAGCAGCGGGAGTAATTCATACAGACTTTGAGCACGGTTTTATCAGAGCAGAAACTATTTCTTATAATGATTTTGTTGTTTACCAGGGTGAATTGGGAGCACGTGAAGCTGGCAAACTACGACTGGAAGGCAAGGACTATGTGGTACAAGACGGGGATGTGATGCATTTTCGATTTAGTGTTTGATTATGCTTTACCAAATAAAAGAATTGAATAAACTGACTAAATTTATTCATGCCTTTTCAACAGTCAATGAAGGTAATATGTCTTTCCGCTGGGGTAAGACCAGGACTGTACAGAATAATCGGATCAATTTTCTAAAATTGTATAATATTAAACCCTCGCAAGTTGTAACAACACAACTTGAACACAATGATAAAATTTTAATTGTAACTACCAATGAAGCTGATGGTAGTATTTTAAATAATGACTATAAACTTAAAGCTGACGCCCTAATTACCAATCAACCAAATTTATTTATATTTCATATCGTTGCCGACTGTGCTTCGCTATTAATATTTGATCCAATTTATAAAGCAGTGGGCTTAGCTCATTGCGGTTGGCGTAATACCGACCTTGCTTTACCTATCAAAGTTATTGATGCGTTCAAAAATAATTTTCATTCTGATCCGATGAATCTACTAATTGGTATTGGTCCGGCCCTACATGATTGTTGTTATGCTTACCCTGATCATGAAGTTTTAACAAAGGAAAACTGGCAACCTTATTTAAAGCAAGATCAATCAGGTTTATATCATATTGATAATATAAAATATATTACCAAACAATTATTAGCATCCGGAATTCAACCACAGAATTTATTCACAAGTAATATTTGTACCGGCCATGATAAAAAATTTTTTTCTCACTATCGTGATAAAAAAGCTGGTTTAAAAGATCAAGGAAGATTTGCTTCTATTATTGGGTTTGATAGATAAAATAAAAAACTAAGTCGGAAAAAAAACAACACTATGTAAGACAGTAATATAGTGTCTTTTTTATTTTATTTCCAACACATCGAAACGGGACTCAACAATGAGTCCCGATAAATTTAATGACTTTTTCTATTTCTTTTTGCGAATGAAAAATTAAACTGTAAATAGCTAGATTGGTATTTTGACCAAAAACAGGTGAGGTTGGCTCATTTGTGCCGGTGAGATTTTCACACTGGTAATTCTTTCTTATTTTTTTGAGTAATTTTTTTAAATCTTCTTTGTCGGTTTTATTAACACTAATAGTCAATATAAGACTATTGGTTATTTGTTCATGCTCTATTTTAAAAACCGTCTGCTGTTGATTGATCTTAAAAATCAATTTTTCTAAATTGTTCATTTTCTCTCCATTTTTTTAGGTACAAATATTTTTCCAAGTTTAATAAAAAATACCAACCTTGTCAATAAAATCTAATCATTACTCACAAGGCGCAGCATCTCTCGCTCTATTTTATACCCGGAACAATGCTCAAGCACTCCCAGATACGACTGGACTGACTGGCAAAAATGCTCTTGACTGACAACTCCTGACTTAAAATCTCTTTGTTTATTCTTAATCCGCTCAATAATCCTGTGCCTGGTTTTGGTGCGCAGTAGCCGGTAATGCGGCAAAACCACATAGCCCAACCAGTCAATTCCCTGGTTGTATTTTTTTATGATTATTTTGTCAGGATGGAGATTGAGTTTTAAATGGTTCTGTAAAAAATCATCAATCAACCCGACATAATCAACCAATAAATTTTTATCAGGTGATAATAGCAAAAAATCATCGCAATATCTGAGATAATATTTAGCCTTTAGCTGATGTTTTATAAACTGATCAAGTTTGTTTAAATAAATGTTAGCTAAAAGCTGGCTAGTGACATTACCCAACGGTAATCCTTTGTTATTGCTAGTCTGAAAACTATTAGTAATTTCTTGTATCAACCAGAGTGCGTCTGGATCAACAATTTTTTTCTTGATAAGACAAACTAAAATCTCCTGATCAACCGAAACAAAAAATTTCTTAATATCACATTTTAGATAGTAAAAGTTGTAATTATTATTCTGACTGACCATAAGGCAAAATCTCTCTAACCTATCAACTGCCCTGTGCGTGCCTTTTTTTAACCGACAGGAATAAGAATCAAAAATAAATGACTTATCAAACACAGGATATAAAACTCTAAATATCGCATGGTGCAATACCCTGTCCCTGACACAGGCCTTATGAATATGCCTTAGCTTTGGGTCAGATACATAAAATGAAGTATAATGAGAGTGTCGGTAAGTTTTATTTTTTAATTCGTCGTGCAAGGAAAAAATATTATCTTCCAAAGCAAAAGCAAACTCACGCACATCGGGTTTTTTCATTTTTCCGCACTGAAACTCGCGCCAGGCGCAAAACAAATTATCTAAACTAATAATTTGCTCAAATAAATTATGTCCTTTAATCCCCCCCCCCGACGAGTTTTTGCAAAATGTGCCGTTGGTACATAGAAGTTTTGAATTATATAAAAAAATATACCAAATTTCATCCAGACTAGCAAAAAAAGATAAGTTGGGAATTTTTCTTAAAATTGAAAACATATGTTTAAACATTATTACTCTACTGATTGAAGCCGCTCTGTCAAACAAATCAACCAAGATTAATATTTTAGAAAAATCACGAATTAATATTGAAATTACAAAACGATTACTAAGAATTTGCCAAGAACTAACAATTATTTCCCAAAAACAATATCTAGAATTAATCTCCATTTTGCAAGAAATGTCAAAAATGACTAATGGTTGGATAAAATCTCTTTATAAATAAACCCGCTCCAATAAAGAGCGGGTTTAAAAGACACTTCTACACGACAACGCAGATTGTCGTTCTGATTGTCAGGGTTATACCAGTTGACCTTGAGCTTACTATCGTTCCAGTTGACGTTCGGGACGTTGTCGTCGTCATTGCGAGAACCTTATTTTGCCTGTTTTCATCCCTTACACCGACAACCTTTAACAAAGTTATCTGAGTTAACCGACGCGAGTTCGGACTTTTTTTATAAAGTAGTATCTTATACATCTTTATCAAAAACAGACAAGCAGTGTCTAAAAAAAACGGCAAATCGTTATCCCGCATCTGCGAAATCGATTTTACAGCCTTAAACAATATAAAATATTTTTACATAAATTAAAACCCTTTCATTTTTATGAAAGGGTTAAAGAGAGAAAAGAAAAGAGTTAGACCACTGCTACACGACAACGCAGATCGTCGTGCTGATTGTCAGGGTCATACCAGCTGACCTCGAGCTCACTATCGAGCCAGTCGACGCCCGGGACGTTGCCGCCGTCATGGCGAGAACCTGCACATAAAGTAATATTGGAAACATCTAAATGTTTCCCAGTCTCTTGATAGAACTTAAGTTCCATTAAGAGACGTTCTTCTAAGGTAATGCTGATTACTTTTTGCTTTTTAAGCTGATTGGCGTAGATGTTTTTCATCTCCTCATCTGCTTCCACTCTATCGCGGAACCAGACGGCATAAGCGCCGTTTGCAGAAGTGCGGTCAGAGGTTATTACCTCATCCAAAGATTTATCAGTGTATTTCCAAGTTGAAAACAACTCGGAACATTTATTGAATAAGACTTGGGGTGTCATGCCGGGAGCAACAATTATTAATCTGTCAAAACCTGATTTTTTATCAGGAATAGAGATTTCAGAAAAATCAAACTCCAGGTTAAACACATCCCGGTAGAAATCTTGCCAGTCGGCAAGATAATCAAAAAAAGGTTGAACGCCAAGTGCTTCACGTAAAATTTTTTGCAACTTTTTTTTGTTGCCTATCCAGTACTGGGCAGTACTGGTTGGTAAATTGGCAGGGATTGCTTCCAATATAGCACTGGAAAGCTCTTTCATCTGACCAGCGGTCAGGACCGATGTCTCATGCTTTTTCATGAGCAGTTCCTTTCTTTATTTTTGATAAAGTACTTGTTGGTAAAGACAATTATTTATTTTACCAACCATTCATTATACACCTTTTTTGCCAATTTGTCAATAATAAAAAGAGGTCTAAATTTAGACCCCTGACAAATGATTCTTCAAAATGAAAAATCTTTGAGAATAATTGAATATAACTACTACTACACTTAGAACTGTCATTAACTGAAAAACTAATAAATCATCACTAGAAAAATAAAAATGTAAAAACAAGGTAATAGTGATTATGACGGTTGCAGATTTTCCCGACCAATTGGACGGCGGAATTTCGATTGTGTACTTATAGGTTAGTAACAACCCTCCCAACAATATAAAAAAATCTTTGACAATAATGGTTAGCAACAACCACAAAGGTACATAAGCCAAAACATATAAGGCAATAACACCAGCGCCAATAATAACTTTATCGGCAATAGGATCTAAAATAATACCTAATTGGGAAACCACTTGCCAACGTCTGGCCAAATAACCATCAAGCCAATCAGTTAACGAAGCAAAAACTGCCACCAAAGAAAATAACCATTTATCACCCAGAGTGATAACATAAACTAGTAATAGTGTAAAAGGAAAAATACGAGATAAACTCAATAAATTGGGAATATTTTTTTTAAAAGAACTCAAAATTACCTCCTGTAAATTATTAATTAGAGTATCTTACTTAGTATTGGATTAATTGTCAACTGATAGTTCATAAGCAAAAGGTAATTTGACGTTGTGCAAAATATTTTCACTTTCAGTCAAAGTGGTAAAGCGCGGACGAAAATTTTCTTCAATAATAACCGGCCTTAAAATTACCTTAGTTACTTTATTATCAACAATCTCTAGACTGACTACCAATCCTTGACTGGTCTCTTGAGACCAGTTTTGATCAAAAATCAGATTGCCCAAAGAATAAAAAATATATTTACCCTGATATTCTTCTGCGTCCTGAATCCAGTGCGGATGATGACCAATTACCACATCAGCCCCCGCCTCAATGGCTGTATGAGCAAAATTTATTTGTTCTTGATTGGGAGTATGGGTATACTCTATCCCACCATGAAACATAGTTACAATAAAATCAGCTTGGTTGGCCTTCAGCTCTCCAATAGCGAAACGCAATTTCTCTAAATCATAAACCGCAATACCAGGAGAATTTTCTCCAACCGCATACCAAGGTACATCATAACTTTGTCCAACTACCCCAACTCGCCAATCTTCAATTTCAATAATTTTCCCTTGATAAGCTTCTTGCTTATTTAAACCAGCACCAACAAATGAAATATTATTTTCAGCTAATAATTTTAAAGTATATTCCATGCCTTCTTGACCTGCGTTGCCAAAGTGATTATTAGCCAGATGTACCACATCAATCCCAGCCTGCAGTAAAGCTTTCATGTTTTCTGGTTTAGCTCGAAAAGTCATACCTTCGGTAGGATAAGGACCAATATTAGCAAAAGGAGATTCAAGGTTGATAATTGCTAAATCAGCTTGATTAAATTTTTTATAAATATTTTCCCAAGCTGACAAATAAGAACCTTGTTTTTCTTGTAAAGTTTGTACATGGCGGGATAACATCACATCACCGCCAAAAATAAGTTCCCGACTATTTACTACTTCTTGCCTGTCAATAGTTTGGGCTGATTTTAATTGGTTGTAGCTAGTCAAAACTCCAGGATAAAAAAAGGAATGGCTTTTAACCTGTAAAAAATAAAATACCGTATAAACACACAGCCCCAATGTATTCAATAATAAAAAAATTAATAAAAATTTAAATTTTTTGCCAACTAGTAATTTCTCTAGCCACTTTTTGTTCTGCTCTGGCATATTGTAAATTATTTCTTTTATTTAACTTATAAATATTTAATAATTCGGTCGGCAACAGCCTAATCTTTTTAAAACCTATCTTTTCAACTTGCTGCTCAATATCTAAAAAATTATCTTGGAAAAAAACCGGCCAGACCATTACTACTCGGCCGCTTTTTTTCAATAATTTAAAAAAAACTTGATAAGCCTCTAAATATAATTTTTCCAACCTGACTTTTTCCGTTAATAAATTTTTTTGACTAATATCCGGCCGACCCAAATCTGGCTCAGTGACAATTGCCGCTATGCTCTCTAACTTTATTGTCTTGGTTAATTCTTTAACTGATGATTGAAAAAATTTTACCTCATTTAATGACAAACCATACTGACTTTGCAACCAAGCTAAATTTTTTTTACTATCAGCCACTGCCTTAGTTGAGATATCAGAACCAATAATCTGCCGCCGACCTTGCCATAAAGCTTCTTGCAGTATAGTACCAGAACCACAAAAAGGGTCTAAAATTAGTTCGTCAGGAATTGTTTGACTTAAATTCAACATGATTTGAGCTAACTTGGGTGGCAACAGGCCGCTGTGATCATCTCGCTGGGGACGACCATAATCTCTCTGACTTAATTGTTCAAATGGTTGTACGGCCAAAGTTTTTCCCAATAAATAACCTTGCTTAGCAACCACAATTACTATTTCTACTCCAGAAGTACTCAACAATTTATTTTTACTAATTACCACTGCCGAAAGATTTGTCTGTCGACTAGTAACCAATCGGCAATTTTTACCTTTGTTTTTCAACATTCTTTTCACTCCCAAGCCCAGACGCAATAAATCAGGTAAATTTTTTCTATCTAACTTATCTGAATAATATGATAGTCCAAAAAATATCTTATCGGTAAGCGGCAATAAATCAATCAAATCGTTTTCGGTTGGTTGGTTAAATATACTTTTTTCTATTTGCCCAAATTTTATACTGCCACCAATAAACTGTAAAATATCAGAGGATAAAATATTGTTGCTAGTTATTGTTAGACAGTCCTTTACAGCCTGAGTAACAGAAAATTGGCATTTTTTTGTATTTAAATAAGCTAAAATTTCTGCTACGGATAAAGCTGGATGGCTACCTAAAATAAAAAAATATTTATTGATACTTGACTGTTTCATGGGTTTTATGATAATTTATCAATACCTAAATTGTACCCAAAATATTAATAATTAACCAACCTCTGCCCAATAACAGGCAGTCCAACCTTTGACCATTGGTCACAGGTAGGAACCAAAGGAAAATTTATGAAACAATATTACGAATTTTTAGGTATTATTCCCGGCACCCTAGCTGAGAATGAAGTACCAGCTGTAATTAAAAAAATTACAGATTTTTTTATTGCCCAAGACGGTGAAATTTCTTACCAAGATAATTTTGGCCGCAAAAGGATGGCTTACCCGGTCAAACACCTTCGTTATGGTTACTATTTTCTCTTGGAACTTATTTTAGCTCCAGAAAAATTGGTGAGTACAGAAAAAAAATTAAGATTGGAAGAAAATTTATTGCGTTTTTTAATAATTAAAACTAAACCAAAAAGTAGAGAAGAACGAGAGAAAGAAAAAACCCGTATGCAAACTCCACCGGATAAGGACAAACGGGAAAAGAAAGAATACAACAAAATTGAAAATACGCAAAACAAAATTTCTTTGGAAGAATTAGATAAAAAATTAGATGAAATTTTAGCTGACGAAAAAATTTAAAAATTTATCTTTCTAAATATATGAACCTCAACAAAGCGATGATCATAGGTAACTTAACCCGTGATCCTGAAACAAGAACCACCCCCCAAGGTACCAATGTTACTACTTTCAGTGTTGCCACCAATCTGGTTTGGAATGATGCCAATGGCAATCGCCAAGAAAAAGTAGAATATCATAACATCGTGGCTTGGCGAAAACTGGGTGAAATTTGTGCCCAGTATCTAACCAAAGGTAGTAAAGTTTATATCGAGGGCCGATTACAAACCCGCAGTTGGGATGACCAACAAGGCAACAAAAGGTATCGTACGGAAATTGTCGCCGAAAATATGATTATGTTGGATAGAATTGGTGGCGGACAAAATCAACCACCAACGAGAAACAATCAAACCGATAACTACGAACAACCAGCCCCAACTAATCCTGCGGAAGAAGAAATAAATGTTGATGAAATTCCTTTTTAAAACCATATGAATAAAAAAACTACAGTTGAAAAACCAAAAAATTGTTATTTTTGTTTACACAATATTCAGGTGATTGATTACAAACACGCCGAGTCAATCCGACGCTTTACTTCCTCGTATGGGAAAATTGTACCGCGGCGCAAATCTGGAGTTTGTACCGGTCACCAAAGAAAACTAGCCCAAGCCATCAAACGGGCTCGCTTCATGGCATTGCTGCCCTACACTACCAGATAATATTAGGGTAATTAGCTTACAACTTTTAGCTTAAAATTATTTATTAATTTTCTTTTTAATTTTTCTTAATTCTAGATTTTATATTTATGTTAGAAATGTCAGAAATTAAGCTTGGGCGTGTACTGGAAATAGACGGAGCACCTTATGTGGTACAATTCACTCAACATATCAAAGTAGCCCGAAGCGGTGCTACTTTGCGCACTAAATTAAAAAATCTTATCACTGGACAAGTGATAGAAAAATCATTTAACGGCGGTGATAAAGTCGATGAAGCGGATATTCAAAGACGGCGAGCGGCTTTTTTATATGCTGATGGTGATGGTTATCATTTTATGGATGGTACAACCTACGAACAATTTTCTTTAACTAAAAATGAAATTTCGGAAATGATTAAATTCCTAAAAGAAGGTCTGGAAGTTGATGTACTTTTATATAACAATAAACCAGTCACAATTTCTTTGCCAACCAAAGTAGAGTATACTGTTACCGAAGCGCCACCTGGTGTCCGAGGTGATTCAGCTGGATCAGTGACCAAACAAATCACTTTGGAAAATGGTCTGACAATCCAAGCACCAATGTTTATCAATTCGGGCGACAAGATTCGAGTTAATACGGAAACTGGCGAATACGTCGAAAGGGTATAAATTAAATAAAAAAACCGTTCTCAATAGGAACGATTTTTTTATTTAAAAAATTAATTTTCTGTTTTACGTTTTTCCTTAACCGCATCCCAAACTGCCCTATATATTTTATCCATCAATTTTGTATTTTGGCGTAAATAAACCTTGGCATTTTCTCTACCTACTCCCAATTTTTCCTCAGCAAAAGCATAAGTATTGCCACTTTTTTTTATCACTCCCCACTCTACCCCGGTATCTATCATATCACCAGCGCGGGAAATTCCTTCATTGTACATGATGTCAAATTCCGTAGCTCGAAAAGGAGCTGAGACTTTATTTTTCACTACCTTAGCTTTGACTCGATTACCAATAATCTTATCACCTTGTTTGATCTGGGCACTACGTCTAACTTCAATTCGTACCGAACAATAAAACTTCAAAGCCGTACCGCCGGTAGTTGTTTCTGGATTACCAAAAAAAACGCCGATTTTCTGTCTAGTCTGATTGATAAAAACAACTACGGTTTTAGTCTTTGATACGATTCCAGTCAATTTGCGCAAAGCTTGCGACATTAATCTAGCTTGCAATCCCATATGCGAATCGCCCATCTCACCTTCGATTTCTGCTCGTGGCACTAAAGCTGCAACTGAATCAATAACAATAACATCAACTCCGTTGGAACGTACTAAGGTTTCGACAATTTCTAAAGCCTGTTCACCAGTATCGGGCTGTGAGATTAGTAATTCATTTACATTTACCCCTATCTTTTGTGCGTATTCGGGATCTAAAGCATGTTCCGCATCCACAAAAGCAGCTGTACCACCTAACTTTTGTACTTCAGCAACAATGTGTTGAGCTAAGGTTGTTTTACCAGAAGCTTCGGGACCAAATATTTCTATTATCCGTCCCCGTGGCACACCACCAACACCTAAAGCTATATCCAAAGATAAACAACCAGTAGAAACTGCATCTACCACCATGGTTTTTGCTTGTCCAAATTTCATGATTGAACCCTCACCAAATTTGCTTTTTATTTGTTCTATTGCGCTGGCGGTAGCTTGGTGCTTTTGATCGTTAGTTGTTTCGTTTTTTACCATATATTTTTTATAAATTATTAATTATTTTCATTAGCTGAACGCCACCAAACTCGTATAAAAACTTCTTGAGCTGGTCCATTTTTTTTGGTGGCAGTAATTTTTAAAATGTTTATGCCGGGTTGTAAATCTATTTCCTCAGCAAACTGCCCATTATTTACTGCTGTTAAAATGTCATTGATCATCACTTCTGCTTCAGAATCAGTCTGCCCGGATAAAACAATATTAGGCTCTGCTACAATTAGGTTATCAGTTGGGTAAAAAATCCTCAACTGGGGAGGCGTAAAATAAGCTTTAGTCTGCCAGCTAATATAACCAAAAAGTACTAACAGTAAAGAAAAAATAAAAAAATTCCTGACAAATTTAGGTAAATTTATAAATTGTCTAGCTGGCAGTGGTAATGTTTTTTGTAAACTATGAATACTACTTGAATTTAAGTTTGGTTTTTGTTGCTGAAATTTTTTTTCTACCCGCACTGGATCCAAACCGACTGCCAAAGCATAACGACGTAAAAAATTCAAAATATAAACCTCACCGGGTAAACGCTGCCAATCTTCCGCTTCTATAGCTGCTAGATATCTTTCGGCAATAGACAAGCGTCGGCTCAATTGTGACAAACTCCAACCAGCAATTTGTCTTTTTTTGGCCAAAAGTTCTCCTAACTCACCGATGGGGGTATTTATTTTTCGAACTGTGAATGAAACCATATTATTTATCTTCCGCTTCTGATTCTGAATTTTGATCATAATCATCACTGGCAAAATCAGTCTGACCGATAGAATCATACTCGTCACGAGCAATCAAGACCTCTCGCGGTTTAGCACCGTCGCCCGGTCCAATCACTCCTTCTTCTTCCAATAAATCAAGTAGTCTCGCTGCCCGAGCATAACCAACCCGCAAACGCCGTTGCAAATAGGACGCTGAGGCTTTTTGGGTGCTAATCACTAAATGCCTAGCCTCATCCAACATATCATCTTCTCCGCCACCGCCATAGTCGACACCATTTATATTTTTTGTTTTCTTTTCTGTGATTGACTCATCATAGTCAACGCTAGTACCAGTCTGTTTTTTGATATAATCGGTAATTCTACCAATTTCTTCATCAGAAACAAAAGCTGATTGTAAACGTTTGGGTTTGGAAATATCAGCAGAAATATAAAGCATATCGCCTTTACCTAATAATTTCTCTGCTCCCGCGCTATCTAAAATAGTTCGCGAGTCAGTTTGTGAAGCTACGGCAAAAGCGATTCTAGTGGTTATATTTGCCTTGATCAAACCAGTAATCACATTTACCGACGGGCGCTGAGTTGCTAGTACCAAATGAATGCCCACGGCTCTGGCCATTTGAGCCAGTCTGATAATAGCTGCCTCCACTTCTTGAGCGGCAATTGACATCAAGTCTGCCAACTCATCAATAATAATGATAATATAAGGCATTTTTTCCTTGGGAAAATCTAAATTGTAACCAGCAATGTTTTTGTGGCGAGTTTGTGACAGTTTGATATAACGCTGATCCATCTCACCCACAGCCCATTTCAGAGCATTGATAGTTTTTTGAACATCAGTAATCACTGGTGTATACAAATACGGTAAGTCATTATAAGCTGATAATTCCACTCGTTTTGGATCAACTAAAATAAAACGTAGATCTTCCGGATTATTTTGATACAGTAAACTGACAATAATAGTATTGATGCAAACTGATTTACCGCTACCCGTTGCACCAGCAATCAATAAATGGGGCATTTTTTCCAAACTGGCCAACCAAACCTTACCAGCTACGTCTTTACCTAAACCAATAGTTAGATTGTTTGATCGGTTTCTAAATTCTTGAGAGTCAACTACCTCCCGTAAAGCCACAGTAGCAATTGATTGGTTGGGAACTTCAATCCCAACCAAAGCTTTGCCAGGAATCGGCGCCTCAATTCTGATGGGATGAGCGGCCAAGGCCAAAGCTAAATCATTGTGCAACGCCGTGATACTAGCAAGTTTTACTCCTTCAATCGGTCGCAGGGTGTATTGGGTTACGGTTGGACCAACGCTCACTTCTCCCATTTCGACTTCAATACCAAAATTTTGCAAGGCTTTTCTGATTTTTTCTTTATTTGCTTGAATATCACCACTGGTTGGTTTACTTCTGGTTGGATTTAACAATTGAATGGGCAATTCTATTTTTACCACTGCTTTGGGTACTGATAATAGTTCGGCTTGCTGGCCATTTTTCTCCTCTAATTCACGACGAGAAAAATCTACGGTCTCGGACAATGGTTCTTCTGTCTCTGTATCCTTCTCAATATTTATATCATCCTCATTCTCCCAAGTCGTTACTACTTGTCGGTCAGAATGCCTAAAATGCTGCCACCAAGAAGTTATTTTTTGCCAACCTAAAAATAAACTATCAAACTTATTTAAAATTGATTGGAAAGAAGTGTTAAAAGTCAAAAATAGAGAAATAAGAAGTAGAGCCGAAAGCATCACGCCGCTACCCCAAAAACCTATCAACTTAAAAAGTGGCAAAACCACCAACCAGCCAAAAAATCCACCACCATCAGCAACAGTAAGACTGAAAAATGACATAGCGGAAATATCGCGACGGAGATGCAACAAACCCAGTAATGATAAAAACAACAAGACTAACCCAAAATAATGATTGGCTTTGACACCAAAACGTTGGCCACCAATAGCCACCAGTCCAAAAAATAAAAATAAAAAAGGCATCAAAAAATAAATTTTCCCAAATGAAAATTGTAAAAACTTCAACAAATATATCCCTAGCGGTCCGGCTTTGGCAAATAAACTTAAAATTAAAAGTAACGCCAACAATAACAACAAAACTACGCCAATGGATTTTTTTGTTTCCGCGGTCAAATGAAAACTTTCTTTCCAGGCGTTTAATTTTTGATTGATATTATATTTTCTTTTTTTCATAAAGCAGTCAATATCACCTGACAAGTATATCAAATCTGGCGCAGAAAAAAAAGATAGTTGGATAAATTTTTTGTTCGGATCAAAACTCTGTCTCGGTTGATTCTAAATTGATACTTTTACCCATAAAATTACGGGCGACAATATTCAGATGCGGAGTTAAATCAGACACAAAAAACCTGGTTTGACCGCGCCGCGAAAGACTCCGAGCTAAATCTTGATTGGTGTCTAAATAATCACTCAATTGTCTAGCTACACTGGCGGCCGAATCAATAATTCTGACCTGTTTCATTTTTTTAGCAATCAAATCATAAATAATGGGATAATGGGTACAACCTAAAATCAAAGTATCAATTTGTGCTTGCTTTAAAGGATAAAGATACTGCTTCAATATCTTTACAGTCTCTGGTTTATCGAAATAGTTTTCTTCAATCAATGGTACTAGCAAAGGCGCGGTTTGAGAAAACAGTTTGAGCTTGAATTTTAATTTTTTGGGCAGTGCTCTGTTTTTTCTCAAAAAGGCTGGTTCGTTTAATGCCGAATTAACTTCAATTGGCGAATCGTTCTTCATAGCTTTCAACTGTTTTAAAAAAACATTGGAGTTGATAGTAGCCCTTGTACCAATCACACCAATCCGCCCCGAAACAGTCGCTGCGACTGCTGCCTGCCAAGCCGGTTCAATCACCCCAAAAAATGGTACCGCTAGATCAGAACGTAATTTTTCTAAAGCTACAGCTGAAACAGTATTGCAAGCAACCACAATCACTTTGGCGCCATGCTTGATCAAAAATTTTGCATCCTGCAAGGCGTATTGTTTAATCAAGGCTTCTGATTTATTACCATAAGGCACGCGCGCCGTATCACCAAAATAAATCAGATCATACTGGGGTAAAATTCTTTTTATTTGTTTGACCACGGTCAAACCGCCAATTCCTGAATCAAAAACTCCAATCATAATTAAAAAATATAAAATAAATCTTATTGGGCTATTATATCTATCATCTTAATTTTTTTAACCGGCAATTATCTTTAAAACTAAATCTGATTTTCTCCGCAGTAAATCTTCATTGTTTGCTTCCACGGTTACCCGTAAAAGCGGTTCGGTATTTGACGGTCGAACATTAACCCACCAATCAGCATATTCTACTGTTACACCGTCAGTAAAATCTTGACGACCATCAACAAAATATTTTTTTATGGCTTCAATTTTTTCCTCACTATCACTAACAGCCAAATTAATTTCTGCGTTTTTAGCATACTTATAAAAAGGTTTAACAATTTCCGATAAAGGCTGATTATATTCAGATAAAAGTTGCAATAAAATTAACCAAGCAATAAAACCGGAATCACTATAAGCATTATCTCGAAAAGAATAATGAGCAGACAGCTCTCCTCCCATTATTCCTTGTTGGGAACGCATGTTATTGGCAATATTAATGTACCCTGCTGGTGATTTTATAGGTCGCCCCCCCCATTCTAAAATTTTCTCTGGTACTATTTTTGAACATATTACATTATAAACTATACCTGCCCCTGGTTCTCTAGTTAAAAACATTTTAGCCAATAATAATAAAGTGACATCGGCTCTAATAAATTTTCCTTGCTCATCAACAAAAAACAGTCGATCAGTATCGCCATCAAAAATAACACCAAAATCCGCTTCGGTGGCAACTGTTTTTTTGCTTATCTCCTTTTGACTTTCCGGTAAAAGCGGATTTGAAGGATGAGCCGGAAAACTGCCATCCAGATCAAAATTCAATGGTACAATCTCAATTGGTAGATGTTTTGCCAACAACGGCACAATTTTACCAGCCATACCATTACCAGCATCAACTACAACTTTAAACGGTTTAATCTGTTTAACATCAATAAAAGATAAAATATGTTTAATATAGTCTGGCAAAATATCGACTTGACGCACTTGGCCACTTTTTATGTTGGGTAAGGGTGGTAAATTTAAAACCTCATCCTTTAATTCAATTCCTCGAACCCAATTCATACCTGCTAACACCATTTTAAAACCATTATATTCAGCCGGATTATGGGAAGCGGTAATCATTGCCGCCGCTTGATAACCAAACTTTCCAACTGTCGCATAAGTGGCATCAATTGAAACCAAACCTATATCTGCAACATCTAAACCCTCACTGTTAATACCACGTATCAACTCTGTCTTTAAGACTGGTCCGGATAAACGCATGTCACTACCCACCACCATTTCTTTTCCACCATTGGCTTTTACTCTCCTCGCTAAAGCCCGACCAATAGCATAAGCAGCTTCGTCATTTAATTCGGTTGGATAAATTCCACGAATATCATAAGCTTTAAATATTTTTTGATCAATCATATTTTAAAATATATTCCTTTTTAATAGTTTAATCCTAGCAAATTAATAAAAAGAAAAAAACCCGTCCGAGTAATCAAGACGGGTTTTTATCAACTAACTAGCCATGACTATTGGGCTACTTCCATAGTTCTAATCGGTCCACCCCAGACATTATCAGACAATAAATCTTTAGCTAGCGGCACAACTACGGTCTTACGATAAACATCTACATTTTCCGGCTGATTTATAACCGGGAAAATCAATGCTGGAATATATAATTCATCGCCCTCTGGTGCTCCTGGTTGGTAATTCCACATTCTCACCAGTGATAAAATTGGGGTGTCTAAACCAACTTCTACCTTGTTTGGTGCATCTTCCCATTGCCAGCTATATAAACCACCTCGTTCGGCATACTGTAAAACTTTATTGACATCAGTTTCCGCTTCATACATTGATTTTTGATAATTTTGGGCAAATAAATTCCAGACACCACCCGCACGCTGATAACGTACATTGACATTAACATAGAGACCGGTTTTATTGCCACCTTCATCGTATACTTCTTGTCCGTCTAATACTAGAGGATAAACCACTGACACGACTTCGGGAATATAAACATCCTGTTTATTTTCAGCGCGATCATACCATAAGCGCCAATCATTGTTGACCACAGGTTGGCCATACGAGGTTAAATTGATACCATAACTGGTTACAAATTCGTTGGCAATCCTGATTATCTCTTCATCTGCTAACATATCATCTATACTCAATTGTAAACCACGATAACAAGCTTCATCCTGACAGTTGGCAGCTGGATTTGGCCATTTTAAATAATTTTCATAAATTGAGATGCTACTGTCATATAAATTGGCATAAATTGAATAACCAAACTCTCTATCCTCTACAAAACTTAAATTTTGTAATTGAACGTTGGTAAAACGACTTAAATTAACAAGGCCAAAATCAACACTGGCTAAAAGTGAACCTAATTGACCAGCGCTGGCTGAATTTTTTTCTCTTTTCAAAACACCAACCTTATCATCAGATAACTGCAAAGGTTCGCCCTGATAAACATAAGAGATATAAACTGGTGCTGGCATACCCATGCCACCGCCACCTAATCCCGGCTCAACCGTCGCTACTGAAGATTCTTTTGTATCTGCTTGGGTGGTGGGAGAGGCAACTGCAACTTCACCCATACCGCCAGCGCCTAAACCTTCTGCCCCTTGAGACAAGTTGGCATTTTGTGACTGCAAATAACCAAAAGCGCGATCAGAAACTTCCATAATATTTAACTGTGAATTTAAAGCTAGTTTGGTACCGGCAACACGTGATTTGTTGTAAGTTAAATACAATCCCGAACTTAGCACCAAGGTTACAACAGCTACTCCGATAGCCGCATAAGTAAAGCGGTGGGAAAAATTAAACCAAAAAAAATTATTCATATTTTTTATTTTTAAATTATTAGTTTTTAGATCAATTGCTTGACTAAGTAAATGATTTTTTAGTTGGAGACGAAAATCATCATCAAGTGACACGTCCGGTTTTTGATTGATTAATTCTTTCATAAGGATGATTAATTGTTTTTCGAATTTTTTTAAATCCGGATCAACTTGATAAAGTTCCGTCAAAACTGATTGATAAAAATTTTCCATATCATAAATAATTAATGATTAATGCAAGCAAAAATAGCAAAACCTCCTGTTGCATCTTTACCAGTGCCCGAGAAAACATCATTTTACAACTCGCTTCGGTTTTACCTACTAGTTCGGCAATTTCACGATAAGATAGATTATCCCAAAGCTTAAGTAATACTACTTCGCGCTGTTCAGCCTTCAAGGTATGAACATACTTTTGTACTTTGGCCAATAGTTCACGATTATCAACCTGAGCCGGCAAATCAGCACTATCACTCTGTTGCCAAACATCTAATAAATTTGCTGTCGGTCGTAACCGACGATAATGATCAATTGTTTGATTGCGAGCAATTTGGTAAAGCCAAGTAGCAAATGTGCCTTTGTGGTCATTATAAGTGGCAATATTTTCCAAAGCTTTCATAAATGTTTGACTAGTTAAATCTTCGGCCGTTTCTTTATGCATCGTTTTATAATAAATAAAACGATATATTTTTTCCACATAAAGCTCGTATAATTCGCCAAATTTCTCTAATTCTCCTTTTTGGCAAGCGGCGATAATTTCCAATTGATTTGTTTCCATGTTTTTCCCCGGGTTAAATATAATGGCTGGTTTGATTTACTATAGCGGCGCGCACGCTTAGTAACTAACCATAATTTTATATTTATCATAACATTTTTTATTAATTTTCTCACCTCACAATTATATATACGAAAAATTGAAAAAAAAGTAACAGTTTGATGAAGTTGTTAGCTTGGAACTAGTCTTTTGCTATAATAACCCTATGGTAAAAAAAATTTATAATCTAAAAACGTCTAGTCCCAAAAAAATCAATTTGGACTATAAAAACGAACTAAACTCAGAACAACTAGCTGTGGTTTATCAGGCCGACGGACCGTGCTTAGTTTTGGCTGGTGCTGGCAGCGGTAAAACTAGAACTTTGGTTTACCGAGTGGCTTATTTATTGGCCCAAGGTGTACCGGCCGAACAAATTTTGCTTATGACCTTTACCAACAAAGCTGCCAAAGAAATGCTGTGGCGAGTTGAAAAATTATTGGGTTTTAAACCAAACAAACTCTGGGGTGGCACCTTTCATCATATTGGTAATTTGATTTTGAGAAAAAATATTCAAGCACTTGGTTATCAGAATAACTATTCTATTCTTGATGAAGATGATGCTGAAAGTTTACTACAAAATATTATTGGTGAAAAAAATCTAAAAACTGACAAATATTTCCCCAAAGCTGGGGTGATAAAAAGTATAATTAGTTTTAGTAAAAATTCTGGACAACCACTGCCAAAAATATTTTTTGAAAAATACTATTATCTAAAAAATGAACTACTGCCCCCTGTTCAAGAAATTGCCCAAACCTATGATCAAAGAAAAAAACAATTGAATGTTTTGGATTATGATGATCTGTTACTATTGTGGTTACGGTTGTTGGCAGAAAAACCAAGTATTAAAAAAATGCTAGCACAAAAATTTCGTTATATTCTGGTGGATGAGTACCAAGATACTAACCACCTTCAAGCACAAATCATTGAACATCTTTCCGGTGCTCACGGTAATATTTTAGTGGTGGGCGATGACGCCCAAAGTATTTACTCTTTCCGAGCTGCCAATATTGAAAATATTTTATCATTTCCCAAAAAAATTAAACACACTAAAATATTTAAATTGGAAACAAACTACCGCTCTACTCCAGAAATTTTACGTTTAGCCAATGAGTCAATCAAAAATAACCAATCTCAATTCCCCAAACATCTCAAAACCAATAAACCCAGCGGAGATAAACCAATCTTGGTCAATGTACAAAACAATCAAGAACAAGCGGAATTTATCACCCAACGAATAATTGAACTGACAGAAACCGGTTACAATTTAAAAGATCTGGCAATACTATTTCGGGCTGACTGGCATGCTTTGGAGCTGGAAATTGAATTAAATAAAAAAAATATACCTTATATCAAAAGAGGGGGGATAAAATTTTTTGAACAAGCACACCTTAAAGATGTTATCGCCTACTTACGTATAAAATACAATCCTCAAGACGAGATTGCTTGGAGTAGAATCTTAAATTTGCAAATTGGTATCGGACGAATAGGAGCCCAAAAAATTATCTTGGCTATAAAAAACCAATCGTGGGAAAAAATATTAACTACTGACTTCGATTTACCAAACAGTTTAGCCAAAGCTTGGCAAAAATTCAAACCAAATCTACAAATAATAAACCTATCCAAAGAAAATGACATTGGTGGGATGATTTCTAAACTAATGCAGTCGTTTTATACTATTTATTTACAAACCAAATATGAAAATGCTGACAAAAGAATTGAAGACATTAAACAGCTAGAAAATTTTGCCACACGCTATAATGATCTGGGTAAATTTTTATCCGACATTTCTCTATCAGAAAATTTTCGAGTTGACGAACAAACTGAACAGCCAACTGAACCCGATGATTATTTGGTTTTATCTACTATTCACCAAGCTAAGGGGTTAGAATGGTCTGTCGTTTTTGTTATCAATTTAGTCAGTGGTCAGTTTCCACATGCTAAAGCCATGGATAAAAATGATGAATTAGAAGAAGAACGTCGACTTTTTTATGTAGCCACCACTCGGGCACAAACTATGCTATATTTGATTTTCCCTCGTATTCTCTACAATCAATCCTATGGTTTCATTTTCAGTCAACCTTCGGAATTTATCCAAGAATTAAACAGCGAAGTCTATGATATTTGGGAAGTGACACCAACTGAAATTGATAACCTGCCAACTATTGAATATTCGGACTAATGAAAAGTTTAAAATTATGGTAAAATAAAATCAATTAAACAAAAACTATGCCCGTACTAAACGCTAAAAATATCAATTTGGAAGCTTTATTCGAAACCGCAGTAGAAGAAAAAGCCTCCGACATCCATTTATTGGTAGGAAAATCTCCTATCCTGCGCATTTCTGGGGAACTGAAAGAATTGCACGATTTACCATTAATAGTTCCTGAGTTGTTACAAAAAATGATTAAGGAAGCAATCACGGAAAAACAATACGATACTTTCATTAAAGACCGTGAACTTGATTTATCTTATGCCTTGAAAGACAGTACTAGAATGCGTGTTAATTTATTTTTTGAAAAAGAAAATATGGGTGTGGTCGCCAGAGTAGTTCCCAGCAAAGTACCAGCCATGAAAGAGATTATGATGCCTGAAGTTGTCTATCGCCTGACCCGACTAAACCAAGGTTTGGTATTGGTTACTGGCCCCACTGGCTGCGGTAAATCAACTTCTTTAGCTGCTATGATTGATCTGATAAATTCCGAACGAGGTGTAAATATCGTAACTCTAGAAGATCCAATCGAATTTGTTTATAAGAACAAAAAATCAATCATCAAACAACGGCAACTTGGATCTGATATGTTGTCATTCCAGGCGGCTCTAAAACATGTGCTTCGTCAGGATCCAGATGTTATTTTGGTGGGTGAGATGCGCGATTTGGAAACCATTGCCGCTACTATAACTTTGGCAGAAACCGGTCACTTAGTTTTTGCTACGCTGCACACACTCAATGCTTCCCAAACGATTGATCGTATTATTGATGTTTTTCCGCCTTACCAACAACCGCAAGTCAGATTGCAAGTTTCTATGACCCTGTCAGGTATTGTTTCCCAACGACTACTGCCAAAAAAAGAAGGTGGTATGGTAGCTACCAGAGAAATCTTGATGAATAACCCTGCTATTTCCAACCTCATCAGAGAAAATAAAATCCAACAAATAAAAACTATCATTCAAACCTCTGCGGCCGAAGGTATGATTACCATGGATCAGGATCTAAAACGCCTGTATAACGAAAACTATATTGACAAAGAAACGGCTAAGCAGTACATGATGGATCCGAATAGCTTAAAATAATATTAAACGAAAAAATAAAAGCACATTTCAACAATGTGCTTTTTTAAAATTATTTATGGATACCAATAATCCATAAACTACAAATACCAGGGATAATAATTGTTGACCAGTTAAAATATATTTTTGCTGGATAAACATCAATGAAGCGCAACTTAGATTCATTAGTATAAACCATAGCCAACCTGGCCAACTTCTTCGCGCAATAAAATAAGTTCCAAATAAATAACCAATCACAATCAAAATTTCCAGTATTTGAGTCGGGGAATTAAAACCACCGTAATCATAAAGGCTATAAATCAAACCAAAAAAAACGAAAAAATATACAAAAAATTTAGCAACTATATTTAACTTCTTTGGTGTTTTCTCTTGCCCACGCAGAGCCATAACTAATCCAAACAACATGGCAGGTGCTCCACCAGTTTCCAGGGCAGCAGCTATCCAATTATGTTTGATCATAAAAATTATCACCCAGGCGGGTAAACCAACTAAATAACAGCTCCAACCAACAACTCGCCAGTATTTATTTTGACTCCCTTCACCAACAGCTAAAAATATTTTATTTAGCAAATAAAATAATCCAGCCCAGATTTGTAATATAACATCCAATTTGACCTCCTATATTTTAATTTACTTTAATGATAAACACTAAGACAAAAATAAATAATTGTCAATACAAAAAACACCTAAAATACTTTAGATGTTTTTATGGTGGGCTGCACAGGACTCGAACCTGTAACCAATTGCTTAAGAGGCAACTGCTCTACCAATTGAGCTAGCAACCCAAACAAATTAATTATTAATAACTAATTCCTAATTATTAAACAATATACTAATATCAAATAATTAAATAATGGTCAATCCTAAATTCTAGATTCAAAATTCTATATTCTAACAACTGGTGCACCCGGAGGGATATTCGCGTCCCGCTGTTGGCGGGACTTGCCCTGGGTAGCAAACAAAGCTACACAAGCTCGCTTTGTTTGACGTTCGCTGTCTCGCTAACGCTCGTTGCTCACTTCTACCCGTTCGAATCCCAAATTACTCTTCCAATTTATACTTAATTCTTTATTCTTAATTCTATTTTTGGTGCACCCGGAGGGATTCGAACCCCCAATAACAGGTCCGAAGCCTGTCGTGATATCCATTTCACCACGGGTGCAAAAATAACTTCAATTATTATATAAAAATTAAACAAAAAAACACAACCCACGTTGTGTCGCCAAGTGAAATAAATTTTGAATTAACTTAAATATCTTTGGCTTTCAACGCGTCTTTTAAAGTTTTGCCGGCCTTGAACTTGGGCACGGTGACTTTAGGTATTTTCATTGGTTCATCTGGTTTTTGCGGATTTACCCCCATGCGCGCATGTCGCTCCCGGGCAGAAAAAGTACCAAATCCGGTAATCGTCACTTCACTACCAGTACGTAAAGTATCTATAATAAGCTCGACCATGGAATTGACTAAATGCTCGGTCTCTTTTTTAGAAATACCAGACTTATCAGATAATTTTTGGATGAATTCAATTTTATTCATAATTATCACCTCCTTTGATAATAATTATTTTTTAATCATTACTTTGGCTTGTAACCTCTTTATATTTTTAGCTTTTTTATTTTTATCAAATTCTACCAAAGCGGCATTGACTTGTGCTACTCCTTGTTCAGGAATTTTTAAAACGAAATTTTTACCAGTCACAAAATGATTTATTATTTCTTTCTTATCTACACCAATCACTGAATCCATGGCTCCACAAAAACCAACATCACTGATAGTCGCTGTGCCTTTGGGTAAAATTCTTTCATCAGCAGTTTGGACATGAGTATGCGTACCAAAAACAGCATTGACTCTTCCATCTACATACCAAGCAAAAGCATGTTTTTCGCTAGTGGCTTCGGCGTGCAAATCAACAATGACTAAATCATAATTACTAGGCTTATATTTTGCTAAAATACTATCAATAGCAATAAATGGATTGGTAGTCGGTTCATCCATAAAGACTCTACCTAATAAGCTTATCATAAGCAAATTTTTTTTGCGAATAGAAAAAATTGCTTCACCTCGACCGGCAAAATCACCTACTAAATTGTATGGTCTTAAAACTTTAACATCGGAAAAATTTAACAACTCCTCTGTCTCTTTTCTTTCCAAAGTGTGGTCACCGGCAGTAAAAATATTTATACCCAAGTCACTCAAAAAATCAAAATGCTTTCGATTCATACCCCGGCCATGTGTTACGTTGTCAGCATTGGCAATAATAATATCAGGATGATATTTCTTCTGCCAAACTGGCAATACTTTAGCTACGGCAGAGCGACCAATCTTCCCATCAATATCGCCAAAAAATAATATCTTCATAGGTGTTATTAGCGAGCATACTCAACAATGCGATTTTCTCTAATCGCTGTTACCTTTATCTCTCCTGGATACTTTAATTCTTCTTCGATTCGATCAGCAATATCGCGAGCAATTTTTTTCATTTGATAATCATCAACTTCTTCTGGCTTAACAAAAACTCTAATTTCCCTTCCGGCTTGGATAGCATAGGTCTTCTCAATACCAGGAAAAGTATTGGCTACTGCTTCCAATTCTTCTAGACGTTGCAGATAATTTTCATAGGTGTCTTTCCTTGCTCCCGGACGTGCTCCAGAAATAGCGTCAGCTACCTTTACAATTACTCCCTCCAAAGTCTTAGGGTTATCTTCGTGATGAGCAATAGAAATATAAGCCACCTCTTCGGGTAAACCAAATTTTTTCATAATATCATAACCAATTTCAGTGTGGGTACCTTGTACCTCATGATCCACGGCTTTACCAATATCATGCAAAAGTCCACCTTTTTTACAAACTGCTACATTGGCACCCAGTTCTTCGGCTAACATGCCTGATAGAAACGCCACTTCCATAGAGTGCCGTAAAACATTTTGACCATAAGACGTCCGATATTTAAGTCGACCTAAAATTTGCAGTAATTTAGGATCAAGTCCAGCTACCCCTACTTCATAGGCCGCCTCTTCACCAGCTTTTTTAATATCTAGGGCTAATTCTTTTTTAGCCTGTTCCACTGTTTCTTCTATACGTCCAGGATGAATTCGACCATCAGAAATCAATTTATCCAAAGCGCGTTTGGCTAAATGTCTTCTGATTGGTGAAAAACCTGAAACCAAAATAACACCCGGTGTATCATCAACAATAATTTCTACACCACATAAATTTTCAATTGCTTTGATGTTTCGTCCTTCTCGTCCTATTACCCTTCCTTTCATTTCATCATTGGGCAAAGTCACGGTGGTAGTAGTTGTTTCTGCCGCATGAGAAGAAGCACACCTTTGCAGAACAAGACTTATTAAATTTTTAGCTTTCTGCTCCAATTCTTCCTCACCAACTCTTTCCATTTTCTGCATGCGTTCATACAATACATCTTTATAACGCTTCTCAACATTTTCCAACAATACTTTTTGAGCCTCTTCTTGGGATAGATTGGCTACTTTTTCCAATTTTTGCAATTGTTGTTCTCTAATTTGGTTGATTTCTTCCTCCTTTTTCTGCAGTTGCACGTCTTTTTCGCGGAGACGTTGTTGACGATTCTCAATCTCCAATATTTTTTTATCAAAAATCTCCTCTCGTTTTTCTAAACGAATTTGTAAATGCTGCATTTCCTTGCGTCGTTCAACTTCTTCACGCTTAGCCTCATCAATTACGGCAATAGCTTTGTCTTTGGCTGAAAGCAGTATTTCTTTTTCTTTGTTTTTGGCAGTGGTGATGATTTTTTCTGCCTTGGCCTCAGCCGAATCAACTGCTTGTTTAGACCAAAATTTACGAACAAAAAAACCAATCACCAAACCAATCATGGTGGCGATGCTCGCACCAATAATAAATTCTAAAGTAATAACTTCCATATAAATATTCCTTGGAAGCTTCGGTCAAATAAATGAAAGTTTTGGCTCAAGTTCTAACCTAAAGTAATAAGAGATGGAGACGAAATAAAATAAGCTTCAAATTGAAACTTTTTGACAAACAAAAAAGTAAAAATTGTAACAAGTAAATAAGAAAAATCAATTAAGTCAATCGTCATAAAACTCTTGTTTTCCAGCCAAAATCTCAAATATCGACGCAAAAGCTGTGATTAATAATTACAGTATTTGTATTCTACCACAAATAAATTGTTTTGACAAGATTAAAAAACCGCCCCGACACAAAGGTCGGGGCTGAAGTGTGATTATTTAATTATTTTATCAACCAATCCATAACTCACCGCTTCTTCCGCCGACATATAGTAGTCGCGGTCAGTATCTTTTTCAATCCGTGGTAAACTTTGACCGGTATGCTTTGCTAAAATCTTATTTAAACGGTCTTTAATTTTTAAAATATGTTCGGCTCTAATTTTTATATCAGACGCCTGTCCTTCAGCGCCACCCATTACCTGATGTAACATTACTTCGCTATTGGGTAAAATAAAGCGTTTGTCTTTTGCACCTGCCGCCAACAACACCGCACCCATCGAGGCAGCTGTACCTATACAAATTGTTGAAACTGATGATTTCACATACTGCATAGTGTCATAAATTGCCAGACCAGCGGTCACCAAACCACCCGGGGTATTTAAATACAGCTTAATATCTTCGTCAGCGCTTTGTGAATCCAAAAATAACATTTGGGCTATGACGGCATTGGCTACCGTATCATCAATTGGCGTACCTAAAAAAATTATCCGATCTTTAAGTAAACGCGAATATATATCATATACTCGTTCACCATATTGAGTGCGCTCACTAATAGTCGGAATAATAAACATGCTACTCTTTGGTTGTTCTGATTTATTGGTCATAGATTTATAAGTTAATTATGTTAAATAATCTCCCAATATCTGTGTTCCTCATTATACCTAATCTGTCCAAAAATAGTAAACCCAGCGGCCTTTTTATGCCCACCACCACCAAATAATGCCGCCAATTTTGCAACATCATAATTATCATCAGTGGTTCGCAAGGAACCCTTGATCAAACCATCTGGCATTTCCCGCAAAATCAAACTAACTTTAGCATCACTGATGTTGTTCATAAAATTAGCCAGCCCTTCAATCGCCTCGCTACCTGAAACATCGGGAAAATCGCGCCAATCTTCTTGTAAAAGCAGAGTGTAGGCGATTTTATATTTGGAATTCAATTGCAATCTTTCCAGAGCCCGTCCCCACAATTTCAATCCTCTAACAGTTTTATTTTTGGTCAATGAATTCATAATTGTATTAACACTAGCACCAGCCAGTAAAAGATCGGCTGCTCGATCTAGAGCACTTTGATTGGTAGCGGGGTTGGTAAAAATTCCAGTATCAGTAAAAATTCCGTTTAGTAAACAGGTGGCCATTTTTCTATTTAAACTAATCTGGTTGGTTTTTAAAAATTCATGTACCAAGGTGGCGGTAGCGGGGGCAGAGGTATCGACAAAATTTACATCACCAAAATAATCATTAGTGTGATGATGGTCAATATTTACCAATAAAACCTCTGGTCTTTTTTCTTGTTTGATTTTTTCGGCAATGCCAGTGCGACCCAGATCACCGCAATCCAAAATCAACAATAAATCAAAATCAGATAAATCAAATCGCTTAGGATCAGAAACGATTTTTTCCACCCCCGGTAAAAAACTAAAAACTTCAGGAATTGGTTCGGGAGAAAATGCCAGATAATTTTTATTTATTGATTCTAACCAATGTACAAGCGCCAAAGTAGAACCAGCCGCATCGCCACAATTGGCATGCGCCTGCACAAAAATTCGCTCTGACTTAACCACTATTTTATTTATTTGCTGTAATAACTTTATTCTATCCATAAATTAATAACATTATATGTTATAACAAAAATTTAATAAAAGCAAGTCTAATAAAAAACGGGCGGTTCAATCTGAACTGCGCCCGTAATAATTAAATTTGTTCTCTTACCAGAACCAAGGGAAAAATGTTTTGTAAAAAATCATTTAACATTTCCTCTTTGGAAGCTGGTTCAATTTTTATTACCTCTAACCAATCCTGGTCTTGATAATGTTTTTGTGCGTAACGTCTCGCACCAATTTCTTCCGGTGAAACAATATAACTTATCATCAAGATCACCGGTAAAGCGAACTTAAGAAAAAGTATTATGTCCAATACTGAACCAATCAAGAATAGATAAATATTTGGTTCAAATAAGGCAAAAATAAGAGTAGTGATTGGTGTAGAAAAAACCCACAAAAGAATCAAGAAAAAAGTAATTATTTTTCTTACCCTAAAAAACCACTTACCGTGAACTTCTTTTTGTTTGACGTGCCAAAATTCATGGCATACTACTTTGGTTATTTGTTCATCAAATTCTTTGGGATTTTTGGGTTTAAAACAAGAAAAAATCTCGTTGATATCAATAACTAAATCGCCATTTTGGGTATTGAAAAAACCTAGTACTGAATCTAAAGGACCTTTCACCAAATGACCCTTTATATCACTTTTCAAATCTAGAATTTTTTTAGCTTTTTCTACGTCCAATTTTACCTTCATTGGACCGAGGACTACTTCTAATCTCTCTTTTTTTGTCGCCTGACGTTTAAAGAAAGGAAAAAATGGTTCCATCTTTTCACCAAAAACACTAAATATTTTGGTGAAAATGTATGATAGTTCAATTATCTTTTTCAATTATCTTCCTCCTGGTTGTTTTGTTGTTCTAAAATATCATATTTGTCCGAAATGGCTCGAAGGTCTGGATTATCACCGGCAATACATATGGCATGCAACGATGCCCCAGCTGTTTTTATTTCTTGCTTTAAACTAAAGGAAACACCATCTTGTCCATCAGTAACTAAAATGATTTGCTTTTCAGCAAATTGCTCTTCCGTCAATACGGTTATTCCTTTTCGTAAAGCGCTTGATATGCTTGTACCTCCATCCGGCCTGATAATATACACTAGTTGGCTTTTTAAACTTTCCAACTCAAGTTTATTTTTAGCTAGATGAGGTTCACGTGGATTGCCGTCAAAACAAATCAAAGCATATTCCGCTTCTTCTTTTTGACAACGTTCGATCAATTTCTCATTTAGACGAATTGACCAAGGTATGCGATCGTATTCTTCCATACTTCCAGAAATATCTTGCAATACTAATAGAATATTTCTAGCCTTGCCGTATTCTGGTTCAGTCAGATCTTTTGTCTCAATGTGCTGGGTGACCATAAGCTGATTAGTGGCAGCCAAACCATAATAGAGATCATCATTATAAGCATTGGCTTGAGGTACTACTTTAGAAATTTCAGATATGCCTCGCATTTTCCTAATTTCCATATCATCTGCTGGAATCTCTGATTCCAATCTTTCCTCACCAACCTTTTTTTGACCAACTACCATCTGCTTGGTAGCGAAAACTACTGAATTAACAACCTTATTTATGAGATCGTCGCGATTTTTGATAGAATCAAAACCTTTTGTTCTATCTGATCCTGGTTCATCTCCGGCTTGATTTCCGCCGGGTAGATTAAGGCCGCCCGAACGCATGGACTGAAACAACTTATAAGCAAAATAAGCTGCCGCACCCATAGCTAAGCCGGCTAAAATTAAAGGAAACATTTTTTACTCCTTATATTATTTTTTGAATTTATTTAATTGACAAAGAACTATGAGAAGCAAAATTTTTTGCTGCTCGTTGCTCTTTACCAAAATTAGTTGACCAGATGCAAAATTCTTTGCATCTGGTCATAATTCAACTTGATAATCCGATCTTTTCTTTTAAATTAGTTGTTGCCTCATCAACTAAAGCATTTAATTTGTCGATAAGTAGTTGTTTTTTTTCATTTACCTGATCATTTTCAGGTATTATCGGTTCAAGTTGCCCTTTTATCACTGCCAGGGTATGCAGGGTTTCTTCTGGATCATTTTTATTAATATTTTCCAGTTCTTTCTCAACACTTACTAACGCTACCAATTGAGCATGATCAACCTGTTGTGACATTAACTCTTTTACATATTCAACTTTCTGTTCATAAATTTCCAACCAAATTTCTTTTTCCCAATCAGTAGTGCCAATGGCATAATAAACATCTTTCATATCCTCTGGCTGACATTCCAAGCGCCCATTAAGAACTGCGCTCACCTCACACATTTGAGTTGCTTGTGCAAATCTACGATCAGAAATATCTGGTAAGATAACATTTTCACCATTATTAGCCATGGCCTGTTTTCTTTTTTCTCGATATTCAATAAACGCCTGCCCCAGGGCTTGATAAATAAACTGATTGCGAATTAACGATGGGGGAATAACAATCAATTCTGAAATTTGATCAATAACGGAAAGACTTACTTTCTTATCCAAACTTACTGTCTGACCGGTTTGAAAACGGGTAATCATCTCTGTCATATCCTTATAGTCTGATATATAATCGACTTTGGTCATAAACAGAATACGATCCAAAACTGCCCACAAATAAGGAGAATTTTTCAGAACCTGGTAGGGATCTTTGTTAGTATCACAGTAAACTGTGTATAAGGGAACCGTTAAAATTTGTCGGCCACGTTTTAATTGTCTTTCGTTTAGAACTCCGAGCAAACTACGCAACAGAGCCATATTGGGATCCAAAAATTCTCCCAGTCTAGCAAAATTACTCTCCGGTAACATATTTTCTGTCCGATGGATTAATACTCCATCTTCGCGCATTTTTTTTGGATCATACGGACCAAAAACAGCATCTTCAGTCATAAACATTGATAATTCAAGATAAAACTTATTTGCTCCCTCAATACCGGACATAGCCAAATCAGATATGGCTGTTTTAGTTGTTCCCGGAGCTCCAAAAACCAATAAATGTTGGCGCTGGGCTACAGCAAATTTCATCAATTGAATTACATGTTCGCGGTTAACAAAACATTTATTTAATGATTCAAAATAATCATTAAATTCTTTGATCAGTTGTTTCAACTGATTCAAATCAACAGAATGTTTCTGCATTTTTTACTCCTTTTTTGATGTTTGAAATAAATTAACTAAAAACCAATGATAAAACTCCGATTGCAAACAGAATAAATGAACCGATAAGCGAAGCGGCAAACCGCTGAGCCCAAATATTATTACCCTGTCCCTGTGTCATATAGTCGGCTAAGTTATTAACCATTTTCATAAATCCTATATATAACAGATATCCGACCAAACCAACCACTAAGATAAAAACTACTAAACTTAAAAGCATAATAATAAAACTAACTATATAACTATGACGAGGAGTAAAATATGACCCTTCAGCAATATAAGCGACAGTTTCCCCCTGGTTATTTTTTTTAATTGATATAACCAAATCATCACGCCAATCAACCAAAGGATAATCAATCACAAATTTAAATTCGTTTCCTCGCTTAAAATTTTTTAATTCCGGCACGTCAATATAAACAGAAATTTGCCACCACCAAATACCTTCGGACCAATCAATCTTTATGAAATCCAGCAAACGCTGTCGAAAATATTCTTGAGAAAAAAATATATTTTCCCAGTCTACCCACTGAATTTGTTGAGCGCTGTCAGTTTGACTAAGATTCCATAAATTAAATGTATGGAGCAATAACTGTTTTGCTCTTTCTTGACCAATCTTAATTTCCAATTGATCTAAGCTATCAGTTTCTTGTACTGTTTCTTGTGTTGAGTCATCTGTCTTTTTATTTTCTTCATTTACTTCACAGGAATAAAGAAAAAAAATACAAATAACAAAAAAAGACGCCAAAAGACATTTTTTTCTTTTCACTTTACTTCTCCTTAATTGTTGTAGATTTAATAAATTATTTAAGTACTAAACCAATAATATAAGCATAAATTTTGATTTTTGTCAAGCATAAAACCGCCTCTTGGGCGGTTATTTTCAATTAACTATTTATCGTTTAGAGATTATCCAACATCTCATTCATCTCATTTTCCAATTTCATGCCCTCATCTACTTTAAACACAACTTTAGGTACAAATTTAAGAAATAATTTTTTATCCAATAACTTTTGTAAATAATAGATATTTTTTTGCAATAACTGTAAAATTTCTTTTGTCTTTTCATCAGGTAAAACAGTCACAAATACATCCGCATGTTCCAATGAACTAGATACCTCCACTCGACTAATAGTGAGTAATGTTCCAAGCGGGATTTCCAATTCGGTTTGTAAAATTTTTCCTAGTTCTTTTTGTAGCAAGGAATTAACTTGTTCTTGACGGCGACTGGGCATAAGTTTAATTTTTTACCGGTTCCAGTTTTTGTTTTTCCTTGGTTTCTGAAAAAATTTCCAATTCATCATCCGGCTGCAAACTCAAACTACCGCTGTATTGCAAACCACATTCACTGCCAGTTAAAACTTTTTCTCTTTGTTCAGGACCTACCCGCAACTGCTGTACTTGACCTTCCCCCATAATTTTACCGGAACGACGAATCACCAATTTAGCTCCTGTCATAATTTCACCTGCTAAAACCCTTATTCCTACAATCATTTTTTGTCTCTGCCCTCGAAAAACAGCCAATACCTTTGCTTGTCCCAAAATTTTACGATTGACGATTGGATCCAATATATCCTCCAGCTTTTCAGCAACATCTTCCAACAACTTATAAATGATCTGATAAAGTTTAACATCAATTTTCTTTTCTTTGGCTACCTCGTATGCTTGCGGTGTGGCAGTCACATTGAATCCATAGATATGCGCTTTAGTACTTTCCGCTCGTACCACATCAACTTCGGTAATATTACCTAAACCCTTATAAACAACGTTGACCATCACTTGTTTTCCGTTGTATTTTTTCAATGACTGCACCACGGCCTCCAAAGATCCAGCCACGTCGGCTTTCAAGAGTATATTGAATTTTTTTATTTTACTCTTTTTATCATCATCAGATGATTTGGCCTTGAATTCCGTGGCTTGGAATTTTCTGTTGTTTAACTGTCGTCGTAATATTTTAAAATCAACTCCGGCCTCTAAAATTTCTCCCACGGTTGGTACCTGTTCTAAACCAATTATCCGTACTGGCATAGAAGGTGGGGCTAGATCTATTTTCGTCCCTTGATAATCCTGCATACTTCTAATTTTACCCAATACGTTTCCTACCTGTACTTTATCACCCAACCGTAGTGTCCCGCTGTGAATTAAAACTGTAGCTACCGGCCCTGTGCCTTTGTCCAAATGAGATTCAATAATTGTTCCAGTGGCTGGGCTGTCAAAATCTGCGCCGATTTGCTCTTGATTCAGATCAGCTGTCAACAAAACCATTTCCAAAAGTTGATCAATGTTGGTTCCATCTTTGGCTGATATCGGTACACAAATAACATTCCCCCCCCAATCTTCGGGAATCAAATTTATTTCCGCTAATTCTTTTTTTACTTTCTCAATATCGGCTTGCGGTTTATCAATTTTATTGATAGCTACAATCATCGGTAATCCAGCATCTTGAATCATCTTGACCGCTTCAATTGTCTGAGGTTGCATACCACTATCTGCTGCTACTACCAAAATTGCTATGTCTGCTACATTGGCACCTCGGGAACGCATAGCCGAAAAGGCCTCGTGGCCCGGGGTATCAATAAAAGTCACCATCCGACCATTTTTTTCAACCTGATAAGCTCCAATATGTTGGGTGATACCTCCGGCTTCAGTGGCCATAACATTGGCTTCTCGGATAGTATCAAGTAATTTTGTTTTTCCATGATCAACGTGACCCATCACCACCACAATCGGTGAGCGAGTTTGCATTTTATCAGTCTTTTTTCCTTTCAACTGTTTTAACTTATCCTGAATAACCTGTTGTTTTTGCTCATCTAAACTAGTTTCATCAGATAATAGTGTTTTGTAGCCCAAACTTTCTGCTACAATAGTAGTAATTTCAAAGTCAACTTTTTCTGATAGTGAAGCCATGATTCCATGTTTCATTAGCTCGGTAATCATCGCCGGCGCTGACAAGTGTAATCGCTCGGCTAAATCTCTAACTGAAATTGATGATGGTACCTTGATGACACGTTCGCTTTTTTTATCTTTGTCAAATCCTTCATCATCGCTGGCTGTCGCAGTTTGATATTTAACCTCAAATTGCATTCTTTTCTTTTCTTCGTGCCACCGAGCAATTATCCTATCAGCCATTTCATCCGGAACTTTGATAGCTTTCATACCAATATCAAAACCAAGCTCAGGCAATTTTTCCTTGAGTTCACTGGTAGGAACTTTTAATTTTCGGGCGAGTTCGGTTAAATTCATATTTTTATAACTGTTTAAATTTACTTAAAAAACCTTAATTTGTCAATAAATAAATTAAAAAAATCTATTATCCTTGACACCTTGACTTACTTAGAGTAGTATGTTTTAATTGCTTGTTTAGCTATTAAAGGTAAATGGATCAGCCAAATTTTTTATGTTAAACGAAAATCAACAAATCCATGAACAAATTAATCGAGCGAGTGAAATTCTAATCACTTGTAAAGAGCATTACAACGGCGATAGTTTAGCTTCGGTTTTGTCATGGCTACAAATATTAAAAAAAATGGGTAAAAATGCCACTGCGGTTATTAGTAATTTTAGTCTGCCAACACATTATGAATTCTTATCTGGATTAGGAACAATTAAATCAGACCTGTATCATCTAAAAAAATTTACCATTGTGGTCAATACTGCTGAGACTCCAATTGAAGAGCTAAGCTATGATAAAACCGAACAAGAACTACTAATCTCCTTAACACCAAAACATGGTGTTTATTCAGATGATGATGTCTCTTTTCGTCCCTCCCATTATAAATACGATCTAATCTTAGTGGTTGATAGTCCGGATTTGGAATCTTTAGGAAAAATTTATGAGCGTCAAGCTGATTTTTTTTATCACACACCCATTATCAATCTTGATCATTCACCATCCAACGAATATTTCGGCCAAATCAACAAAGTCGACCTAACCGCCACTGCCACCACTGAAATTATCTACAATTTATTGGAAGCCTTTGGCCAAGAAATGCTAGATGAAACTCTAGCTACATATATTTATACCGGTATGACTGAAAAAACCAAAAGTTTTAAAAGCAACAACGTTACACCCAACACTCTACGTATTGCCTCCCAGCTGATCCAAGCCGGTGCGGAAAGAGAAAAAGTAATTACTCATCTTTATCGCACCAAATCAATCCAAACTCTCAAACTCTGGGGCCGAGCTCTAGCTAAATTACAACTGGAACCAAAATTAAAATTAGCCTGGACTGCCCTATCAACCCTAGATTTTACCAAAACCGGTGCTAGTGAATTTCATTTGCAAGGATTGGTAGATGAAATAATCACCGAGGCCCCCCAAGCTGAAGTGGTATTAATTTTTGCTGCTGATCAAAACAACAATAAAATAAACATTCAAATCAATAGCAATCACAAATACAATGCTCTGGGACTGCTAAAAAAATATTCTCCCACCGGCCATAAAACTTGGGCCCAAACCAGTATTTCTAGCAATCAATTGGAAAGTGTTGTCAGAGAGGTGATTGAAGATATAAAACAAAGTCTGGAGAAGATAATACATTAATATTTATCAATCAGATTACTTTTGGTATAATAGTTAGGACATTTTACAATAAAATTTTACCAATATATTACCTTTCCCCCACCACATTAAGCTATCTTTTTAAGCGCGTATAGCTCAGCGGTTAGAGCACCACTCTTATAAAGTGGGGGTCGATGGTTCAAATCCATCTACGCGCACCAAAAGTAATTTATTGGACGCGTAGCTCAGTTGGTTAGAGCGCCACATTGACATTGTGGAGGTCAGAGGTTCAACTCCTCTCGCGTCCACCATTTTAATCAATAATAAAAAATATGAGCGAAAATTTTTTAAAAAAACTTTTTGAAACAAAAAAGGGGAAAGAACCGGAAACTGACCAGAGTGTACAAAAAAATTTGAATGAATTCACCGAAAGATTAGAAGGTATTGAAGAAAAACAAACTGAAACATCTAAAAAAAATAATGGTGCTAGCAATGAAAGTGATGATGAAAAAATCGAAGATTACAGAGAACTGAATTTAGACCGACCTGAAGAATAATTAAACTTGTTTTAGCCCGCCTCACCAGCGGGCTAATTCTTGCTATAATTAAACTATGAATATCACCTTTCACAAAACTGACAAACAACGGCTTGATAAATTTTTGACTGAAAAGTATCCAAAACTTTCCCGCAGTCACTGGCAAAAACAGATCAAATCTGGTCAGGTCTTAGTCAATAATAAATCAATCAGTCCACATCATTTTTTACAAAAAGACGATATTGTTAGTATTAAAAAAACTACCACGCCCATCAAGCAAATAAATCAGTGGTCACTTGATATAATAACTGCTACTCAAGAATATTTGATTGTCAATAAACCAGCTGGCCTAACCGTCCACCGAGCTCACTCTACCAGCACTGAATATACTTTAGCTGAACTGTTATTAAAAAAATTTCCTGATTTAAAAAATATTGGCGAACACCCACTGCGACCAGGTCTGGTTCATCGTTTAGATAAAGAGGTATCCGGCGTAATGGTGATAGCAAAAAACAACCAAATGTTTGAGCATCTTAAAAAACAATTTCAATCTAGACAAATCAAAAAAACTTATTTGGGTTTAGTTTATGGTCAGATGCCAGATCAAACCGGACAGATTGATTTTAAAATTTCTCGCTCCAGTCGTAATGGCAAAATGGTAGCTAGACCCAAAAGTCAAACTGGGAAAGAAGCTAGCACGGCCTATGAAGTCATCAAAGCCAACCGACATTACTCCTACTTAAAAATTACTCCCCACACCGGTCGTACCCATCAAATACGTTTGCACTTATCAGCACTCAATCATCCGCTCGTGGGCGAATATTTGTATTTACCAAAAAAATTGCTGTCCTACAAGAATATTGATAGAATATTTTTACATGCCTACTCACTAGGATTTCGTGACTTAGCAAATAATTGGCAAGAATTTTATTGCCCTCTACCGCTCAAGCTAAAAAAAATATTAAATACGCTAATATGATTATTTCTATCAATGGTCAGCCCGGATCAGGAAAAACAACTATTGCCAAAAAAATTGCCTTTGAACTAAATTACCAACATTACTATATAGGCAAAATCAGACGAGAAGCAGCTAAACAAAAAGGTATGTCCTTGGCTGAATATAATACTTACGGTGAAACTCACCCCGAAACAGATCTGGAAGTTGACGAGTACGTAAAAAAATTGGGTGAAACTCAAAATAATTTTGTCATAGAAAGTCGAACTGCTTGGCATCTTATTCCTCAGTCTCTAAAAATATTTATCACTGTTGATCCTCAAGTTGGAGCAACCCGAGTTTTCAATGAACTGCAAACTAGTAGTCATCGCAATGAGGACAACCAACTAGCCGACATAACTGCTGTACTAGCTAGCCATCAAAAACGTATAGCCAGTGACCGTCGGCGTTATCAGAAATATTATGGCATTGAATTCGATAATTTAAAAAATTTTGATTTTATTATTGATACCACCAATTCGACCCCCGATCAGGTGTTTAGTAAGATTATGAATTTTATCAAACAACGAACAAAAATGCTTGACAAGTAATAAAATTTAGGGTAGATTTTAGAAAGTCCTAAAAGTATTTTAGGATTTTTCATTTGTTAACTAACTAAAAAAATATGTCCACCAAAATAAAAGACCAAACAAAACAAGTATTGGAACCAGGTCTTACTGTAAAAATTTCACAAAAAATCAAAGAATTAAACGCCAAAGGTGAAGAAAAAGAAAGAATTCAAATTTTTGAGGGTTTGATTATTAGAGTTAAAAAACCAAACACCAAAACCGGAACTTTTACGGTTCGTAAAGAATCTGAAGGTGTGGGGGTAGAAAAAATCATACCTATCAATTCACCATTGATTACTAATATTGAAGTAATAAAAAAAGCTCGAGTCAAAAGAGCTAAACTTTACTTCACTAGACAATACAACAAAAAACTCAAAGAAAAGAAAATTACTGGGTAATGGTATTTGTTTGTTTTTATGAATATAATTAACCTATCAACCGTCTGCCCAGATGGTGGAATTGGTATACACACTAGGTTGAGGGCCTAGCCCGGTAACGGGGTGAGGGTTCGAGTCCCTCTCTGGGCACCAAACAGTATCTAGTATAAGGAAGAGAGAATTAGGCATTAATATTAGTTTAATAAATTAATTCCGGGGTTTGTAGCTCAGTTGGTTAGAGCGCCTCGTTTACACCGAGGAGGTCAGAGGTTCGACTCCTCTCAAACCCACCAGAGATAATTTCATCCTTACCCGTGATTCAATTAATTATTAATTATTAAATAATAAATATGGGCAGAGTAATTTTAGGTTTTATTATTGTAATAGTCGGCTTTTTGTTTGCTTGGAAAACAGCCTGGCTAGTCAATAATTTTGGCCGAATTGCCTGGTTTGAGCAACATCTGCACACTATGGGCGGATCATGGTTAGCCTATAAATTGTTTGGTATTTTGGCAATAATTATTGGCCTGTTGATAATGACCAACCTACACCAACAAGCCGCCACTGCTATTTTGACACCATTGTTTGGTCGGGGTGGAATGTAATATCTTTTGGGGACGTAGCTCAGTTGGCTAGAGCACCACATTTGCAATGTGGGGGTCAGGGGTTCGACTCCCCTCGTCTCCACCAATATTTATTTAGTTAAAAAATAATATTAATTTGAATTATGATAAAAAAATAATTTTATTTATTTTTATCAACATATAAAATTTTTTTTAATTTCCAAAATAAAGAATACAAAAATATTCTTTTTTGTTTTTTTAAAATAATTCTGATAAAAAGTTTTCCACATATACTTTTACTTGACTGCAAAAAAGTGGTATAATATACCTGAAATTATTTATTTCAAATAATTTTATCTTCACTAAGAAAATTATTTCCAATAAATAAATTATAATTAACTTGAGGTCAAATACACCTCAAATTCTATGGGAGGAGGTGATAATATGGCAAAAAAGAAAGTAAAGAAAGCCGCTAAGAAAAAGGTGGCAAAAAAGAAAAAGGTGGCAAAAAAGAAAAAGAGATAAACTTTTTACTCTTCGCTAAAAACCCGATCATTTATGTGCGGGTTTTTAGTTTGGTAAAAGTTTTTACTTTCAATATTTTATTTAATTTTAGCTAAAATAATTTATTCTGTGAGGGCAAAAAATTTTTTAGCTCAGCTGCTGAAAAAATTTTTATTTGTCCGTATTCACCATCATAACCAGGATTAACAGCAAGTTTTCCAGATCGTACTCTTTTGATACCAGTAGGTAAAAGTGGTGAATATTTTTTTAAATCATCAAGTTCAGTAAGTGGTAAATCAATTAATACATTAAATTCCGATTTATAATTTAAGACCACTTCATCATAAATTTTTTTAACTTTTTTGGATTGACGATTACCTACTGACAAACAGGCGGCGATAATTTTGTCTAGTTCAACTATTTTTTTAAAACTTGGGCGATTTTTCAACTGAAAACCGTATTGCCTATCAGCTAATTCCTCCACCCTATACTGTACACCAATGGTCAAAAGCTTTTGACAACGGGGGCAAAGACCTTTTTTCTTTTTCGTTTCTTGAGGTGATAAAACAATCTGGCAATCTCGGTGACCATCATAATGATACCGACCTTCTTCAGGGAAAAATTCAACCGTATACAAAAACTTATTTACATCTTTTTGTTTCAAAATGCGAATTAATTCATCGTATGATAAATTCTGTGGACTAATTTCAAAAACATTGGCCTCCCGTCCGATATTTTGCAAAGAATGCGAATCTGAATTTGATACCAAAATGTACTTATCTAACATTGATACTTGATAGTTCATCAACGGATCAGAAGACAGACCAGTTTCTAAAGCAAATATATAAGGAGTCATATCTTCATAACACTCCTTTACGCTATCAAAACCAGATTTGGAACCAAAAATTGAAAACCAGGGGGTCCAAATATGCGCTGGGATCACTTCTATTTTGGCATCCACTGTTTTAGCTAACTCTAAAAAATCCCGATCAGACATACCCAAAATCGGACGCCCATCAGAGTGTAAATTTATTCCTCGGTCTGATAATACTTTATTCAGTTTTTTAACGGCTGTAATGTTTGGCGCCAGCACCACATTGTGTACCCGTCTGGTCTCGTCACCTTTTTTGTAAATAAAAGCCAATTCAGTGGTGAAAATAAAATAAATACCTCCTCCGCCTTTTTTCAAAGTATAAAATCCGCCGCCATTGTCTACCAACCTTTCTTCACATTCTTTAATCCAAACTGGATGAGTAAAATCAGCGGTAGTCAATAAATTTACCCCTTTAATTCTTCCCCACTTATCTAAATTTTCTAAAGTCAATTCTGGGGAACAAGCTCGGGAAAAACGAGAATGATTGTGTAGGTCAGCGACTATACGCATAGATTAATATTGTCATAATTTATTAACAAAAACAACTTGAATATTATTGACAAATAAAAATCAGTAAAATAAGATAATCTAATCTAATTCAAGGAGGATTAAATGATAAATAAATATAGTACTTTTCAAAAACGACAAATAACTTGCACTATTAAAAACAGATTATTTCTACCTCGCCTGAAAAAATTATCTTATGATCAACTCAATAAATTTTACCCAGCTGATCTAAAAGATGCACTAGAATATGTTTCATCAATTTACGACCTTCCCAGTGAGGATATCAAAGAAATATTTCAAAATAATTTTAAAAAAACCGATAAATAATCGGTTTTTTTCTTTAATAAAAATTATTTGCTTACGTCTATCATAAAACAATATAAGTGAGTCAATTTTCTAACAATTGACTAAAATAAAATATCAATTTATAATCAGACCATCATATAAAACTGGAGGGAAAATGAACAACGATTGTACTTTAACAGCTTTGTGCGACACAGCTCAAAATATCATTTCTACTTTACGTTATAAACTACCTATCAACTCATTAAAAAAACTTAATTTTTCAGATTTAAAATTTTATTACCCACAAGAATTCGATCAAGCAGTCGAAGACACTGCTAAAGAATTAGTAATAGATACTGAAACAATAACCAATGTATTAAAAATACACCCACAATAAAACCGAGTATATACTCGGTTTTTAAAATAGGGTATAGGGTTCCCGCGCCGACCTACTTTCCCCGATTGAGTATCATCGGCGCTGATAGGCTTAACTACCGTGTTCGGAATGGGAACGGGTGTGGCCCTATCGCTGTAGGCACGGGAACTCTATACCCTAATTTAGTCAATACAATTCTTGTGGTTAAAATCGGGTTATTAGTACTGCTCGGCTGAATCCTTTACAGGACTTACACCTGCAGCCTATCAACCTGGTCATCTCCCAGGACCCTGATAATGAACTCTAATCTTGCAGACAGCTTCGTGCTTAGATGCTTTCAGCACTTATCTTAACCGAACATAGCTACCCAGCAATGCTCCTGGTGGAACAACTGGTACACCAGAGGTTACGTCCTTCCCGGTCCTCTCGTACTAGGGAAGGGCCTGCGCAAAGTTCTACGCACATGGCGGATAGGAGACCGAACTGTCTCACGACGTTCTGAACCCAGCTCGCGTGCCGCTTTAATTGGCGAACAGCCAAACCCTTGGGACCTTCTACAGCCCCAGGATGCGACG
>CAZUKA010000001.1:438002-716806 GCA_964620905.1 uncultured Gammaproteobacteria bacterium | reverse complement strand
TGCATGCCTTAGACACGCCGCCAGCGTTCATCCTGAGCCAGGATCAAACTCTCAAAGAAGTATGAAAGTTGATTGGCCTCACAAAGAGGCCTTGACTCTCAAAGAAATGGCTTTGTTTCTCTACACTTTTCAGTTGTTAAATTTCTTTTTCTAATCTTTATTTAAGACTAGAAAAAACAGAGACACTCGAAGTATTCAAGTATCACTGTTTTTTCTTGTCTAGATTGACAAAATTTGAATTGTAAAATTTACTAGTTTGGAATTTTTTCCTTAATTTTTAGCATGGGGAAGCAAAAACCATTGCTCAATTGCCTTATTATAATAATAAAATAACCAAACTCTGTCAAGACCTTTCTTAATCCTAAAATTTGCTTGTTCAAATCAACTTTTCTTGGCTCTTTTTTGAGTCTGCTTTTGCCGCCAAACCGCAATTTTTTTATGATTACCGGACAAAAGTACTTTGGGAACTGTCAATTTTTTCCCTTGATAATTAATTGTTTCCGGTCGGGTGTACTGTGGATATTCAACGTATTCTAGATGTTGTGAAAAAGTTTCATCTTGGTTGGAATCATTGTGACCTAAAACCTCTGGGAGTAAACGCGCGATTGCTTCAATCATCGTCAAAGTTGGCAATTCACCGCCCGATAAGACATAAGGGCCAACAGAAATTTTTTCTTCCACCAATTTTTCAATTCTGGCATCAAAACCTTCATAGCGACCAGACAACAATATCAACTGATCATACTTTACCAGACGCTCAGCTTCTCGTTGCGTAAATTGTTTGCCGGCGGGAGTCAACATAATCACTCGTGATCTTTTTCTTCGTCGCAAACTACGCAAAGTTTTATAAATCGGCTCAAACTGTAAAATCATTCCCGGTCCACCACCATAAGGCCGATCATCTACGGTTTTGTGTTTATCAACTGTTTGGGTGCGAGGTGAATGAGCAAAAATTTGTATTTTATTTTTCTTTTGAGCCCTTGCTAAAATTGACTGATTGGCATAAGTCAAAATTATCTCCGGAAAAATTGTAATAACATCAAAGCGCATAATCTAACTATAAAGACAAAATTTATTTTAGACAAGCAAACTCCCTCTACAATTGTAGAGGGAGTTTGGATTGAGAATAAATTAAAGCTGCAAATCAACAGCCGAAGTGTCAGCGTCAGTAGTTTCTCTTTCCTGACGGTTCTGACGACGAGGCGGACGTTGCGCGCCTTCTGGTTCATAAATCTTCAAATTCACGCGAGCATTGTTTTTTGCTCCTACCACCCGCAATAAAGTGCGGACGGCGCGAACGGTCTGACCGCTGCGGCCAATCACTTGACCCATGTCTTGTTGATTGATGTGGAGAGTAATAAGCACTCCCATTTCATCAATCTTGCGTTCGGTCTTTACATCTTCCGGATGATCAACCAACGCTTTGACGACCTGTTCGACAAAAGCTTGATCTTTTTCCATTTGTCTCTTATTTAATTCTTAAATTGCTTCCTAACACCAACGCCGTTTGGCAGCCGACTTAATTACTACCATCAGCTTGTGTATCAGGCGCGTAATATACATTATACAAAAAAATATTAATTTGTCAATCAGCTAGCAAATGAGTATAATAAATATAATTATTGACTCTTATGATGGAGAGGGACACCAATTTATCAACTACCAGTTTACTAAACAACTATTTATTATCGGCTGTTAGATCAAAGGCTTCGGATATACACTTCGAACCGGAAAAGAATTTTTTGCGCATCCGCATGCGAATTGATGGACGACTAAAAGAAGTTGGGCGCGAAGCAAAAGAAATCCACTCGCAAATTGTTGCCCGTATCAAGGTGATGGGTGAAGTTGATATGGGTGAAAAAAAACAAAATATTGACGGACGTTTTCCCATCAAAATTGCGGGTGAAAATTTGGATATTCGTTTTTCTATTTTTCCTTCAATTTTTGGTGAAGTGGTGGTACTTCGTTTACTGCTCACTTCACATATTGAACTCGGGTTGGAACCATTGGGTATGAATACTGCTCAACTAGAAGCTTACAAACAACTGATCAAAAAACCTTATGGGCTACTATTGGTTACTGGACCCAATGGTCACGGTAAGACTACGACACTATACAGTTCCCTAAATGCTATCAACTCCATAGAAAAATCAATTGTTACTCTGGAAGATCCAGTAGAATACCAATTGCCCCTACTCAGGCAAACCCAAATCGATCCGGACAGAGATATTACTTTTGTCTCAGGATTGAAAGCGCTCTTGCGGCAAGATCCAGATGTCATCATGGTAGGAGAAATCAGAGATTTAGAAACGGCCAAAATAGCTGTTCAGTCATCTTTGACCGGACATTTGGTTTTTTCAACTCTTCATACCAACAACAGTATTGGTGCCTTAGTGCGTCTTTTGAATATGGGTGTGGAATCTTTTTTGGTAGCTTACGCTACTTTGGGAGTAGTGGCTCAGCGTCTGGTGAAAAAAATCTGCCCCAGCTGTAAACAAGCCTATATGCCTACCCCTGAACTTTTAAAAAGTCTAAATATTACCAAGCCAACTGAGTTTTACAAAGGTACCGGCTGCCAAAATTGTGACCAAACTGGTTATCGCGGACGCACAGCCATTTTTGAACTACTGGTAGTAACTGATGAAATTAGAAAGCTTATTTTAAAAAAGGCCAATTTTGATGAAATCTTTGAACTAGCCAAAAACCAAGGCATGAAAACCCTGCGCGAACATGGCGTAGAAAAAATCATCCAAGGTATTACCACCCCGGAAGAAGTGATGTTGATGACTGAAGCCTAACCTGCACAAGAAAAACCATAAATAAAACCACTCAACTGTGAGTGGTTTTTTGCTTAATCACGTGCTTTGAAAAATCCAAATAATCTATTGAGTTGTTGTTTTTTGGTTTGATCCAGGATTTGTTTTTTCCAAGCTAAAATATCTGGAAAATTTTTATCTTTGGCATTTTCATGCATAATATAAACTGTTTTATCTTTAACTTCTCCCTTTTTCAAAAAAAACATAATTTCCTCTATGAACAACGGCAAATCAATAAATTTTATTGGCGGTTTATTTTCCCAAAAGGGATATTGTTTGCTAAACCAATTGCTCAGTTCGTAGGAAATGTTTTCGCTTGATCTCAATCTGATGCAAGCCGTGCTACCAATTGGTCTATAAAAAAAATCTTTACCTAGTTGTCTAACAATATAAACAATATAAGTAGTTGCCTGATTGGATTCATCTTTTTGTGGCAAAATGCCAATTTTAATATGTTTATAAGCAAACAATTTGCGTAGCAAACAGATAAGATCACCTGGGTAAATATTTTCCCACTGACGATTTTTTAATAGAAATTTTTTTATTAGTTCTTGTTTTTGAATGATATTCATCAGTATTTCTCCTTTGATTGTAAATGAAATTGATTTATAATCTTATTTAAAAAATGTAAATAAGTCAACTAAAAAACAACATAAAAAAACCCTGCTAAACTTTGAATATAAATTTTAAGTTTTGCAGGGTTGGGAAGTTTGTTTTCATTTGAGTACCACCATTTTTTTGGTGGTAGAAAAATTTTCTACTCTCAACTCATAAATATAAATACCACTGGGCAGATTTTGTCCAATAAACTGGACACTATAATTACCACTAGGCAAATATTCATCAACGAGTGTTTCTATCTCTTGTCCCAAGAGATTAAAAACTTTCAGCACACACTGTGCACTGTGAGGTGTAGAAAATTTTATGGTGGTTGAGGGATTGAACGGATTGGGGTAGTTCTGGTAAAGAATATAATCAGCAGGAATAATTCCCGGTTCTGGCTCTACACCAGTGACGTTGTTCCATTTGGCAAAAAATAACTGGTTGCCAAGACCATAATCTTCAAAGGCTAAACCAAAACTGACAAAAATATTTCCATCAAATAATGCTGCTATAAAACTAGCAGCAAACCAATTTGGTTCATAATCATATCTGATTTTAAACCTTTCTTCACCTTGAGAATCGTATGATATAGCTACCGCGTCAGTTGAATTTACGTCAACTGCCCCAACTTTTTGTGAATAACCAACTACTACTATACCACCTTCTGGATGAACAACTATTGACAAAGGGTTACAATTGAAAGTTTGGCCTGGAACCGGCGGATTATCACCATTCCAATATCTTTCCCAGATTCTTTGTCCGGTATCTTTGTTATACTTTACTGACATCATCCAATTATGTGTTGCCCCTTGACCATCAGCATAATATCTACCAGTCAGATATACATTATTATCAGTAAAAACAATTCTTGGGTTTATCATATCCTGAATAGTGTCAGACCAAACAACATTTCCGGAAAAATCAGTTTTATACATTTCCGTCTGATAATTAACAACGATCCCACCTGGTTTGTCACCAACAATATATAAATAATCGTCTTTAACGATTAAACCAGTAATAAATTCCAAAAATAGATACCAAGGATCAAAAAGTAAATTACCGTCATGATCAAGGATCATTATTTTTCTGGTCTGGTTATTTCCCTGGGCTATTACCAAATAATCATCGTTTGATGAGATGGCGTTGATCACGCCGTCAGACGGAATTTTATCAATGACTTTTTCCCAAACAATACTGCCCTGCGGGTTGATTCTATAAATCACTGATGGTTTACTGACGTTGCCGGGAACTAATATTGACCAAAAAATATCACCATTGGGCGCCCTGGCTAAAGAGTTTGCACCAGCATAAGTGCTATCATCGTGAGTCAATTCCCATAACAAATCACCGTTTGGTGAAAATTTACATAAATAAGCATACTTCCACAAATCAGTCATATATTTCCTACCAGAAATAATATATCCATCTTGCAATAAAACAGAACCAATATTGTCTCTATTACCACCAAAGGTAAAATCGTATCGATCTATCATTTGGGGATTAACAAGATTATTTTGCGGTAAAATAACCACAAAAAATGCGAGCAATACAACAATTGCTAAAATTAACTTTTTCATTTTACACCTCTTTTTTTATTGATTTATTTTTTAATTAACTTTCACCCCGAATATACCACAAAAATACAAAAATGTCAATTGTTACAACTGATCAACTCTTAACTTGCGTCTTATTACCCTTGTCATTCCGAACTTGTTTTGGGATCTTTTCACAATTCCAAGAGACCTTGAAATCACCGCTAAGCAAGACAAGTAAGTTCAGGTGACGGTCCTAGGTTTTAGTTTGTTAGCTGATGGTTTATTGGCTTAATAAATCCTTGAAAAATTAATTTTGTGGTATAATAAACACATAAATTAATCTAAAAATATGAAAATAAACAGAGAAAAATACTTTCTAGGAGCTTTATATATTGGAATTGTTGGCTTGGGTTTGAGTATATTTGTTTTCTCTATACAAACCATGAAGCTAATGCAAAAAGATTTTTCTAGCCAATTACCAATTGTACAATTTAAAACCTTTATCAACAAAAAAGGCGAGCAGTGGAATCTACCTTTGGGTAAATATAATTTTGTTATCGCCCAAGCAGCAACCAACGAAGGTCCTATTTTTCTAGAAGGAGAAATAGATCCACCTGATGTGCATGTGGGAGATACCCAGTGGCTCAGGGTAATAGTCCAATCATCTGCTGGCATCAAACAAGTAACAGCGCATATTGAAACTGATACTGGCATCAAAGAATTACCTTTAAACAAAGTGGGTTCAGTTTCATATCTTGATATGATACCAAATAAATACCTTGTAAAAAACGGTGTTCTAGAAATTTTATCAACCAAACAAGCCAAAAAATTACATGGCCAAAAAATAGCTGCGGAAAAAAAATCATTTTTTTCCAAAGCGAGCGCTCAAGATGGGGAAAAAGAAAAATGGGAAAATTCTTGGATAGTACATGATACCCACAACACCACTTATAAAACTACTTTTGTGGTGGAAGACAATGCCGGGCTCACCAATACCCTAACTCTGGCTTGGTCTGATTTGTGTGGCATACCCATAAATGGAGACTATAAGGATGGGGCTTGGAAGCTAGAAGAAATCGGTAGTTGTACTGTCTCAGTAGGACAACTTGATGGTATTGAAAGAGGTGATGTAATTATAGGTGGTGGTGGAACACTTACTGTTGATGGTACTTTTGTATTTAATTCTGGTAAAAAAATTGATTTAACAGCAAAAGATGGGTCAAAAATATCAATTTGGGAAAATGGCCAAATCAAAAAAACCTCTATGTGGTATTGTGATACAGATGGTGATGGCTATACACCCACTGGTCAAATTGGAACCATTTATGCTCAAGATACAAAACCAGCTTGTGGTGGAGGTGGTGGAGGTGGTTTTAACAATCTTCTACAAAGAGTAGTAAAACTATTTAAACCACAACCAACTCTATCGGCAGAGATTTGTGGTCCAACCACTGCGGTTTATGCTGTTCGGCGTTATATATTTAATGGTAATGAATCATTAAAAGATTGCGATGAGGGATCACAATATGCCCATGAAGGTTCAACTGTTTTTTGTGAAATACCACGTGGCGGTGGCAGTTTTGACTATAACTGTGATCTTAGTATTACCAAACAATTTACAACTATAGCCAGTTGTGGTTATGCGCCCCAAGGTTGTTATAATGGATGTTATAGCAGTTGTAATCAGTTTCTAACTCCTGGTTGGAAAGATAGTCCGGCTCCAGATTGTGGACATCAAGGAATAATGGCAAATATCTGTTACACCAATGGTGATGGATTTTGTGGAGAAGATCTAAACAATGGAAATCCGCTTTATTGTAGTGGTTCAAGACCATATAACTGTCTATGGATGGAACCGCGTGGTAATACAACAGAAACACAACCTTGTAGGTAGATTTACATATTTAAAACACCGCCCTTACTGGGCGGTGTTTTTTTAGTAAAATTATTTTTTTTCTGTCTCGGCTGGAGCGGGAGTATTATCCTTCGGGGTATCACTTTTGTCTGATTTAGCTTCGACAGGTTGATTTTTATCTTCGGGTTTTGCTTCGGCTTTTTTATTTTTTATTCCCCGAGGTTTTAATTTTTTCTCGTTGATAATCTTTTGTTCTATCAAAATATTTTTCACGGTATCAGAAACTTGTGCACCCTTAGACAACCAATATTTAATGCGTTCCACCTCCAATTTAACAGTGGGTGGCTGGGTACGCGGATTGAAATAACCCAAATACTCCAACACGTCCCCCCAAGGATCTTTGGTTTTTTCATTGATGATCAGCCGGTATTCTGATTGTTTTTTCTTGCCAACTCGACTTAATCTAATGGTTAACATAATTTTATAAAAAATTAATCGTCAAAATTTGAGAGCAGTTTGACGGTCAATGTTAGATAGTATAAACAGATGTATATTGATTGTCAAGTATTATTTAATTTGTCAGGACCAGCCTAAATCTAAGGAATGAAAATTAATTTTTAATTTTGTAATTTTTGAATTTTTAAATAAATCTAAATTTTTTTAAAATTAAAAATTTAAAAATTGATCTATAATTCTATCTTAATATCTATTCGCGTATTCCTGCGCTTCCTCAAATTTCACTGACAACAAATCCGACACACCATCTGCGCCCATAGTCACGCCGTACAAAATATCTGCCTTTTCCATAGTCGCTCGGTTGTGAGTGATAATGACAAATTGGGTTTGTTTTGACAGTTCAGCCACAATCTCAGCAAAACGCAATGAGTTTGCTTCATCCAAAGCCGCATCCACTTCATCCAACACCACAAACGGTGAGGGATTATTGGCGATCATAGCACAAATCAAAGCAATAGAAGTGAGCGCTCGTTCGCCTCCTGACAACATAGCAATACCTTTCATTTTCTTTCCTGGTGGAGTAGCTTTGATATCAATCCCTTGAATAAATTTTTTACTTTGATAAAACTTTTTCAATTCATCCTCTTCCTGAGATAGCTCTCTATCAAACTGATCAATATTTTCTTCAGCCGCCGTAATTTCTTCAGTATCCAAACTGTCTTCAGTTTTGTCTGTTTCACCTGCCAATAGCACAAGCTCAGCTCGGCCACCGCTAAACAACATGCGAAAATAGGTATTGAACAATTCACCAATTTTTTTGAAATTATCACTAAACTGACGACTAATAATTTCATCCAGCTCTACAATAGTGTCTTTGAGTTTATTCAAAGCTGAAGTCAAATCATCAACTTGAGTGGTAAGAAAATCATATTTCTCCCGCACCTGCTGATATTCCGTGATTGCTTCCGGTTCAATACCACCGATCATCTCCCGTTTCTTTTTCAACTGATCAATCTTTACTAATAATTCCTCATCAGACATCCCCATTTCTAAACTTGGCACCTGCTTTTTCCAATCATCTACCAGTTCGGCCAAATATTTTCCTAGCTCTCGGTGTATTTCCAAAGCTAAATCTTCTTCTTTAGCTTCAAAGCGCGCTCTTTGCGCAGTCAAATCGCTCAATTCTTTTTGGTGATGTTGAATAGATTGCTGAATAGTTTGCAGGTGAGCTTGTTTTTTTAAAAGTTCATCTTTTTTGGCTTGTTCTTTTTTATTGAAATCCTTCAAAGATAAATTGATCTGATCAATCTGTTCAGTCGCAACTTGAAGTTGGGTGTGTACTTTTTCCTCCGCAGCCGATACGTCAGTTTTCTGATCGCCAAATGCGGCCAGACTACTTAATTGATCTTTTTCTCCTGCCCAATCTTGCGATTGCTGACGTAAATGATTGAGATCAGTCTCACTGGCTCTAATCTCCGCGCGCAGTTCACCTATCTCATTTACCAAGTTGTCACGGTTGAAACTGGCTTGTTGTAAACTATTTTTTAAATCAACAATTGTTTGTTTGAATTTTTCTGTGTCAGAGCTAGATGAACTGGTTTGCAACAAAACATCAATCTGTTCTTCCCAAACAACCAGTGCTTCAAGCGCTTCGGTGGTACTGATGGTGGATTTGTTTTGCCACTGTTTTTTTAAATTTTTTATTTGTAACAAAATTTGACTGAGCTGTTGTTTAATTTTTTGATCAAAACTATCAACTTTTCCAGCCGCCATAATTTTTTTCTCAAAATCACTAAAGCTAGCTGCCAACTCCGCTTGTTGTGCGATTTTTTGTACTAATTGCTTTTTTAGATCTTCTAATTTTTTTCCTTTCTCTACTAATTTTTGATCAGTTGTTTTGATTTTGTCATCAAGTTCTTGGATTTTTCTTCTGGCCCAAACGGCATCATGACCTTTTTGGCTAGCCAATTTTAGATCTTTTTGACCAGCAAAAATAGCTAGCTGACGCTGGTATTCTTGTCTTTGCTTTTGCAATTTTTCGTATTTTTCTTGCAACTTGGCATATTCATCTTCGCGAGAAGAATTAAGCCCCTCTGCCTGCAACTCAGTGGCTAATGATTCGCTTCTGACAGTCAAAACTGACAGCTCCTTTTCCAAAACCACAATTTGATCAGATAATGAAATTTGTATTTGCTCGCTCTCGTGCCAACGATGGTAATATAAATAATTTTGATAAACCAATAAATCCTTTTCAACTAATTCTTTCTGTTCTAATCTTCTGACTTGCTTAGTCAACATCTTCAAATGTGGTTCCATTTCGTGCAGCATCAATTTACCCTGTTTTAAGTTGACGAAAGCGTGCTCTAATTTGTTTAGTGCTTGGTCTCTTTTCAATTGATATTGTTTGACGCCAGTAGCTTCATCAAAAAAATCCTTTCTTTCCGCAGGGGTTGCCACTAAGACCGCATCGATTTGCCCTTGTCCAATCACTGAATAAGTCCGATGACCAACATTGGCTTTGGCCATCAATAGTTGTATGTCCGTCAAACGAGTGCGGTTGTTGTTGATTAAATATTCGCCTTCACCGGAACGATAAAATCTTCGCCCAATCACCAATTCAGAATAGTCAATTGGCGCGGTGCTGTCTTCATTGTTGAAATACAACATCACTTCCGCCAGGCCTAAGCGCGCTTTTTTGTCAGATCCAGCAAAAATTACATCCGCGGATTTTTTACCCCGTATTGACTTGATTGACTGTTCACCTAGTACCCACCTTATAGCATCGGCAATATTTGATTTACCGCTACCATTAGGACCGACAATTGCAGTGATACCGCGAACAAATTTCAATTCTACATTTTGCGCAAATGATTTAAAGCCATTGAGTTGTAATTTTTCTAAAAACATTGCTTCTCAACTAATAACTTGCCATAAAAAAACCCCCACTAAACAAACACCGACGATTAATTTTACAAAGGAACCTGCCAGTAAACCCACCACCGTCCCCCAGGTAGCTCGCGCAGCTAATGGATGAGGTTTACCATCAATCAATTCTCCAATAAAAGCACCTAAAATTGGTCCAATAAATAAACCAAAAAAACCAAAGATTACCGAACCAAATAGCACTCCCAGAATTGCTCCCCAAAATCCTGATTTTGAAGCGCCATATTTTTTAGCGCCCAATGCCCCAGCGCTGATATCAATAAATAAACTGGCCAGAGTAATAATACCAAATAAAACAATTGAACTAAGTGTGACTTTTTCCCAGCCCGAAACAAAACCATAGAGTAAATAACTCAAATACATCAAAGGCAATCCCGGCACAAACGGTACAATAATACCAACCAACCCTACCACCATAACAGCCAATGCTATTAAAATAAAAAAGAGTTCCATAAATTATTCGCTTTCTTTTACTAAGGCCAGCTGAGCCGCTGCTACTTGCGCCTCCTGTTTACTGTGGCCACGGCCAGTAGCCCTAAGCTCACCGTCAACATAAACACCGACCTCAAATAATTTATTGTGATCCGGTCCTTCTTCCCGCAGGACTTTATACTGTGGCGTCACACCAATTTTTTCCTGAATCATTTCTTGAAAACGAGTCTTGGGATCAATATATAAATCGTTGGCTAAAATATAGTCCAACCGGCTGATAATATGTTGAGTCACAAATTTGGCGGCTGCTTCATAACCACGATCCAAATAAATCGCGCCGATGATAGCTTCCAGGGCATTGGCTAAAATAAAATTTCTAGCTTTGCTACTTTTATCTTTGGCCTCGCCTTTTGATAAATATAAATAATCCTCCAATTGCAACTCTCTTGCCACTTCCGCACAGCGTGTAGCATTTACTAAACTGGCACGCCAATTTGTCAGTTCGCCTTCTGGATTTTCAAAATTGTGATACAAATAATCAGTCACTACCAATTCTAAAACCGCATCTCCCAAAAATTCTAAGCGTTCATTGTGCGGCAAATGAAATTTTGGGTGTTCATTTAAATAAGAACGGTGCACTACAGCTTGCTGCAACAATTCTTGATTGATAAATTTGGTATTTAAATTTTTTTCCAGCGAATCAAGTTCGCGCATATTGCCTATAATTGAGACCAGATTGATTGGTAAATATGTCTAAACCACAAAAGTCAGACGCATTTACCAAGCAAAAGGTCATTGGTTAATTAAAATTTTTTTTGCTTGTTGCCATAATTCTTTGGCCTGATCATAACCCAATACTCCTTCCACTTCTTTTAAGTCATACCACTGAGCGTCTTTCATTTCACCCACGTTTTGGGCAGGTCTAAGATCCTTGTCTTTTGCTTCAATAATATACATATAAACTGTCTTAGGATAAGGTTGAATATTTGGCTCCCGCACTACCAATTCCAACTCACCTATTTTCTCTCCTACTACCAACTGTTTTAACCCTAGTTCCTCACCAATCTCGCGTTTAACTGCAGCTTCGGGATTTTCGTCAGTTTTGATTCTTCCTTTAGAAAAAGTCCAACGTCCATGACCGTCCAAAATCAAGGCTATTTTAACTTCACCATCAATAAAACGATGCCAAACCACTCCACCGGCAGAATATTGTCTTTCGCCTAATACCGGCTGATCCATACCTTGTTTTTCCCCTTTTTCTTGCATGGCTTTATAGATTGAGCCCAATACACCGTTGATGAATTTACCAGAGGAATCACTGCCAAAACTTTTTGCCAGTTCTATCGACTCGTTGATAGCTACCTTAGGTGGAATTTGAGGAGAAAATTTTAACTCATAAATACCCAACCGTAATACGTTCCGATCGATACCAGTAATTTGATCAAGTGGCCATTCGGGTGCATAACGCACAATCAAATCATCAATTTCCTTGAGATGTTCAATTGTACCTCGCAACAAATTTTCTGCAAACCCTTGATCATCAAAATCAGGGGCGAATTCACGAAAATTATATTCTAGTATTTTATCCAATCCCTCCTGGGGCATACCATGAAAATCCCATTCAAATAATGTTTGTAGTGCTATGGTACGAGCTAAATGACGATTGGACATAAATATTATACTTAGGTCTTGGCTTTGGTCTTAGACTTAGAAAGACTGATTTTGGTAACTTCTTTTCCTTTATAATAACCACAATTACCACAAACCCGGTGTGGCAGGATTGGCTGACCACACTGACTACACTTGCCAAAAATCAATGTTTTTTTTCTTTGTTGTGATCGCCGGCGACGCCCTTTACTGCGCGACAATCTTTTAGCAGGAACACTCATAAAAAATAATTTATTTATTAAAACTATTCATTAAGATAGCAAAAAAATAGCTACTTTGTCAAAAAACCCGCTGGTTCAGCGGGCTTTTTGATCTTATTCTTTTTTCTGCTTGGCTTTTTTAATTTCGTAAAAATACCAAGCATACAAGATAATCGTTACTATACCCAACAATACCAACCCTCGCCAACGATTCTCTGTCTCCCGCTCTGTTGCCTGACTAGTAGTTGTTATTAGATCTTCACTTAAATCTTCACTTACACTAGATATTTCTCCTGTCGTAGCACTTTCACCAATGTTAATAATCCGTTCCGTCTCACTAGGCAAATTTTCAATTTTTACCTCACCCTCAGTTTCAAAATCATTAACTTTGACACTACCTGGTAAAGGTTCATCAATCACCCTTCCAGTACTTGTTGTATCATCTGTTTTTACTTGTGAGGTAATTTCTGCACTACTTTCACCACTAGTTATTTTCTGTTGTTCGGTTTTAAAACTTATTAATTTACTTTTTTTACTTGGTTTACCTGTATTATCAATGGCCACCGCATAGACCTCATGAACACCATTTAAAAGTCCCCGAGCTTTAAACCAAAAATTAGTGGTGCCTGAAGGATGGTTTGGTACAGAAAAATCAGCTGCCAATAAATCATCAATATATATCTGCACTACGGAATCGTTTTTAATCAGTCCTTTAATTAAAATATAATCTGACATATCTTCTGGTTCAAATAAAGTCGGTGCTGGTGTTGGCGGACTAACTTGATAACCAATAATTCCACCGGGTTCTGAATATTGGTTATTGTATTTACCTCTCACTCTAAATTCGTGCCAACCCAAAGGTAAGTCGTACTGAGGTGACCAACCAAAACTGGCGGTTCCTGATTTGTCTTTTACTACTTTCGCCAATCCCTGCGAAACATCATCCAGCAGGATCTCTACCTCTACTTCATTGGGTGTCCAACCGATTACCCAAGGACGATAAGAATTGTCAGTTGAATGCACAACATTATAAATTTGTGGTGTCGGCACCTTGGCCAAAACTTCATGGCCGACAAAAAACAGACCAACTAACCACAATGGTAAGAAAATTATTAAATAATTTCTTTTCATAAACAATTGAGAAAAATTAACAATTATTTATGAATTGTAATTTTTTTAAAATACTACGGCAAGTAGAAAAAATGTTGAAAAACTGTGAGTTCTATTCCAAACTAACATTTTCTAAATAAACAATTTTTACTTTTTGTTCCTTTTTGTCCAACCAAATACTACAAATATCGATCTGATATGGTATTTGCGAGAGCCAACCCTTACTTTGCATAAATACCTCGGCACTTAAATTTAGTGCTTGAAATTTATATTTATGTACTGCTTCATAAGGTTCACCATAATTGCGGTTGGTTCTGGTCTTGACTTCAACTATTCTTATCCTGCCATCTTTTCTGGCTACTAAATCAATCTCCCCTTGTCTGGTATAAAAATTTTCCGCTATTATTTCAAAACCTTTTTGCATGAGATAAAACTTAGCAGCCTGTTGACCGTAAAGACCTAATTGTTGACGATAATTCAATTGAGCAAAATCGGCCGGTGACAAAAAATCAGCCAAGTGAAAACTGGGCTGATGATCATTGGATTGGTTACTAATCATTTTTGACCGGGTAAGTATTTACCATAAATGGCTGCGCGCTCCAAATTTTGTTTTTCTTCACGTAACTTCTTAAAAAAATATCTAACAATTAAACTAAGCCATAAGCTTAGAGTAATGATCAACAACAGCAACCAAAAGCGCGAAGAAAAAAACGGTACCAGTTGTTCTCTCATAAACCAATAGCCAATCCCTATAATTGAAAGAGTAATAAATAATGTACTTAGTTTCTGTCCGGTTTTGCGCCAAACGCCTTTAATGCTTTTAATTAGGAAATAAATTTTTATCAACAGACCAACCACCAAAAAAAACAAATTTAAATAAATAAAAATCTTTCCTGCCTGTTGCCAAGAATTAGGATAAAGATCAAACCAATAACCAAAACTAAAATATTGACTCATAATTTATTAGTTACGCTTTTTCATATATTAAACCGTAATGAAACTGTCCGGGATCAAATTGACTGATTAATTTCATTGAACCAACAACTGTCAAAAGCGATTTTATCTCTTCTATGCTCACCCTCTGTTCTAATGGTGGTCCCAGAGGAGAATTGTTTTTTTTCCAATCAATAATCAACAATTTCCCACCAACTTTCAGTAAACGAACAGCTTCTTTTAAAAAGTTGTGTCTTTGTTGTGATTGATAGAGAGCATGAACCACTAAAACATAATCAATCAGTTCAGCGGGTACCTTGGTGGCACCAAAAATTTCTATATTTGACCATACGTTTTTTATATTTAACAAATGATGACGCTCAGCCTCTCGTTTAACTGTCTCCAGACAAGATTTCATAATATCCACCGCATAAACTTGCCCGTGCCCTCCCACAATTTGTGCCGCGGTCAAAGAAAAATAACCATTACCACACCCCAAATCGGCAACTTTCATCCCAGCTTCTAAACCAGCTTGGTGTAAAATTTCCTGGGGATTTAATAATTTTTTACCAGTGGCAACGGTATTCATAAATGATGTTTAGTAACTTCATTTTAACAAAAAAAAGAAAATATTCATAGCAATATATTTTTACAAAAGCTTAACCGGTGCTGAGCAGACAAACCATATTTTTTTATTTCTTGTTGATGTAGTTTGGTGCCATAACCTTTATGTTGACTAAAATGCCATGAACTGTTTTCTTTTTCTAACCTGATCATCAGTTGATCACGATAGACTTTAGCCACAATCGAAGCAGCCGCCACTACGAAAAACCTGCCATCAGCTTGCGGGTAGCTTTTATGAGGCACTGGTAAATTCAAATTTGGCAGAAAATCAATCAAAACAAAATCCGCTTTTCTCTTAAGACGGCAATAAGCTCTAAACATAGCCAAACGATTGGCCTGATTGATACCTAGACGGTTTATTTCTACAACTGTTACTATACCAACTGACCAAACAAAATTTTTGCTTATCAAACTAAATAATTTTTGTCTGATGGCAGGGGAAAGTTTTTTTGAATCATCAACCATAGATATATCAGAAAGTTTTTTTGATCGAAAACTAAACCTATTATCAACCATAACGCAACCAGCCACCAACGGTCCAGCCAAAGACCCCCGTCCCGCTTCGTCTAAACCAGCAATTCTAAAATAACCTTTTGGTTTTAATTTTTTTTCATAACTTAAATTCATACATTAGTTTTGTCAATAAATTGTTCATAACCTCTCAATAAATTAATAATAACTTATGCAAAAAATAAAGATAATGGTGTACAAGCTGAAAATAACTGGACTTTACGTTTTTTTAGCTAAAATTAAATAAAAAAATTCTATTGACCTTTGTTTCTTCTCTTTTTAAAGTAAAGGTGGAGAAATATATTTTTTTATGAGATTTAAAAAACACTTTAAATTGCTGTTTGTCTGGCGACGACAAATAAAACAACACCTTAGGTCCTTTCGCCTGCAAATGAAAAAAACTAAAACTACTGGGCCTATGAATCAATATTTTTCCTGGAAACAAAAAGGTTCTTATCAACAAATGCCTTGGTATTGGCAACGTTCGTCATCAAATATAAAAAAATAACAAGCCCTTGTGGCTAAATGTCTTTGGTTTGGCATGAGCCAGAGCAAGTAGTCATAAGAGTTTGAACAAAAAGCAGGGCAACAAGCATGGGGAATAAAAATGCACTCTAGCCCTGTTTTTTGTTTTTAAAAAAACCGCCCGATCGGGGCGGATTTTCATTTTTTTGATTAATCATTTCCTGATTTTCATACTGTCAACAATTCTTTGTACTGCCAAAACAAAAGCAGCTTGTCTAAAATCAATTCTTTTTTGATCGTGAATTTGCCAAACCGCTAAAAAAGCTTCTTTCATCAATTTAGCTAATTTTCCCTTAACCTCTTGTTCTGACCAATAATAGTTTTGTTTGTTTTGTAGCCACTCAAAATAAGACACGGCTACCCCGCCGGCATTAGCGAGCACGTCTGGGATTATTATTTTTTTCTTTTTCAATAACTTTTTCTCAGCTACTGGGACTATACCACCATTGGCCATTTCTAAAATAATTTTGGCTTTTATCCGACTTACATTTTTTTCATTAATAGCATTTTCCAATGCCGCCGGTACTACTATATCAACTGGTAATTCCAATATTTTTTGTCGATCAATAGAGGAATAATGATCACAATCACAAACGCTACCCACACAATAACAGCCATCAAAAAAACCTTTTTCCATTTTTTGCTTTTGTAAATGATCAGGATCCATGCCTTTCATTTTTTTATCAAATATTCCACCTTGCGAATCAGACACAGCTACTACTCGATAGCCTGCTTGATGTAAAAATTTTGCTAGATAATAACCAACGTTCCCAAAACCCTGTATAGCTACGGTCGTTTGTTTAGGAATCAATTTTATTTTGTTAGCTAAGGCCTCCAAAATGTATGATCCACCTTCTCCGGTAGCTTCGGTTCTTCCCAAAGAACCTCCTAATTCCAATGGTTTGCCAGTTACCACTCCCAATTTACCAGGTCCGTGCAACTGCTCATACTCGTCAGCTAACCAGGCCATAATCTGTGGATTGGTATTTACATCTGGAGCTGGAATGTCAATTTCTGGACCAATAAAATCATGAAAGGCACGCAAATAACCGCGTGACAGTCTTTCTAGTTCAGCGCGAGAAAGTTTTTTTGGATCAACTATCACCCCACCTTTAGCTCCACCCAATGGAATATTAACTACAGCTGTTTTAATAGACATCCAAAAAGACAAAGCCTTTACTTCATTTAAATCTGTCTGGGGATGAAACCTTATACCGCCCTTAAATGGACCGCGAGCGTTGTTATATTGTACCCTAAACCCAGTAAACACTTTGATCTCACCATTGTCCAGTAAAACTGGAATAGCTGCTTCCAAAATGCGCTGTGGCTGTTTTAATTGTTCCTTCACGCTTTGAGATATGGTTAAATAATCTTCAATATTTTCTAGTTGTTGTAATGCATTTTTAAATAAATTGGCCATTTTTTTCTAGTTATTTTTTAGCTACCCCCCAGTCAATATTTGTTCCTTTAATACCTTTGGTTGCTTGTAAATATTTATAAGCCTGCAAAGCGGCTTTGGCACCTTCACCACCAGAAATAATTATCTGCTTATAAGCAATGTCAGTTACATCACCGGCAGCAAACAAGCCGGGAGTTTTTGTTTCACAATTCTTGTTTACTCTAATCTGCTTATGATCGTCATACTCTACCAAGTCGTCTACCCAAGCAGTTTTTGCTACGTGTCCAATTTCCACAAAGACTCCATCCACAGTTAAATTTTGTAACGGCTGATTGTTAACATCAATCAAATCAATCGATTCCACCTTATTGCTACCCTTGATGGCGGCTATATTAGTGTTCAACATTATTTCAATATTGTCTATCCGCTGTACACGACTGACTAATATTTCATCACCCCTAAACTGATCGCGACGATGAATTAAATAAACCTTACTAGCCAAACGAGAAATATATTCAGCCGCATCAAGTGCACTGTTACCGCCGCCAATTACCGCCACGGTTTTTTGTTTAAACAACGGTCCATCACAAGTAGCACAATAAGAAACACCCTTACCTTTTAGTTCCTCTTCACCTGGTACACCCAAATCACGCGGCGTTAAACCAAAAGCCAAAATAACAGAGGCGGCCTTATAAACTTGGCTGGTGGTGGTGACTAAAAAATCATCATTGTTTGTTTCAATCTTTCTAGCTTCTTCTGATTTAACAACGGCACCAAATTTTTTGGCATCATTTAAAAAACGGTTCATCAAATCAAAACCATCAACCAAACCGACTCCGGGATAATTTTCAATTTCGGTAGTCAAAGCCGCTTGACCTCCAACGTCTTTGGAAATTATCAAAGTCTTCAAGGCCCGACGTGAAGTATAAATAGCCGCCGTCAAACCAGCCGCTCCCGCGCCAATAATAACTACATCAAAATATTCTGGCATTTGAGAATTGTTTTCCATATTTTTTTCCAATAAATTTATTTAAATTGCCTGATCCAATTTACCAGCAATTGTCTCTTTGGGATGAGCGCCAATCATTTGATCAACCACTTGACCATTTTTAAAAATTAGTAAAGACGGAATGCTCATAATCCCGTACTTTTGTGCGGTTAGTGGATTTTCATCTACATTCAGTTTGCCGACTTTTGCTTTACCACTATACTCCTGGGCAATTTGTTCAACAATCGGTCCGACAATACGACATGGTCCACACCACGGCGCCCAAAAATCAACCAAGACCGCTTGCGGTGATTGTAATACTTCTTGCTCGAAATTTTGATCGGTCAATAATACTTCGGACATAAATTTTATTTAATTATAAATTTTTAAACATTTGATTTATTAATTTTTCCAAATCTTTCTGGGAAAATTTTTTACCAGCATTAAAGCAACCATTGGCATAATTTACCAATACCAGCTTGGCCACTGCCCTTAATCCAGAACTAGCCGCCGCCAATTGTTGTAATACTTCAGCTACGTCACGATCTTCATTGATCATTTTTTCCACACCTTGCATCTGCCCTAAAATTCTACGCAAGCTGTGGCAAATATAGTTTTTATCACAGGTTTTTTGCATATACTATATACTAGTATATAGTAATTAATAAATTTGTCAAGTATAACTAGTCAGCTTCATCCTCAATCTCCCCGACCAAATGCTCCAACACGTCTTCCAAAGACACCAAGCCTATAATTTCCAGTGTGGATTTTCTTTTTACCAAAGCAATATGCTCTCTTCTTTTTATCATTTTTTTCAAAACAACCTCCAAGGTTTCACTTTCAAAAAAATGAGGAATCGGTCGAACAATTTTTACCAACGGTTGTTCACGATCATCGCTATTTAATATTTTCATAATATCATGAACATGAACATAACCAATGACTTTATTTTCACTATCCAGATAAACCGGGAAACGCGAATAACCGGCTTGAGCCACAAAATAAGCAATACTATCAATTGGCACTTCACCATTGAGAAAAACAATTTTATATTTGGGGGTCATGATATTTTTTACAATGATATCATTCAAGGAAAAAATTTTTTCAATATACTCGTGCTCGTGAAAATCAATATGACCACTTTCTAGCCCCAATCGTGATAACGATCTTATCTCTTCTTCGGTCAAAAATTTATTTTCCTTGGTCTTAAAAATTCTTAAAATTGTAAAATTAAACTCGCGTAATAACCAAGCTAAAGGAAAAAAAATAATCGTAAAAAAATAAAGTAAGGGCGATAAAATCTGTGAAATTTTTATATTGTTTTTTTGACCAAATGACTTGGGTACTATTTCACCAAAAATCAAGATAAATAAGGTGACAATTCCAGTAGCAATACCAATTCCTAAACTACCAAAAAATTTCAAAGATATATAAGTTGCTAAAGATGCTGTAAAAACATTAACAACATTATTCCCAACTAAAATTGTAATTAAAGTAATTTGAGGTCGTTTTTTCAATTTGGCAATCAAACGTGAATGTTTTTGTTTTTTTTCCAAAAGTAATCTAACTTGGGCGTCAGTTAGGGAAAACAAAGCAATTTCCGCTGCTGAAAAAAATCCAGATAAAACAATCAAAATTATAAAAATAATATAAATCATAGAACTATCTTATCTTATCATGAAAAACAAAATAATGTTTAATATTTTACGACACTTAATATTTTGTTCCACGTGGAACAAAATACAATATTTAATTTTAATTTAGTAACTAAAAAGACAAAATCAGGGGCGGACCCCTGATCTTATCGTGTTTATTTTAGTCTTTTATTTATTATTTAGCAAGTGTATAAAATAAATTATTTTATTTTTAAACTCAAACAAAGTAATTTAAATATCAAAAAATTTATTTTTCTTTAAGTAATTATGAATTTGTTTAATATGAGGTATAAATAAATTTTGAGGCAATTTATTTACATCAAACCACTCCCATTCAGAACACTTGTTTGGTTCTTTTAGAATTAGTTCCCCCTCTACCTCAAAAGCTTCCAATCCAATCTGTAAATAGTGTTGTGTCCCGCTTCGGTCATTAACAAGATTTGAAAAATCAAATCTTTTTGCCTGTAATCCAGTTTCCTCTCTTAATTCTCTAGCGGCGGCTTCAATAATTGATTCTCCTTTTTCAAGATGACCACCTGGTAAACCCCAATTACCTGCACCAAAAACATCTTTTCTTTTACCCAAAAGTAATTTACTATTTATATTAACAAATATGTTTATACCAACAGGAAAACACTGGTAGCTGGCATTCATACAAATCTTTATTGCTTATATTTTATGGTGGACCCGAGGGGAGTTGAACCCCTGACCTCTTGCATGCCATGCAAGCGCTCTAGCCAACTGAGCTACGGGCCCAAATTCACAGAATTAATTATACTTTGCAATTAAATATTGTCAAAACTTTGCAATTGTTCCACGTGGAACAATTTACTAAATGTAATTTCTTTTAATAGAGCTTGGTATTTTTACCATCAGTTCATAGGGGATAATTTTAAAATTTTTCGCTATTTGATAAAAAGAGTTTAATTTTTGCATATCTTTACTTATTATCTCAATTTTATCACCTATTTTTGCATTAATGTTACTAAGGTTGATTACTGACATATTCATGCTTATTCTTCCTAAGATTTGGCAAGGTTTGTCCTGATAATACAAAAATCCTTTGTTGGAAAGCCTTAAATCTATTCCTTCATAATACCCTGCTGGTACAATACCAACTTTTATGTCTTCTTGGGTGATATAAGTGCCATTATAACCAATATACTCGCCTTTTTTAACATTTTTTACTTCTGTTAATAAACTAAACATCTCCAAGCTCGGGGTAAGGTTTTCTTGATCTTTTAAAATTGGATGTAGACCAAATAAACCAATACCAAGTCTTAAAATATCTGATTTGAATTTATTTGTATGATATGAACTACTGGTAGCAGCAAGGTGAAAAAGCGGTCTTGGTTTTTGTTGATATTCAACAATTTCATATAACTTCCGCCATTGCTCCAATTGGCTATTCAAGAAGTTTTCATTTTCAGGATCAGCTAAATGTGAATAAATACTGTGAATTATTATATTTTTGTGTTTAATTAATTTCTTCAATACATAAGCAGCGTCACTCACCTTTATTCCTTGTCTATTCATACCGGTATTAAACTTTAGAGCTACTAAAACTTTTCGTTTTTGTAATTTTTCAAGTTTTTCTACTTGATCTACTGAACTAATGGTATAAATGATGTTTTTTAAGTTGGATTTTGTAATATTTTCAATATGAGTAAATCCAGCAATAAGAATTGTGTTTTTTATATTTTCATTTTTCAAAATTAATGCTTCATAATAACTATCAACCACGAAAAATGGTAATTGTAGGTGGTCTATTGCTTTTGCTGTTCCAATTAAACCGTGCCCATAGGCATTACTTTTTAAAACAGGGGCAATTTTTAAACCAGTGAGTTTAGAAAAATATTCAATATTTTTTAATAAACTACTTTTAAAAATATTGATTTCAATCAAGTTTTGGTAGGAATAATGACTTTTTCTAATTTTTCTAAATAGTTGTTTCATAATTGTTCCACGTGGAACATTTAATAAAATAAAATTAGATTTATCAGATATAAATTGAACTGCATGACTATAAGCTTTGAGAGTTTAGCTTATTTCGTGCTTAATGTGGTTTACTGGTGGACCCGAGGGGAGTTGAACCCCTGACCTCTGCAATGCGAATGCAGCGCTCTGGCCAACTGAGCTACGGGCCCAAATGCAGTTGGTGACCCCACCAGGAATTGAACCTGGATCTAGAACTTAGGAGGTTCTTGTTTTATCCGTTAAACTATAGGGTCTTGGCTAATATTAGATAAAAATAAGTGTCGTAAAATATTATATTTGAATAATTTCTTGCTAAATAGTAGTTTAGCATGTTCAGAAAATTATGGCTATTGTTTCAAAACCTTTTGTTTTTGTCTAAAAAGCACTAAAATTAGATTATTAACCATTAACTAATTTTATGAAAGATAAAAATTCAACAGAGTCACAAACTATTATAGGTCATGCGGTTGAGGTAGAGGGCAATTTTGCTGGCCAAGGCGATGTAATTATTGAGGGCAACCTTAAAGGAACAATTAAGACCGAGCATTCCTTAAAAGTGGGCCGAGAAGCCAATGTTCAAGCAAATGTTGAAGCTATGAGCGCAGTCATCTCGGGTCGTTTAACTGGTGAAATAAAAGTAAAAAAGCATTTAGAAATCACTAAAACGGCAAGAATTGAAGGTAATATTTCCTGTGAAACACTGTCAATTGAAGCTGGGAGTTTTTTTAATGGCCAATGCCAAATGTTAAAAACCAATCAATCCCAAGATTCGACAAAATAATTTTATGTATTATTATGTTTATGATCAATTTTTGTCTGACAAAAAATACGAACCATTATTGGCAAAAATTGAAAACCGACTCACTGACTTGGAAATTAAAGGAAAAATTGGCAAGCTTAATTTACTTAACAATCCCCAAGAGTTAATTGTTGATGAAATAAAAAAAGGTGCCAAAACAATAGTGGCGGTGGGTGATGATACCACTGTTAGTAAAGTCGTCAATGTAATTGCATATTACACTGATGTTTGTTTGGGTATAATCCCGATCGGTTTGAATTTAAAAATCGCTCGCACCTTAGGATTAAACAGTCCGCTAGAGGCTTGTAACGCTCTGGCCTCACGAATTATAAAAAAAATTGATATGGGTAAAGTAAAAAATTTTTACTTTCTTTCCCAGTTGGAAATTCAACCTGGAGAAATAAAACTGGAGTGTGACGACAGTTATAATATCTTGGTTGATAAAAAATCAAATATAAATATTTATAATTTTAATTATTGGTCAGACAATCACCTAGCCAATCCGACTGATGGTTATTTAGAGACTATTATCACTCCTCAACAATCCCGACTACTTAGTAAAATCACCAACCAGAAAAAACTTCCTACTGTTTTAAAAAACAAAAAAGTAATTATTCAACACCAAAATTCTTCTCTTCAAGTAAAAATTGACAATCAGCAAACTATGAAAACGCCGCTTCTGGTCGAAGTGGCAGGGGAGAAATTAAAAGTTATTATGGGCAAAAACCGAATCTTTGTTTAATTCTCCGGTTGTATATAAACGACTGCGCTCGGATCCTCTAAGGGAGGATTTTTTTTGATTTGTTTTTTTTCCAATATCCTGATTGTAGCATCTGTCACGATCATTTCTTTTTCGTTTATTCTAACAATTTGGCGGGGCGACAACAACAAAGTTGTGGGAACAAATTTAAAAAAATTGTTAGTTTTAACAACATACTTTTCAATTACGTGATTTTTTTCATCAACCTCTAAAACAAAAACTTTGCCTATTTTTTGTCCTGATTCAGTAAAAACTGGCAGATTAATTAGTTGTTTGGTGGTTAGTGTCATTTTCTTTTTTCTTAAAAACCAGCATTTGCTGCAAACCGGTTAACAAAGTATTAACAAACCAATATAGAGTAAGGCCCGCGGGAAAAGATATACCAATAAAAACAGTAAAAATTGGCATAACATAAACCATTTGTTTGTTCATTATTGCTGCCAAATTTTCATCCTTCGACTCGGGTGATTTTATCACTGGTCGTTTGGTTACCAACATCTTGCCTTGCCAGAACTGAGCCAATCCTGCTAGTAAAGCCAGCCAGATACTCTTTTTAGACAGCTCCAAAAAACCAAACGCAATAGTTTTTAATTCACCCGGGTTCTGAATAAAAGGATATAAGAGATCCAAGGAACCGTTGGTCAAAGCGGTTCGAAAAATATGATAAACAGCTATCAAAAAGGGGAGTTGTACTAAAATCGGCAGACATGAAGAAGCGGGATTAATTTTTTCTTGTTTATAAAGTTCGATGGTAGCACGCGCTTGAGCCTCTTTGTCTTGACTGTGTTTTTTTCTGATTTCTTCAATCTTCGGTTGTAAATCTTGTAAAGCTTTTTGTGAAACAATAGCTTTTTTATTTAACGGATATAAAATTATTTTAATTATTATGGTGATCAATATAATCGCTAAACCTAAGTCTGGCCACGGCAAAACATTGTAAAGCCAAACCAGTAGATTGAAAAGGGGTATATAAAATATTTTACTAAAAAACTCTACTATCATAGATTATTTTTATTTATTGGGTCATAACCGCCAACACTAAATGGGTGACAGCGTCGCAACCTGTTAAGTGTTTGCCAACCACCTATAACTAGGCCGTTTTTACTGATTGATTCTACTGCATACTGTGAACAGGTAGGATAAAAACGACAAGCACCACGTTGATAAAAGAAACGCAATGGTCCGTGATCTAAAGAAAGTGTTTTTTGGTAAAGTTTAATCAGCAAAATTGCCACTTGTCCTGGAATTTTTATTATTTTTTTGAGCATAACCTATTTAAGTCCATAGTTAATTCTGCGTGTGTTTTAAGAACAGCTTCTTTTTTAACCAATATCATATAGTCGTGTGGCAACAATAGCTTCGTTTTCTTATATAAATCACTTTTTATCCAACGCCTTAATTTATTTCTAATGGTAGCTTTCTTTGAAATTTTTTGGGAAATTACAATACCAAAACGAGGAAGTTTTTGCTGTTGGTTGCTACGATATTCATAACAAATAAAAAAAGCCGAGTGTTTCTTTCTGCCGTATTTAGCTACTTTGGCAAAATCATTCTTTTTCCTCAGACGATATTGGCTCGCCAGCATAAATCTTAGACTGTCAATTTTTTTCTTCCTTTTGCTCTTCTCCTTTTTAATACCTTTCGTCCTTTAGCGGTTGAATTTCTCCTTCTAAAACCGTGGGTTTTTTTTCTTTTTCTTTTTTTGGGTTGGTATGTCCTTTTGGGCATAGTTTTATTTATTAATAAAATAAATATAGCAAGAACTAATCTTTCGGTCAAAGTGAAAAATTTTAATTGTGGGTAAGTAATATTGCAACCACTTTTTCTTTTCACATCTTTTCAACACTTTATCACCTATTTATATCTGTCTGATGGTTTAGAAAAACTATTTTTAATGTTATAATGTGAAGCGTTATTATATTACTCAATCTAATCAAAAATAAATATGGACGCCAAACAACTTTGGGAAGCAATCTTAGGTGAACTGGAACTAAATTTAAGCAAGGCCAATTTCACTACCTGGTTTAAAAATACTTTTATCTTACAAATTGAGGAGCAAGAGATAGTGGTGGCTGTTCCTAACGCATTTACCAAAGCTTGGTTAGAAAAAAAATATCACAAATATATCACTGATGCTTTAAAAAATGTCACTGACAAAAATTATTCACGTGTTAACTACGTCGTAGAAACAAAAGAAAAACCTGTTCAACCAGCTAATCAACCAACTATTCAATTTAACCATTCGGAAACCAAGGTTACAAGCCAGCAAAACACCAACAATAAAGTCGGCTTAAATCCAAAATATACTTTCCAAAGCTTTGTGGTGGGCAAGGGAAACGAGCTGGCTCACGCCGCTTGTTTGGCTGTAGCCAAAAAACCAGGTGAGGTTTATAACCCGCTTTTTATTTATGGTGGTGTTGGTTTAGGAAAAACTCACTTAATGCAAGCTGTGGGAAATTATATTTTAGAAACCTCGCCACAAAAAAAGGTTCTTTATGTTACTAGTGAAAAATTTACCAATGATTTTATTCAACTTGTACAACAAGGTGAAGCAAAAAAATTTAAAGAAAAATATCGTTCGATTGATGTTTTATTGGTTGATGATATCCAATTTTTAGCCGGTAAAGAACAGACTCAAGAAGAATTTTTTCATACTTTCAATGCTTTACACCAAGAAAATAAACAAATTATTATCTCTTCCGACCGTCCACCCAAAGCCATCCCAGCGCTTGAACAAAGATTAATTTCCCGTTTTGAATGGGGTATGATCGTAGATGTAAACGCTCCGGATCTAGAAACCAGAATGGCTATTATTATTTCAAAAATGAAAGAAAAAAACCTTTCTTTGTCCGACAATATTGTAAGAATTATAGCAACCACTGTACAAAATAATGTTCGCGAATTGGAAGGAATTTTGAATAAAATTATTGCTTTTCATCAACTAAACAACACCCCTCCGACTGAGGAAAGTGTAAAGTCTATTGTTGTTTCGCTTTCGGCTAGTGCTAAGAGGGGGCATATTACTCCGAAAAAAATTATTAATACCGTGGCCGAGTACTTTGATATTGAAAATGAAGGTTTGGTTGGAAATAGCCGCAAAAAAGAACTGGTTGTCCCCCGACAAATTGTAATGTTTCTAATGCGGGAGGAATTGAATGCTTCCTATCCTAATATTGGACAAGAGTTGGGTGGTCGCGACCATACTACCGCCATGCATGCTTGTAATAAAATAAGCAGGGAGATTGAGAATGACGAAAAAATTTCTCGCGACATTGAAATGATAAAACAAAAACTTTATAACAGCGATTAATTTATTTATAAGTTGTTTATAAATTATCTTATATTAAAAGTTTTCTTCTTAATATCTGGTTGATAAAAACAAGAAAAAAATTTTTTACTTTTTGTGTCAATAGTTTTTGCTCTTTTTATACATAGTTTTTAAAAAAAATAAAATTTTTTTCGCTTATATTTAAAATGAAAAAAAAGTTTTCCACCCCTTACACAACCCTTATTAATACTACTTATTAAAAATATATGAAATTTATTTGTAAGCAAGACAATTTGAAAAAAGGTTTATCGCAAGTCGCTCATTTAGCCGGAAAAAATCAAAACCTGCCTATTCTAAACAACGTTTTAGTGGAAATAAAAGGTGGAGGGATGATTTTATCTACCACCAACTTAGAAATTGGTATCAAAAGTGTAGTGCGAGGAAAAGTAGAGGAAGAGGGCTCGCTTGCCGTACCAGCCCGACTTTTTAATGATTATATTCAAAATATAAAAACCGATAAAATCGAAATCAGCGCCAGTAAAAACAACCTGGAAATAGTGTGTGATAACGCCCACACTATTTTAAAAGGCTCTGATTATTCAGAATTCCCTTTGATTCCAGAAATAGATAAAAAAAACACAGTTGTCTTTAATGTCGAAGAACTTAAAAACGCATTAAATTTAGTTTTATTTGCTACTGCTTATGACAGCACGCGGCCAGAAATAAGCGGCGTATTGTTTGATTTTAATAAAAAACAGGCCGTGTTAGCAGCAACCGACAGCTATCGACTGGCAGAAAAAAAATTAAATACGTCCACCACGGACGAGTTTAGTAAAAAAATAATCATACCCACCTTTACTTTGCAAGAATTAAATCGCTTGTTGTTGGAGACAGAAAAAGGACAAGAAATTAAAATGCATCTTAATGACAACCAAATAAGTTTTGTTACCGATTCAACCACAATGATTTCTCGTATCACCGAAGGAGAATACCCGGACTACAAACAAATCATACCCACCGAAAGTAAGACCGACGCACTGGTAAATAAAAGTCAGTTTCAACAAAGCATAAAAGCCACCAGTTTGTTTTGTCGCCAAGGAATAAACGATGTTTATCTTTATTTTCACGACAACCAAATAGATATTAAGGCTTTAAATGATCAGTTGGGTGAAAGCAAGACCACAGTGGAAGCAAAAATTACTGGCGAAAATAATCAAATAATTTTCAACTACCATTATTTATTGGATGTATTAGGGGCTTTGAGTGAAGAAGAAATTATATTCAAAATAAACAACCCGGGTCTTCCCGGAATGATACTTCCAGAAAAAAAAGATGATTATTTATATATCATCATGCCGATAAAACAATAAAAAGATTAATCAACCCCCAAATTACTACAAAATACTAGCTTCAGACCAAAAAACACACGGGGCCCATTAAATTATTTTATTGTTGGTATATTTTTACCCAAGCTAAATTTGAGTTGTCGTAAATATCATAAACAATCACTTTCAAGTAATGTTCATTGCTAGAGCTATTATTTGGTAGTGAGACAGAGGTTTGCCAATTGGCCGTTACTATATTGGTAGCGGTTTTTTGTAATTGATCATCAATAAAAACCTCGATCTTTTTTAGGGGTTGTTTAGTCTGCCAAAAAATACGCACCACAAAGTTAGTATCAACATTTTGTTCGGGCCAGGGCTCCAATAAATCTAAGATCGGCTTATTTTCTAAAGTGTGTAGGTTATCAAATTCAGTTGGGGGTAGTTCAGCTGTGGTTATGTTGTTTGCTTTAGCCCAGCGTAACACCGCCTCCTCCCAAGATTCAAATTGTGGATCTACTGAATTTTTACCCGGTATTGGACCTAAAGGATTATTTTTATCTACAAAAAAGAGAATATTATGAACCTCCCGAAAAATTTTTTCAACCCGCAAATGTTCAGGGGTAAATTCGGTTGCCAACAGACCACTCAGCGAATCAACAACCACTTTCGATTCCGCTCCAGTTGTGCCATTGAGCATAGGTTTTGAAGGAAGGTCATATGTTAGTTGATTGAAACTTTCAACAGGCGTATTTTGTAATACGCGTTTCATAAAATTGTGCCAAATTGGAGCAGCAACAATCGAACCATCGGCACCGCGCTTCATTTCTGAAAAATCATTATTTCCAACCCAAACCCCGGTAACTAGAGAGGGGGTATAACCAACCGTCCAAGCATCGCGATAATCATTGGTTGTGCCAGTTTTGGCGGCTACTGGTCGATCAGGTAAAGTTAGTAGACTACCGCGACCGAAAATAAAAGATCGCGCCTCATCGTCAGCTAAAACATAATTGGTAATCCGGGCTGCTTTTTGCTCAACTACCTGTTGTGGTTCGGTTGGCTCGTGAGCAAACAGAACCTGGCCGTCTTTATCAAGAATTTTTAGGATAGTGACAGTTTCAGCTTTTTTTCCTTCCCGTGCTAGCGCTCCAAAAGCAGCGGTGTGTTCAAGTAGTTTTACTTCACCTCCACCCAGAACTAAAGACAAACCAAAACGAGAGCGATTGGCAAAAGTGGTATACCCCATTTTTTCTGCTAGGTCTAATGCGGATTGAACACCCACTAGGTATAAAGTTTTAACAGCAGGAATGTTCAAAGATCCCTGTAAAGCTTGTCGAAGTGATACCGGCCCGTGTTCTTTACTGTCATAATTTTTTGGTTCATAGTCTTTACCCATGTCGGTTTTAAATTTGGTAATAACATCATAGAGAACGGTTTCTGGCACATAACCCTTTTCCCAGGCAGCAGTATAAACAATAGGCTTAAAAGATGAGCCTGGTTGGCGTGGACGCAACGTCACATTGACCTGACCATCAATAGATTCATCATAAAAATTTTTAGAACCAACCATAGCTAGTACCTCACCGTTTTTTGGATCAATTGAGACCAGAGCAGCGTTTTGGGCATTCCAACTAGTGGCATTTTTTTCGGCTTGTTCTTTGATGACTTCTTCAGCTATGTTTTGTTTGTATAAATCCAAGGTAGTATAAACTTTTAAGCCACCTTGTTCCACTAAACGTTCGCCAAACTTTTGTGTCAACAGTTCTTTAACATATAAGACAAAGTGGGGAGCAGTAATGTTACCCAGTGATCTTTTAAATTCTACCTTTGTTTCTTCAGCGGTAGTCGCTTCTTCTGGCGTGATAAATTTCATGTCCAGCATTTCTTGCAAAACAAATTTTTGTCTAGCCAGTAGCTCATCCACATGATTGCCGTAAGGGGAATAATAAGTGGGGGCCTGAATCATGGCTGCCAAGATAGCACTTTCTGACAAATTTAGTTCTTTGACAGATTTGCCAAAATAAGTTTGGGCGGCCGATTCAATCCCATAAGCTGTGGAACCAAAAGGAATTTCATTAAAATACATTTCCAGAATTTCTTCTTTGCTATATTTTTTTTCTATCTGATAAGATAAAATCCACTCTTTCATTTTTCTAATGGCGGTTTTTTCATTTGTTAAAATAGAATTTTTAACAAATTGTTGAGTAAGAGTTGAACCACCGGGTACTAAACCATTGTATAGACCAACTTTTTTAAAACCATAAAGGGCAACCGCTTTAATAATGTGTTTTATAGATAAACCCTTGTGTTCAAAAAAATTTTTATCTTCCAGAGCAATAAAAGCATTGACAGTATTAGCGGGAATGTCAGCTAATTTAATCAAGGTTCTTTTTTGGTCGCCGTGTATTTCATAAAGAATGTTTTCACCAGTACGATCGTAAATTTTGGTGCTTTCCGGAAGTAATCTCTGTTGTAGTTTTCCTGGTTCAGGTAAATTCCGGGAAACCCAAGCAAAAACCACTACTGAAGCGACAGCCCCAGTGGCAATCGCCCCAACTAAAAGTAAACCCAACCAGCGCCAAAACTTTTTGCGCCTAAAAAAAGCCGGAAGTTGGCGCCAATTTTCTCTTCGCGAAATACCCTTTTTTCTTTGTTGCCAGTTTTTAGGGGAGTATAAGTTGTGTTTGTTGGTGTTTTTCATAAACCTCTTTTTATTATATCAATATTTAGATATAATAAAAAAGCACTCAATATGATTAAAATTATAACCGACGAAAAAAGAATAGACGAACTCTTGACAACCGGCGTAGCTGAGGTAGTGGTTAAGAATGATTTAAAAAAGAAATTGTTATCCGGTAAAAAATTACGCGTTAAACACGGCGTTGACCCGACGACAAAAGATTTACATTTAGGTTATGGCGTAGTTTATCACAAGTTGCGAGAATTTCAGGAGTTAGGGCACCAGGTCATTTTTTTGATTGGCGGATTCACTGGTCGTTTTGGTGATCCGGCTGACAAAGAAAAAGCTCGTGATTTGCGTGCTAAAAAAGAAGTATTGGGGCTTGCTAAAAATTATTTACAACAATTGGGAAAAATTTTAGATATCAGCAAAGTAGAAATCCGTGATAACAGTAATTGGTATGATAAGTGGAGTTTTGAGCAAGGTTTGAAACTTTTATCCAAGTTTACTGTAGCTAGGATGTTGGAAAGAGATATGTTTCAAAAACGGCAAGCACAAAATAAAGAAATATATTATCATGAACCGGTGTATCCTATGCTACAGGGTTGGGACTCGGTGGAACTAAAAAGCGACGTTACGGTAATTGGTTTAGACCAAAAATTCAATGAATTGCAAGCTAGAAATTTACAGACAGATAACAACCAGGCGCCACAGGATATTGTAGCCGTACCGTTATTATTAGGTACTGATGGCAAGATGAAAATGAGTCAGTCTTTAGGCAATAGTATTGGTTTAGCTGACCCGGCAGCTGAACAGTTTGGTAAAATTATGTCTATTCCAGATGAATTGTTGTTGTCTTATTTTGAATTAGTTGCTAGGTATAAACAAACGGACTTGAAACGAGTTAAAACAGAATTGTCCAGTGGACGCAACCCCAGAGATTTAAAAATAGAATTAGCCAAAGCAGTAGTGACCATGTACCATAGTGAATCTAAAGCCGAAAGTGCAGCAAAAAATTTTATTAGTGTTTTTTCCCATAAACAAATACCCCTAGACGTACCTGAGATAGTTTTAAAAAACAAGAAATACAACTGGCCTGATTTTTTGACAGACAATAAACTTTGTCCGTCAAAAAGTGAAGCCAGGCGATTGTTGTCACAAGGGGCAGTTAAGTTAAATGGCGAGAAAATAACCAACCTTTATGATCTAGTGGAGTTTAAAACCAACGATTTAATTCAGATTGGTAAAAAAACCTTTGTCAAAATTAAATGAAAATAAAAACAAAACATTATTATATTTTAGTAGGTATCGCCTGGTTTCATCTACTGGGCGTAATTTTTTTGTATCAAATTTTCCCCAATTATGACATTATCATGCATGTTGGCACGGGGGCGCTTTTAAGCTATATTATTTATGATATTTTAGGACATCTCATCTCTCAGCGCCTGGCAAGGTATTTTTTTGTATTTTGTGTCTTATGTTTTTTTGGTGTGGTTTGGGAGTTGGGGGAATTTGTTTGGGACCAAACGATTTCTACCTTTTTCCATCTAAATTTTTTACAACTTAGTATCAAAGATACTATGGGTGATTTATTGATGGACATGATTGGTGCTGGTGTATTTATTATTGCACACTCTCGTAATCACTTGACAAATAACTAATTTTTGTTATAATTTTTGATTAATTAATAGTTCTTTAAAACAGATTACGGAGGCGAAATGAGCTTGATTGGCGAAATAAGAAAGTTGCCCTGGAATATTTCCACGGCTATTACCCTGTTAGGGTTTTTACTTTGGCCACTGGTTTTAAAAACCGTTGGTAAATTTGATTTTTATTTGTGGTCAACCCTGTCGGTATTGGTTGATTTGTTAGATGGTGGGTTAGCAGTTCTTTTGGATGAAGAAAATTATAGCAGACGACTCTTAGATACTATCAGAGACAAGTTGATTTTTTTCAGTACTTTAATTATATTTTCTTACCATGACTATGTACCAACCTATGCTTTTTGGTGGGTAATTGCTTATTTTTCAATCCTCACCGTGGGTGCATGCTTATCTCATTTATACGTAGATTATCTGCCTGCCTCTGACCACCTTGGTCGAATTTCTTTAATTGCTTTATTGGTATTAATAGGTTTTTATTATACTACAAGTGAAAACAACCCCAGTCGATTATTTGAATTTGACCAACAAATAAACACCATACTTATTTTAGTAACTTTAGTTCTAAATATTTCCTGCATAATAAACTACAGCTTCAAGATTTTGGCTGAAAAAAACAAACCTCTCTAAACAGAGAGGTTTTTTATATCAGTCCGGTATTATTTTTTCTTGTAAAAGCGGGCGGCTGCTTCGGGGGAAATAGAATTGATTACTAACCCGGCACCTAGCTCTAGTCCTGCCCAGATTGATTCGCGAGGTTGGATTTTTATATAAAAGTGTTGCCCTTGATCAGGGATTGATTGATGCATAAAAAAATTATAAGGGATGTTGAATTTATTAAGCCTACCCAAAATTAGTTTCAAAGCTTTGGCTAAAGACCCAAGTTCACTTTTAGTTAACTCGGTAATATTATCTCGTCGTTTAAAAGGAAAAATCCAAGCTTCGTAGTGATATAAGGAGGCAAAAGGACAAAATACCAAAACATTTTTGTCGCTCCAAACAAAGCGAGGAGATTTTTGTTCTTTTTTAATAATATCTTCATAAACACTTCGTCCGTGTCTTATTTTGTATTCTTGGGCTTTATCTAGTTCATGAAAAACGTCGGGTGGAGTTTTTTTGCTGGCAAAGATTTGTGAGTGGGCATGCAACAAAGAAGCACCAGCCGGCCCACCCATATTTTTGAATATTAAAATATAATCAACGTCTTTAAGAGAGCTTAATTTTTTTGTGCGACGACGATACATTTCAAGAATTTTTAGAATTTCCTGGTGACTCATGTCACCCAGTTCACGGCCGTGAATAGGCGTTTCCACCACTACTTCTTGTTGACCATAAGCTTGAGGATTGGAAAGAGCCACGGCAGGAAATTTATTTAGTATAGAAATAACTTGCCAGTTTTTTTTGCCGCCTAGACGATCGGTTATTAGATTTTTTTCTAACGTATTAGGACACAATACGCAAGCTTGACCCGGTTCGCGGTGTGAAGTTTCGGTAATATCGCGTGGACGTTTAGTACGAGCCGGGGTAATGATGACATAGCGATCTAAAAAATAATCTTTTCTAATTTGAGTTTTATGATCGTAAACAATTGGCATGGCAGACTATTCTTTTATTAGTTGTTTATAGAGAGCAATGTATTCTTGGGCAGACTTTTTCCAGGAAAAATCTTGCCGCATACAGTTTTTTTGTAAACTGCCCCAGTTATTTTTATTATTGTACACTTTTAGAGCTTTGACAATTGCTAGGTATAAAGCTTGGGGTTTTTCTTGTTTAAAAACAAAACCCGTACCAGTAATTTTATTTTTGTTTTTTTGGTATTGTTTTACTGTATCTTTTAAACCTCCGGTCGATCTGACAATTGGCACAGTGCCATAGCGCATGGCTATCATTTGAGTTAATCCGCACGGTTCAAAACGGGAAGGAACTAAAAATATATCACTAGCCGCATATATTTTTTGTGCTAATATTGGTTGAAAATCTATAATTGCACGGAGTTTATTTGGATATATTTTTTCCAATTGTTTAAAAGTTTTTTCCAATTGTCTATCGCCAGTTCCCAAAACTACAAGCTGTATATTGTGTTGAGCGATTTTTGGCATAATTTGAGCCAACCAATCTAATCCTTTTTGTTCAAACAAACGTGATATCACACCTAGTAAAGGTGTTTTAGTATTTTTTTTCCAGCCAAAGTCTTGTTGAAGTTTTAACTTATTGAAAGTTTTGTTGTTTAGGTAGGTGGCATTAAAATTTTTGTAAATCAAACGATCAGTTTGAGGATTAAATTCATCCGTATCAATACCATTTAAGACGCCACTTACTTTTTGTCGTTGTCGTCGCAGTAATGGCGCTAGATTATAACCAAATTTTTTGGTCATAATTTCTTTGGCATAGGTTTGGCTGACAGTGGTAACATGATCAGCAAAAGTTATACCTATTTCCATAAAATTTATTTTTTCTTCAAACCGATTGGCAAAGTCAAGGCCAAATTTTTGTGCATCTCTTGTATCCCAGATTCCTTGATTGGCGATATTGTGAATGGTAAATATAGTTTTGATTGATCTAGTCTCTCGGTCGTTTTTTATTAAGTAAGGAAGTAAACCCGTGTGCCAATCGTGGCAATGTAAAATTATATTTTTATTTTTTAATTGCTTAATAAATTCTTTTACTGCTAGTGAAAAAAAAGTAAACCTTTTTTGATTTTCTGTACCACTGGTGTTGATATATACTTCATTGGTTGATAAAAATTTATTGTTTTTTAAAAATAATATTCGCACTTTGCTTTTTGGTAAATAAGAGGTAAAAATTTCAATTTTTTCTTTTTGGTTAGAAAAATTTATAAAAAAATATTTATGATTATTATGAATAGCAAAAAATTTTGTATCAATATTTCCATATAAAGGGAGAATAACATCAATTTTATACCTTCGTTTATATATTTCTTTGGGTAGTGACCCAATCACATCAGCTAAACCCCCAACCTTAGCAAACGGCGTACATTCAGCTGCGGTTAAGAGAATTTTAATTTTTTTATTGCTCATGTTTATTTAGATAGTTAATTTTTTTACTCGCATTGTCTTTTGGTTTATAACCTAGTTCTTTGATAGTATTATTAATCTCCCAAATTTTTTTGGTATTATTGGAAATACCATAATATATTCCAAATCCCACAGCTGCCTTAATAGCTCGGTCAGTTAAACAAATTAAATCGCGGTGGCTAAGCCAGATGCTTTCCGAACGAGAATAATCACGCGGATCATCATTTGTAATAACATTTCCAATTCTCAAACAAATAGTAGAAATTTGATATTGTTCATAATACATACGCGCCAAAGCTTCACCAAAAATTTTACTCACCGCATAATAACTGTCAGGGCGCATCGCGTGTTTTGTGGTAATTAAGTTTTTTTTCTTTTTTAGATGTAAGGAACGAGGGTTACCTTCATATCCGCCAGTAATATGATTGGTACTAAAGAAAACTATTTTTTTTATATCTTTTTCTTTAGCGATTTCATAAATATTATTTGTTCCAATTATATTGCTCTTTAGAATTTGTTGCCAAGATGAATAAATTCCACTTGCAGCTGCCAGGTGGACTATACAATTAATTTTTGTTTTTATTTTTTCGATAGCTTTCAATAACTGCTGTTTATTGGCGATATCAGTTTGATAATAGTTTGATCCGTTTTTTTTAATTTTATCTAGTTTATAGAGATTATAATTTACTAACCCTTGGCATAAAATTTTACCAATTAAACCTTCCGAACCAGTAATAATAACATTTTTTTTAGAGGTTTTTTTCATAATTTTTAATTCTACTTAAGGTCATTTTTTTGTATTTTTTAAAGTCAGGCGATTTATTGATAACACTTTTAGTATACATGTAAGTGCTCCAAATAACATCCCTTATTCTTAATGCCGCCCTCTCTTTTTTAATTAGCATTTCCAACTTAGTTGGTTTTATAAAAGGAAGTAAATTGAGATAACAATCGAGAAACTGTTTTTGTTCAGTAGGTGAAAAAAAGGCATGTTCAAACAAATAAGTTAATTTGTGGTCAAGACTATATAAGAAGCGCACATTGGCCCAATCAATAAAAGTCATTTTATTTTTGTAAAGCAAAATATTGGCCCGGCTAATATCACCATGATCTAAAATAACAGAATATTTATTTAAAGGAATTTTTTTAATCTCTTCGCTACTTTTTTCTAGTTTTGGTTCAATCCATTTTACAAAATTTTTTTCTGGACAGTGAAGTTTAATATATCTAAATCTTTTCCAACCGTAAATATTTATATTTTCCCAGGGTTTTTCTGATTGAAAAACTGGTAACGTATTTGAAAGACAAAAATTTTTAAAATCTTGATAAGTCAGCCGATGAAGGGTTGCCAATTTTGTCGCCAGTTGGTATAAAATTTTTTTATTTATTTTTTTTTGAACCAAATTTTTTCCAGTGATAAATTGGCAGATAAATAAATTGTATTTTTTATTAAAATAAAGCGGCGCCGGTGCAAAATTTATATTTTTATTTTGTAAATAACTCAAAAAAACAAATTGACGAGTTAAATTTATTTTCGGAGCAGTTGATTTCCCGACTCTAATGGTATATTTTTTATTTTGTCGACAGGCAGTAAAAACGTAGTAATTATTACCAACTGCCAAGGGATTGATTTTGTAATTTTTTAATAATTTTTTTCTTAAAAGAAAATTTTTTAACCAGGCTAAGTTTTTTACCATTCTTTAAGATTAATTTTTTAGAGATTTGGTCAATATTATTTTTACGTTTCGTAAATTATCCAAAGGATTAATCTTTAAATGACGATATAAATATTGGATTTTTTTTATATCATAAGTCACTAAGTCAGGTTTATTTTCCAAAAAGTTTAAATTTATATTTTTGACCGTTCCCATAATTATATAAAAATTTATACAAAGAATTAAAACATCATCAAGTTTTTGTTTGGTTAAATCTAGATAAGTTTTTAAAAAAAGGGTACGTAGGTAGTGAGAATTTTTATAAAGCAAATTTTTATAGTTTATTTGATTGAGAAAATTTCCCACGTCAATTAACGGATCATTTATTTCAGCGTTATCAAAGTCTATTAGACGCAGACGCAGGTGATCTAAGATAAGATTTTGTAGTTGGTAATCACCGTGAATAAAGGATCGTTTATTGGCTCTTTGTTGGGAGATGTCTTCATGTAATTTTTTTAGATTATTTAAAAAATTGATATTTTTTGAGGAAAAAAATTTTTTATTTTTTTTAATATTTTTTTCGAGCCAATAAAGTTGTTGATTTAAATCATAGTTATTATAAAATTTTACTTTGGCAAAATGATTTATGGGAAGTTGGTGTAAACGCGACATAATCTTGGCAGATTTTTTTATTAGTGGTGACAAGGAAAGTTGGTTTTGATTGGTTTTAATCTCAATAAAATTGGTCAAAGACTGGCCTAAGGTTTTTTCATAAACGTACAAATGGTCCTTTGAAAAATAATACAAAGGACGACTGATCAGTTTTTTTCCAGCAGGTATTTCCCAAATAGTTTTTATTATTTGGTATGACTGTCTAGCTAAGTCGTCGTTTCTTTCCATGCGTATTTTACCCATTATTGTTTTTATTTTTTTCCTTTTTTGAAAAGTAAATTCAGCAATAAATTTTTGATCACCACGTCGAACTGTAAGACGATGAGTAGTTATTTTTTTAAGTTGCCAGTCATTACCCAAGCCCATTTTTTTTTGGTGTGAAAACATAAACTCGATAGCCGTGGGCAAATGATAAAGTTTTTCGATTGTTTTAGCGATTGACTTTGGTTTTTGCCATAGTTCTAGATATTCAACCAACCAATTAATTTCAGCTAAATAATTTTGAATGGCTAAGTTGGCAACCTTTTTTAATTTTTTTTCTGTGATTGGCAAGATTTTTTTATTTTTTTTGTCTAAAGCCAGACCAGACAAAGAATTTTCCATAATCCGAATATTTCGTGGCAGTAGAATTAATCGGTTCAATAAGAATAAGTGATAAGGATTAGTTAGGTGTAAACATTCATTGAGAATAAATTGTCTAATTACCTCTCTAATATTTGGTCTATTCCAAGCAAATAAATACAAATTACTCAAATCAAATAAAGGATTATTTAAATGAACTTCTGACCAATCGATTATAGCTAAATTTTTTTGATCTAACACTAGGTTTTTGGGATTAATGTCCCCGTGAGTCAATTTTAAAGGTTGACTGTTTAAAAATTTTTTTCTTAATCTAAGTAAACTATAAATTTTTTTAATGAATATTTGGTTAAAATATTTTTTTAGATAAGGTAAATTGGTATTAAACATTTTTAAATTGGCAGCGGGATAATTTTTTTGTAAAGAAATTTTTTTGGGGATTTTTATTTTTTGTAAATTATTTAGTATTTTTATAAAATCAGTTGCTAAAAATTTCTCGGTCAGACGTTGGCCAATACTTATATAAAAATCATTTAACGGATAACCATTGATATAATTGTAAATTAGATAGCTTGGAGAAACTTTGGTGTTGGCGATATAAATTTTAGGAGTAAGTAAACCTCTAATTTTTACATTTTGTAAAAATTTTAAAATAGCAACTTCATTTTTGAATTTTTTTTGGGCGGCTACTGATTTATTTAATATTATTTTGATAATAAATTTTTGCTGACCGCGATTAAGGGTCATAACCAAAAATTCCCCACTGGTGCTCATTAGGTAGCCAGGTTTTAAATTATACTTAATCAATACTGTTTGGAGGGTCGAGTTTATTATTTGAGAAGAAAATTTATTGACCATATTTTTGCCAGTGAGTTGTCCACAATAAGTATTTTAATTGGTGGTAAATTTTTTCTGCTTTTAATTTTGTGCTTTTATTAGTTTGGAGAGTTCGGATAGTTTTAATTAATTCTAATGCCCCCTTTTCTACTTCTTCAGGGTGCCAAGCTGGGGCGCCAAACAGTTTAAAATCTCTATTTGATGCCCACCAAAAAGTACAACTAGCCAAGCCATTGTCTAAATGTTTAACAGCCCAGTCAAAATTTACATCGTTAGGATGTTTTTTTATTTCTAAAGTTGCCAAATTTGCTAATTGCCAAAGTAGATTATGAATTTTATTTTTTTGACCGTGCCACAGACTAAAATTGAATTTATTTTTTAATTCTAATTCTAGACTTTCCCAATTAGCAGCTCGTGGTTTTATATATTTATAAGTTGCCAGCTTCTGAAGGTACTGACTGACCGTAAGAGTTTTAATTTTAGGGTTTTCCAAGATTCGACCTAGCCAACCTTCAAAATCATTGAAGCGCAATCCGTATAATTCAGCATCAGTGGCGGTGATTATATATTTTGGTAAGTCGTGTTTAGCTAAAGTCTTGGCAATTTTTCTGGGTGGATAATCAAGTGACCATGCGCGTGAGCGAAAAATAATTTTTAAATTACTATTTTTTAAAATATATGCTTTTTGCCAATCAACTTTGTTTAGTTTACCTTTGAAATTTATTTCATCTAAAATCAACCAATCATAATTCTGTTTAGCAAGCAATCTGCCAACATTTTCGTTGTAAGCCATTTCTGGTAGGAAAAAGCCCATGCGCTTAGTTGCATAAAAATTTTCATTTATTTTTTGCTGTTGTTCTATTTGTCTCTGAATAATATTTGTCTCAATCAAAGGAGCAATAGGGTGGTGTGATAAAGAATCAACTAATTCCAATTGACCGCGTTGTATGAGAGCATAAAAACGATCAACTATTTTTTTATAACCATATTTATGTAGAGCTTCTGTTAGGCAACCGGTTATGTTTAGAGTAAAATGCCAATCGGGATATTTTTCTGCCATCAATAAAATCCACTCATAGCTTTTTTGCACGGCTTCGTCTAGTTGTTGTTTTTCAGTAGTAGGTGGTAAATAAAAGTGTAAAAAATTTACCCAAAAATACATAAAAAAATTTTATTTATTTCTTAAAGCTCGACGGAAAAGCATAGTATATTTTTGGGCTGGAATTTCCCAGGAAAACGACTGTTGCATGGCTTGCCTGACTAGTTTTAACCAGCTTTCCCGGTGACGGTGATTGACAATAGCACGGGTGATAGCAATTAACAGGTCGCGCGAATCATATTTTTTAAAAACAAAACCATTACCTCGGCCGGTTTTGGGATTGTAATCAGAAATGGTGTCTACCAACCCACCTACTGCGTGTACTACTGGAATAGCTCCATAACGCAAGCTTTTCAGCTGAGCCAGTCCACACGGTTCAAAGCGAGAGGGTAGTAGAAAGATGTCTGCCCCAGCCAGCACCATAGTTTCTTTTTGATTGTCAAAATCTAAAATAGCAGCAATTTTTTTTGGATGTTGGCGACTGATTTTTTGAAAAAAATCTGTATATTTTTTTGCTCCTTCACCCAAAATTACCATTTGAATATCCATTCTCAATAACGGTTCAATGATTTCAATAATTAGTTCAATACCTTTTTGTTCTGTCAGTCGTGAAGTCCAGCCAACCAAAGGTACTTTGGGATCTTTAGGTAGGCCGAACAATTCTTGTAAGTGTAATTTATTTTTTGTTTTATTGACTAGCGAGTCAAAATCGTATTTAGCAACTAAACCCGGATCAGTGGAAGGATTCCAGTCAGCATAATCAATCCCATTGACTATACCAAACACCCGATGTTTTTTTTGTTTTAAAATACCATGCAGGCCATTGCCAAATTTTTTGGTCATAATTTCCTCTGCATATTTTTCTGAAACAGTATTGATAGAATCGGCATTGGCGATACCCCGTTTGGCAAAATTTATTTTTTGCCATGAGACAGTATCTTGAAATAAGGGAAGTTCTTGTCTTTCGTCATCACGTTTTTCTGATGGTATTTCCCACCAGTTAGTACCTAGCTGATAGGTTAGATTGTGAATAGTAAAAATGGTCGCAGTTCCATCAAACCTTTCTTCTGAAGCAAAACGTTTTTTTAAAAAATAAGGTATGAGCCCTGTTTGCCAGTCGTGACACTGAATAATATCAGGTTTAATATCCAATATTTTAATACTTTCTATAACCGCCAAATCAAAAATTAAAAAACGTAAATTATCAGGAACACCAAAATAGATAGTGTTATCTTTAACTCTATCATCGTAGGTTTTAGATAAAAATTCTGGTTCGTAAATGAAATATATAGGTAGCCCATCTTCTAACCAGCCCTGCCAAATGGAAAAATTGACACTTTTACTTTCATCTAGGTCTAAATTAATTTTGTCTGCTACCAATTTTAATTTGTGTTCCGAGGGATTAAGCTGAGCATAAAAAGGCATAAACAAACGAAGTAAATGTCCTTGTTTTTTTAAGGCTTTAGGGAGTGATTTTGCCACGTCAGCCATACCACCAGTTTTGGCAAAAGGGTCAACTTCACTACAAACGGAGATGATTTTTAGTTTGGATTTATAACTTTTCATTTAATTGCCAGGTGGTTAATGATTGGGCTCCGCAATAAGCGACTGCCAAAGCATCAGCCGCGTCGTCTGGTTGTGGTAGTTTTGGTAGTTTAAAAACCAGCTGCACCATTTTCTGGATTTGCTTTTTTTCTGCTCGACCGTGACCGACCAGAGCTTGTTTGACCTGCAAAGGAGTAATATTATAGACTGATAAATTTGCTTGACTGGCAGTAAGGATGATAACCCCTCTAGCTTCACCTACTTGCAAAGCAGTTTTGGCGTTATTGTGAAAAAATAAACTTTCAATAGCCAAAATTTGTGGTTGATATTGATTTATGATTTTTTTTAATTCCAAATGGATTTTAAGTAGACGAGCGGTAAAGTCAGAATTAGGCTTAGTTTTAATTACACCATGAGTAAGATAGAGCAGTTGGTCGTTTTGTTTTTGAACTAAGCCATAGCCGACCAAGCCATAACCAGGATCAATTCCCATGATAGTAAAGTTTTTAGCCATCGGCATTAGTGTAATAATTTTGTATATCGTCATCTTGCTCTAATTCAGCCAGAAATGAATCCCATTTATCTTTTTCTTTTATTTGGATGGTTTCTTTTGGTAGATATTCCAATTCACTAGAAATGATATTTAAATTTAGAGTTTGTAAGTGGTTATTGAGGGATTGTAAATTGTTAGGTTGGCAATAAATAATCAATTTTTCTTGATGTTGTTCCCAATCTTCAGCTCCACCCTCAATCATTTTAAGTTGTAGTTCTTCGTTTAAAGCGGCTGGTTTTAAAGTACAGACAATCACACCGCGCCGATCAAACATCCATAGTAAGGAACCGTTGCTGGCTAGTTGGCCGCCATGTTTATTGAAAGCATGTTTTAGATTGGAAACCGTTCGGTTGCGATTGTCAGTGATAGCTTCAATAATCACAGCTATTTTTTCTGGCCCGAGTCCTTCATAAGTGAGTTGTTCTAGCTGAATATCATCTGACTTACCACTTGCGCGAGCAATGGCACGATCAATATTGTTTTTTGGCATATTGGCGGCTTTGGCCCGGTCAATGGCAATTTTAAGTTTAAAATTTGTATCCGGATCAGCTCCGCCTTCTTTGGCTGCCACCGCTAAGCTATTGGCTAATTTGGTAAAAGCATTGGCTTTTTTGGCATCAGCCACTGCTTTTTGTCTTTTGGTTGTTGCCCATTTGGAATGACCTGACATAAAAAAAACCCCAAAAAATGGCGTTAAATTAATAAAATGATATGTTTATTATAACAAAAATAACTCAAAAAATCAATAAAACAGGCCAGGTTTTGTCAAAAAATATTATATCAGGTAAGCTAAATATTACCCGACTTTAAATATTTATTTAAAAACCATGGACTATATTATTGAAGATAAAGGAGCTGGCGTCAAAAATATTAGCATAACCTTGTCAGCTGAATATTTAGATAATTTTTTAGACCAAGCTGCCAAGCGTTTAAGCAAAAAGCAACCATTACCTGGGTGGCGACCGGGACAGGCACCTAGAAAAATCGTCGAGCAAAAATTTGGTGCCATGGCTTTATTGGAAGAGGCAGCTGATGAAATAGTAAAAAAAAGTTATTATGATCTCTTGCAAAAAGAAAAATTAGCAGTGGTTGGTCAGCCAAAAATTGAAATAAAAAAAATGGTACCGGGCGATGTTTTTGAATATACCGCTGTCATCGCATTATTACCCACAGTTGTTGTGGGGGAAGTAAACAATCTACAAACAAAACCGGAAGAAGCAAAGGTGGAGGATAAGGAAATAGCCGAAGTGTTAGCTGATGTTCGTAAAATGCGCGCTGAAGAAAAAATTAGTCTAGACCCTATCAATTTAGGGGATAAGGCAATAATTGATTTTACGGTTAAAGTCCAAGGGATTGTAATAGAAGGTGGACAGGGACGCGATTATCCATTGGTAGTTGGCGATAAAGTTTTTATACCCGGTTTTGAAGAACAGTTAGTAGGTAAAAAAACTGGTGACAAACTTAATTTTAAGTTGAACTTTCCTTCAGATTATAAGGTTGACTTAGCGGGTAAAGAAGCTGATTTTGAGGTGGAGATTAAGTCTATTTACCAAAGAATTTTACCTCCTGTGGATGATTCTTTAGCTGCTAAATTAGGTGACTATAAAAATCTTGATGATTTGAAGAAACAGGTCAAAAACAATATTTTACTAGATAAACAACAAAAAGCTGATCAAAACTTTGAAGTTAAGCTACTGGAAGAGTTGATGAATATTTCTACTTTTGGGGAAATTCCGGAAATATTGGTTGACAACGAATTACATCGCATGTTGCATGAATTAGAAGATAAAATAGAAGCCCAAGGATTAAAATTAAGCGAATATTTACAAAGTATAGGTAAAGATCAAACTGCTTTAAAACAGGATTGGCGACCAGCGGCAATAAAACGGGTCAAGACAGCTTTACTAGCTAAACAATTGGCCACTGACAATCAAATTGCTGCAACTAAGGAAGAAATTGATCAGGAACTTGAAGCTTTACAGCAGAATTATCAACAACAGCCCCAGATACTAGCTAATTTAGGTAGTGATGATTTTCGTGATTATCTTTTTCATACCTTAACCAATCGCAAAGTTATAAATTATTTAAAAGGTATAATCAGACAAAAAAAATGAAAATTGGTATTCATGTTTCAGCGGCTGGTGGCTTAGTCAACGCTCCCAGCAATGCCAAAAAATTAGATTGTGAGACTTTTCAATTTTTTTCTCGTTCACCCCGAGGTGGTACCCCGCCAGTAATAACTAACCAAATAGCCAAAGAGTTCAAGCAACGCTGTTTAGATTTAAATTTGACTGAATATTATATTCATACTCCTTATTACATAAATTTTGCATCAACCAACAGTCAGATTCGTCGTGGCTCAATTGAAGTAGTAAGGCAAGAATTAGAGCGCGGGGAAAGTTTGGGAGTGACTGCTACTATGACGCATTTAGGCAGTGCTAAGGATGTATCAATCAATCAAGCCCAAAATTTAGTAGCTGATGGTTTGATCGCTGTTTTACGTAATTTTACAGGGAAAAACCGATTATTGTTGGAAATTTCAGCCGGTAGCGGGCAAATAATTGGTGCGAGTTTTGAAGAAATTGCTAGGTTAATAAATTTGGTAGAACAGAAAATAAAAAATCATCGTTTGGGTGTATGTTTTGATACAGCTCATGCTTTTGCTTCTGGGTATGATTTACGCAACGAGCTGAGTGTTGGTCAAACTTTAAAATTGTTCGATCGGATAATTGGGCTGGACCGTCTAGTATTGGTTCACGCTAATGATTCAAAAGCAGATTTTAATTCTCACAAAGATAGACATGAAAATATTGGTCAAGGTAAAATTGGCAAATCAGGTTTTGCTGCACTGATGAGCAATCCAAAATTAAGGGAAATCAATTTTATTTTGGAAACTCCTTGGAAAGATGAAAAAGTTGTAAAAAAAGATTTACACAGTTTAAAAAAATTGCGCGCTAGAAAATAGTATGTTAAGATAAAGACAAGAAAATATTCCCCATGCCAAGTTGCCTAAACCAAAGAAAGGAGGTCAGAGTTTTTTTCTAACGGGCCCATGCGCCCGTTTTTTGTTTTTTAACAATTTTTTCATTTATCCCAGAGGAGGGTTTATGCCGTCAGCCAATAACCTTAAAAGAAGTAACACTGAGTCGAATATTTATTTGCCCGTTATGATCAACATCGCTTTTTTTGATGTAAATGTTTGGTTTACCAAACAAACCATGCTGGAAGTGGAAAAAATATTGTCCACTATGAATGTTTTTTTAAACCAACAGTTGGCAGTCAATCAATTTGATGAAAAAACCGACGCCGATATTTTTACTTGGTTGTTTTCCAACCACCCTGATAAACGGATTTGGTTGTTTACTAGAGATAAAAAAATGTTTAGACACGTGCCGTTGGTATATGAAAATAAAGTAGCACTTTTTCACGAAGTGGTTAAAAGCAAAAATTATGAGTCGCTTTTCAACAGCAGGTTGATTATCGTGGTTATTGAGTATTTGCAAGTAGTTTTTTATAAAACTAAACCAAAAGAAAAAATATTTTACAATAAAAAAGCTCTACTAGCTTTGATCGCCGAGATTCACAACCAACTTATTAAACCATTGTTATTGGTCGCTTAAAGCGGGAAGGGTTTATACCCCTCCTTTTTTTTGTTAGAATAAGTAAAGATTAATAGCCAGTATATGTTGGTAGGAATTTTTTCTGATTCTCATGACAATTTAGTAAATTTACAAAAATTTTTGGATTATGCCAAAGACAACAATTTTGCCGCTCTGATTTTTTGTGGTGATTTGTGTGCGCCGGCAACATTGAAGAAAGTTATTATACCTAGTTTCACAGGACCAGTGCATATGATTTTTGGTAATGTAGCCGATCGAGAACTTCTACCCAAAGTAGTAGCAGAATTTCCCTCGGTCAGACTTTATGGTGACGAGGGAGAATTTATGATTGATGAATTAAATATTGCTATTAATCATTATCCCAACGAAGCCAAAAAATTAGCTGTTAGTGGTAAGTATAATTTTGTTTTTTATGGTCATGACCATAAACCTTGGTTACAAACTATTGGGCAAACAGTACTAGCAAACCCCGGTACTTTGGCCGGCATGTTCAATAAAGCCACTTTCGCGATTTTGGATACCACTACTCGTGAATTGTCATTAAAAATATTGGAAAATTTATGAATTCAAAGATTATCAAACAAGCAAAAAGGGTTGCTCTATCGGCTGTGGCTGAGGCTGGGTTGGAATTGAAAAAGATTTATAATCGTCCAGGTAGAATTAACTCTGGCTTAAAAAGTAAACACCAAATTGTGACTAGAGCTGATAAATTAGCGGAGAAAATAATTTTTAAGCACTTACGAAAAAGTTTTTTTGATCATAGTATTTTGTCAGAAGAAGCGGGTTTGGTAAAAAAAGCCGCAGATTATTTGTGGATTGTTGACCCCTTGGATGGAACTACTAATTTTGTTATGAAAAATCCTTTATTTTCAACAACTTTGGCCATGGTTTATAAAAATGAGGTGGTTATTGGCGTGATTTATGCTCCGGTGCTGGCAGAACTTTATGTAGCGATTAAAGGTCAAGGCGCTTTTTATAATCATCATCGCCTCAGAGTATCGGGTACAAGGGATCCAAAACGAGGTTTTCATACCTATTGTTATGGTACAAGCCAAGATAAATTTCCCAGTCAAGCTATTAACTATTACCAAAAAATGTTTATGAGTGGACATGAAATTCGTCAGCTGGGAGCAGCCACTTTAGAATTTGCTAGAGTAGCCAGAGGTATTGCTGACAGTATTGTTATTCCCGGCGCTAATTCTTGGGATGTAGCTGCTGGGGCTTTATTGGTAAGAGAAGCTGGTGGTCGGGTGACAGATTTTAAAAATCAACCTTGGAATTTAACTGGTTCGGATATAATCGCCACCAATGGTTTGATTCATAATCGGCTATTACGTTTATTAAATGAGCAAAGAAAAAGATAATTTTTTGACAGTAAAAGTAATTACCAGATCAAGTTGCAATGAGATTATTGGCTGGCAAAATGATTTTCTAAAAGTAAAATTGGCTGTTACGCCCATAAAAGGTCAAGCCAATACAAAATTACTTGATTTGTTGGCTGATTTTTTGTCTATACCCACGAGCGAGTTGAAAATAGTCAGAGGTTTTACCACCAATAAAAAAAGAATTTGTTTGCCAGTTGACGCAGTTGAAAAATTAAAAAAAACTATTTTCTAAAGAGAAACCCCCGTTATTTTGTCGGGGGTTTCTCTTGTCTCTGCCGGTCAGACTGAGAGGACAAATCTAGATTGTCTTACTTTCAGTGTACTGATGATCGACAAAAATTTTTCTCGCGCTTAGGAGCGCAACTTTTTTTGGCGGGAAGCTTAGCTTCCCATGATTTGAAATTTAATTATCTGACTGATTATTAGCAAGCAAAGTTAGGTGGTGCCGGGAGGGAGAATCGAACTCCCACGAGATTGCTCTCATTGGATTTTAAGTCCAACGCGTCTGCCAATTCCGCCATCCCGGCAGTTTTTGAAGTAGGCAATAATAGTTTAATGAAAAAAAAATATTTAATCAAGTAAATAAAAAAACAGCAAAAATACTTGCTGTTTATTATTTGATTCCAGGTCGTTACCAAAATTTATCTTGAAAGGTTGAAATAACTGGAGCGGGTGACCGGATTCGAACCGGCGACCTTTTCCTTGGCAAGGAAACGTTCTAGCCAACTGAACTACACCCGCCTACATTGATGATTCGGCGGGCAGGCCCGCCAAACGTTTATTAATTTTGAAAGCTAGTTTATTTTAGCAATTAAAACAAAATAGTCAATAAATCAATATCAATTAACAATTATATCAGTATTGGTAGCAGTTTGTTCATCAGTTTGTGGAGTAGATATTTCTTCTACACCTATCAGACAAACTGCTCCCCAGGGGCGATAATGGCTTTTGAATATTTCTTTTTTTACCTCACCGTTAGTATAGGTTACTGTATAGGTAAATTCAGCATCAGCACCAGCGTGCGCGCTTTCAGTACATTTTTTTTCACCTGGTTTAAGATCAGTGGTTTCAATATAAGTGGTGGGCGGGGCAGCGGTGATATTAAATATAAGTGGTTCACTCTGCTCAATTTGCCGACCATCTTTAGTTCCCCAAAATTCAAAAATCAAATCATCGCCCTCAATTCTGGTTTGGATTAAAACATGGTTGGGGCTGTCGTTCAAAAATTTATAGTCAGGTTTGGGATCATAAATAGTTGCATCAGTGCCGGCAGGTTCATAGTATCTTACTCGGTAAGAGTGATTGCGTCTTTCTAAAATAGGTAAACCAGAAGCTAAAGTTGCACGAAAAGTAGTGGTGCCAATTTGACAAAGCCCACCGCCATATTCTGGTATAGTACGATTGCCCTTGATGACCAGTTCTGGTAAATAACCAGTCGATGCATCAATCCGCCCCAAGGCCTTGACCAAAGAAAATTCCTCGCCTGATTTGATCAGTAGCCCGTTTAAAGCATCAGCCCCTACTTTGATATTGTGGCGGCGGTTGTTGGGGCTGCCAGCAAAGTTTGATTTACCCACGCCGATAATTTCAGTAATACCAAAACTGTTTATATCACTAGTAGCGACTTTGGCTTTGTCTGGGCTGATTATTAGTTCGGTATCATACTCATTGTTCAAAAAATTGTTGTTTATTTTTTGAATAGATTCGTTGATATTTAAAATTTGTCCGTCCCGACTGCCTTGAAATTCGACTACCCGGCCGTTTTGAATTTCAAATTTAGCATTTTGAGCAGGTTGATCTATATTGTTTTTAATCTCACTTTCTAAATAATCTTCTAGTTTTATTTGGTCCAACGCCAGCCCTAATAAATCATTGTTTTTATAAAAAACTAACCAAGTGGATAATTTTTCCCAATCAATTTCCCAATTTTTATCTGACCAGCGTAAAGTAAGTTTGGGTTTTTGTTTAATAATTTCAGCAATTTGTGGCCCAACTGATTTTGCTTCCAAATAATCAATTTTGGCTGATTGGTTAGAGATAGTCAGAGCTATGTTTACATTTTCTAAATCAGACAATTGTTGTCGTATTTCTTTTTCCGTCAGCAACCAGTCTATGGTTTGACCGTCATTATCTGGTTGAATAGTAAAAGTATTGCCAGTAATTTCCAGACTTGCATTTTTGGGAAAAGTTATTAAATGAGCCATGTCTCTAGTGATGATGTTTTTGATTTCTGGAAAATTCAAGTCATAAACAATCGGCAAATCATAACCAATCATTAATAGTTTCGCGGCCTGCCATAAATTTTGCCAAGGGTTTTGTCGATGGCCAATTGCCAAAGCTTGCTTAGCAGATTCTTTGGGGTAAAATTCTACCAATTCCAAGTTCATATCCGGATCATCAAGTGAAAGTAAAGAATTGTAGACAGTTATTTTTTGGTTTTGGTAAGAGAAAGTCAAACCTAGTGAGAGCACTTGTTCGGCTTGTTGGTTTATTTTTTTTATTGCCTCACGTTCTGTCAATCCGCCAACTTCTACTCCACCAACTGTTATGCGCGGTAGTATTTTATTTTGATAACGCCAATCAAAATACAAGCCAGCACCCCAGACAAACAGTAGACAAATGCTAAAAAGGGTTAATGCCAATATTAACCCAAAGTTTTTTCTTAATTTCAGCGGATTGGATTTTTTATTCATGGGTCATTATCTCATTTAATACTTCTCGAGCAGTTTGATTTTGTTTGTTTTGATAATTTTCCCAAGTAGAAATTTCAATAATCAATTTTTCACCCACCTTGATATTGTCGGGTAAATAGTTTTTTACCAAATTAATTTCGTCACCATTAGCTAGTTGGAGAACTACATGTGTGTCTTCAATTTTGATAACTTGTGCCTCAATCATCAACTTTTACTTTAATAGATACTGCTTTGATCGGTTTAGCTTTGGGGAGAACGATAGTTAGGATACCATTTTTCAGCTCGGCTTTTGTTTCGTCTTGTTTTACTTCTACCGGTAAAATAATCGATCGAGAAAATGAACCCCAATAACACTCTTGAAAAAAATAATCTTCTTGCTTGATGGTAATATCCGCTTGGCGTTTCCCTTTGACGGTCAACAGATCGTTTTGTAATGAAATATCAATATCTTCTGGTTTCACTCCGGCAATAGTCGATTTTACAACAATATTGTCTTTATCCTGATAAACATCAATAGACAATTGACCTTCTACATCTTCGTCGTCTAGCCATTCGTTTGTTGTTTCCGCGTTTTGTGGTTGGGAAATATTTGAAGTTTGGTTGTCGTTTGCCTTTATTTCAGTTTGCTCGTCAACCAAATCATTTTCTTCTTTAGCCTTGATAAATAGATTTTTGATTTTGGACATAAAATATGTTATTTAGATAATAAAAATGTATATATATTATAATAAATATAAGTCTGACAAGCAAACAAACAATCAGATGTTGATTTATTTGTAGTTTTTGCTAGTATAATTAGGTTATTGTAAAAAAAAGATAAACATGGCGCCATCGTCTAGGGGTTAGGACACCAGGTTTTCATCCTGGTAACCGGGGTTCGATTCCCCGTGGCGCTACCAAGAGAAAAGGATTTAATTTTGTATTAAGTCCTTTTCTTTTTATTGGAGTTATCGAGGGGAATCGAATGGGTGCGAGCAAGCAAGGATCCCGTGAACGTGGGAGACGCAGCGAGCGACAAACAATCCGAGTAAGTGTAGGATTGTTTGACACCCAGGGCAAGTACCGCCATCGGCAGGACGCGGAATTCCCCGTGGCGCTACCAAGAAAACAACTAAATTTAATTTAGATGTTTTTTTAATAAAAAACTGCCGACTTTAGTAGTCAGCAGTGTAAAATTTGAACATCAGACAATGATTGAAAGGCTAGCAATAATAAGAAAAAACCCGATAATTTCTATCCAGATTGAATTTTCAATTTTTTTGATTGGGCCAAACCAACCGTAAAAAAATAAGAACAATCCAATGAACAAACCGATAAGACTTAAGATAGTAATTGTTTTCAATGTTAACTCCTGTAAAATAATTGTTAATGAAATTGATTAATATAGGATTTTAATAAGTATATCCTAATTTGTCAAATCAAATTGCCAATATTTTTTTGGTCTTGACGTTGGATTATTTTAATGTTATTTTAAGTTGAAATTTCTTTAAAAATTGAAAGGTGAATAAATGCTGCTAGTAAAATCAGATTTTGATCGCTTGGAGGAACACGCAAAAATGTGTCTGGATGATGATGAAGAAGTAGGTGTGATTTGGCGTTGCCTTCATACTAAGGCAACAATTTTATTTGTTAGTGTTGATATGGAAGTTGATTATGGAATTGAAGTTAAATCAGTGACGATTGATCGTCCTTATTGTCCCGATTGTAATCCCCAAGCCAAAGCTAAACCAGATATATTTTTACCCAGTTTAATTGAGCCATTACCATACCAATATTTAATAAGCATCCCTCGTCATCCAAATTTAAAACCGATTTAGTAGATCGGTTTTTTCTTATTTAAAATAATCAAAGGTTGCAATCACGCTTAGCGTGACCCCAATCCAAGCTTAGCATGAAATAAAAATAGGTATTTATTGATAACTTTTTTTCATTACCCAGTATTTATTGAATCTATCGTCTTTATCATTTATTTCATTTTGGTGCAGAGAAATATTGTATTTTTTTTGTAAATAATTCAATGATTGTTTTTCTGTTAGGTAATCAAGACTAAATTTTTCAGAAGGAGTTAAGTCATTTTTATCAGAATATAGGTCGTGCAAATTTTTCATATAGATAAACCATAAACGGGGTGGGGCAATTCTCGCCTCACCATTTTCAGTTAATACTCGTCTAAATTCATTTAAATACGATTCCACTCTTTCTTCTTCATAATCTTGTATTTTATAGTTTTCAAAATATTTTTTATAATTACTCGTTGTTGGCGGACCACCGTGGGCAATAATTAGATCGATACTACTATCTTTAAGTGGCAACTTTTCTGCCAGAGCGTTTACTTGATTAATATTTTTATCAAGTGACATCCATGGTAGTTTTTTATCTATTGAAATAATACTATTAATACCTGCCCTTTTTAAATAATTTTCTACAGCAGCTTCACCTGAACCAATATCCAATATTTTTTTATCTTTTAGATCATCAATATTCAATCCCAAACGATTTAATATAAATAAACCTCTTTCTAAAAGTTCAGGAATTTCTGATTTTCTAATTGGAGGAATATTTTCATGTTTTGGCATATTTCAATTATAACATCGCAATAAAAAAACTTCATCTTATCAAGAAGATACTTCGCGATAAAATTATCAGATAGTGGGATGACTTTTCGTGGAATATGGCAAGCTAGCATTGACTTTTTAAACAAAAAGTATTATTATAATCAATTAAAGTTATTTTCAAATTATTCAAGGAGTAATGTCGTGACCATTTATAAAAGAAATCGTATTTATGCCACTTTATTTTCAATAGGCGCTCTAATCTTAGCTATCGCTGGTAAAGTAGTACTTTGTTGTTTGTTCGTAATTGTAGCTATGATGTTTCTTAGCATCAAAAGGTAATATAATAATTATTACTAAATAAAACCGCTCCCTCTCGGAGCAGTTTTTTTAAATAAATTAAATTAATATTTAATCAGGATCTTTTAATTTAGGCAAAGTAACTGCGGCAAATAGCCACAAAAAAATAACTATTAATACTAATAAGTTTTGTTTACTTGGTATTAATTGGCATTTAGATATCAATTCCCATAAAGTAACAGTAAAAGTTGCTCCAAAAAAGAAAAACCCATATTCTTCTATGGGTATACCAAAATATCTAGGTCCCAATAAATATTTTTTATTGAAAGTCCAAAGCCAGAAACTATCACGCCAACCGTGACGAGTTGCCCAAGTGTCCCAGATAGCTCCTACTATCATAACAATGGAAGCAAAAACAAAAAGTTTTAAAAATGTAAATTCTTCTCTAACTAAGAAACCAAAAATAAAAGTTGGGATTATAAAAACTGTCAGTAGACTATAAAAGTATTTAGGATGTCTTTTCATAATATTATAATATCAAAAAAACCCCTTTATATAAAGATGTTTGTTTATCTAAATCTACTGTCAAATTATGTAAGATGGGGTGGCAATTTGTGGAAGACATTATAACTATGATTGTAGTGGGCAAGAGCCATAAATACGTTTTTTATGTTAAAATTGGTGTATGAGTGAGTATATAAAAATAGCTATTTCATTATTCGGAGTATTAATAGCAATTTTTTTATGGTATAAGAGCGACAAAATAGGACGCTTTCTTTATTATCTCACAAATATTTTATTGGCCATTATATTAGCTGTTGTTTATGTTGCTTCTAATGTGTGGCACGGAGAGGTGGATTATGATTTGATAATTAGTAAGCCATTTATATTATTACCCTCTTTAATTTTAGTGATACTAGTTGTTATAGCAGATTATTATAGAGACAAAACACTTTATATTATAAAAAGGATTGAAAGGTTTATAGCAACGGGCCATAGACGATTAATTCTATCTACTTTTTTTAGGTTTTTATATATAGCGATAATTGTATTGATTATTTATTTTTTAGTATACCTATTTAATTATTGATTGTTTTAATTTGTTAATAATGTAACCGCCCCATCTCGGAGTGGTTTTTTCTATGTCAAAATATGTAAAAATGGGGTCACGCTTAGCGTGACAATGCCCAAGCTTAGCTTGGGGTCGCTAGAGGGAATTGAACTAGTAAATATTGACACATTTTTAAAGTCAGTGTATAAAGTATTTAAGTAAAGTACATTCTAATTTGCCAAAAGCATGGAAAGAGGAAAGTACCGTTGTGATTATTTCACAGGGAGGGCCTAGCGTGATTGAGAATAGGCCTGAAATAAAACAATTGGGAAGTTCCCTCTGGAGCTGGATAACTGAAAATTTATTAGGTTATCACGGGTGTTCCCGTCACAGGACTAACATATTTCTTTTTGAGTATGTGAAAGCGTTCTGAAAATTTTTTCAGAAAAATTAAGGTGGTACCGCGGTTAGCGTTTGGAAAAGCGCTCTTCGTCCTTAAGTCAAATCTTGAATTTGAGGACAAAGAGCGCTTTTTATTTTGTTCATTTAACAATCAAAAATCAAAGGAGTAAGTTATGCCCGAAAAAGAAAAAACCCAAACCAATCCAAGCGATCAACCAATCACTTCTATTTCCCGTCTGCCCAAACCTGAGTTTAGGCAAGGAATCAGTGCTCAAAAATACCACCAGACATTGGTGGATAAAAATAAAGAAGCGATTGAAAAAATTTTAGAGAGAGTAAGAGATACAAACTCTCACGCTTGTTAAAAAAATCCCGCCAAAATTTGGCGGGATTATTAGTAGCAAATAAAATATTATTCCAACAAATCACCGGTTTGATATGAGCTTAAATCTTTTGTTGAGACCAGGCCGATTGGCTGATAGGCTAGATTGTTTTTGTATAATGCTTCCATATTTTTGATTGGTCTTTTACTAGCACCTTGCAAGAGATAAACGGTTGATTTGTTTGGTTCCTTTACTAAGACAATATCAGGATATTGTTGCAAGTCTTGCGGGCTAACAGTAATAACCTTGCTAAAAGAGTTATGGCGGTAGGAGCGGAAAGCCGTTTCTGTTAGTAAAACTTTTTTTCTTTTCAATCCTTGATAAAGAAAATATACTGCTGGGCTTTCCGGAGTTTTGACCAAAGTGGCGGTGGTATATTTATCCAATTCTTTTTTACTAATCATTTTTACTTCTGACCAGCGAAAACCATAAGCAGTGAAAATAGATGGTGATTTTACTAAATATTTTTGTTTGTTCACTAAAATATAAATATTTGGACTAGTTGGGGTTTTGACCAGTTGATATTTTTGACCATAAAAATTTTGTTGGCCACCAACTTGATATTCATAACCTAAAACCACAGGCACTCTGGTACGGAAATTTATACTCCCGGTATCTAATTTTTTTCCAAATATATCAGAACAAATTATTTGGTATTGATATTCAGTATTGGGACGCAAGTTTTCTACCAAAAATTCATGATCCCAGCTTTCAAATTCGTTGACAGTTAATTTTTTCTTGGATTTATTTTTCTCACCGTATAGAAAATTGCAGCTGGCTGGTCTGCTAGTTTGCCAAGTTGCTTTGATGCTGGAATTAGTGATATTTGCATCTTCATTGGCAAGCGGTTTTTGGTTTAATAGTCGCAATGGTTCAAGATCAGCCTGCGAGCGAGTGGTAAAATTGAGGACAGCAGTTTTAGCAGAATTTTTATTTTCATCACTAATAATTACTTCATAATAATAGGTAGTATTGGCTTGTAATTTTGTCAGACGAACTCTGGCTTGGTAATTTTTATTTTTATCGGCATTAGCTGTGGCTGATCGACTTTGTGATAAATCTGGTTGTTGACTAAATTTAACTTTGGCCGTTGTTCGTTCATTGGTTTGCCAAATCAAAAAAGCATTGTGATTGTCAACATAAAGAATTTTTGGTATTGATAAAAATTGTGGGGGTTTATTGTCGGTAAATTTTTTCACTTTATAGCTTTGGGCCAGTGAGGTTATTCTTTGCTGTTCGTTGTTTTCAGCAATGACGCGATAGTGATAAGTGATATTTTCTTTCGGCAAAACAATCGTTGCCTCATGACTGGTATTGAATTCATTACCCGCAATGGTCCATAAATATTTTCCCGGTTCCTGTCCAACCTGCAACCAACCTTGGGCTGGTTGATTGGTAACCCACCGAATAGTTAGTTTATCGTTTTCTAAGTTTGCAATTTCAATTTTAAGAAATTCCAAATTTGCCGCTTGGATCGGTTGGATATAGGCGGTAGCTAAGATAAGGAAAATCAAAGGTGTTATAATTGTTGTTTTTAGTAATTTCATAAATTTTATTCTCAAACAATCAAGTTTAGCATATTTTTTTGATTTTGTCAAGATTTAGAGGTTGTGCTAATTTTATTATATGATTTATATATTAGGAATTGAAACCTCTTGTGATGAGACTTCAGCTGCAGTACTTGGTTATGAAAAAAACCGAATTTTTGTTTTGACACAAGTGGTAAATTCACAAATTAATTTGCACAGTAAGTTTGGCGGTGTGGTGCCAGAAGTTGCAGCTCGACAACACATAAAAAATATATTACCGGTAATAAATTTAGCTCTCAGACAAGCCAAAATAAAAATAGAAGATATCACTGCAGTAGCGGCCACTCGCGGGCCGGGACTGGCAGGTGCGCTGATGGTTGGTTGGGAAACTGCCAAAACTTTGGCATGGTTACATAAAAAGCCTTTATATGAAGTAAACCATTTACTTGGTCATTTGTGGTCGTTTCTGTTACCACCAGTTGGTGAGTCAAATTTGATCAACCCTTCTTTCCCCTTTATTAGTCTAATTGTTTCTGGGGGACACACTGAATTGGTTTTAGTGAAAAGTAGTAATAGTTATCAAGTTATCGGCAAAACCTATGATGATGCCGCTGGTGAGGCATTTGATAAAGTGGCAAAAATTATGAATTTAGGGTATCCTGGTGGTCCAATTTTAAGTAAGCGGGCAAGCTTGGGTAATTCCAAAGCATTTTTATTTCCTAGACCAATGAGCAAAGATAAGAATTTTAATTTTTCTTTTTCCGGTTTGAAAACCGCCGTACTTTATAAAATCAGAAAATTAGCTGAATTATCTGACCAACAAATTAATGATTTGTCGGCCAGCTTTCAAGCAGCAGTAGTTGAAGTACTGGTGGATAAGACTATTCGGGCTGCTTTGATAAATCAAGTCCAAATGGTTACGGTGGTTGGTGGAGTGAGTGCCAACCAGAATTTACGTCAGGTTATGACTGCCGCCGCTAAAGAAAATTCCTTGCTGTTACGATTACCTCTTATGTCATATACTGGTGATAATGCCACCATGATAGCTTTGGCAGGACTGATGGATTATTATTTAGGTAAAAAAAATTTGGCCAAAAAATTTTTGCAATTTGCTATTAAACCAAATCTAAACATATGATGCGCACTAGTTATTCTGTACAAGACACCAGGCGTATTGCCAGAGAAATTTTACGTCAATTGGGCAGGCGACACATTATTTTATTAAGTGGGCAGCTGGGCACAGGTAAAACCATCACCGTGCAGGCGATAGCTGAGGAATTGGGTGTTCAGGCTAGTGTCAATAGTCCGACTTATGTTTTATTGAAAGAATATTTATTGACCGGTCAGTCCTTTGAGAGATTGATACACGTTGATCTCTACCGTATTGAATTCAATCAAGATACAGATGAGTTGGGACTTGCTGACTATCTGGCTGATGAAAAAAGTTTAGTAGTAGTAGAATGGCCGGAAAGAATTTTAGGTAGTTGGCCGGCCGATGCTTTATTAGTTAATTTTGATTATGGGGATAAGGAAACAGTCAGAACAATTGACTTTTAGCTAGATATTTATTAATTTATTAATATTGATAAAGAAAAAACAATGATTGGGAGTTAATGTCACTCAATCAAGTTGGCAGCAGAAAACCTTTTTGGTAAGTAGATCTGCCCGGGATCAGCCCGTGATAGCTAGTAAATTAAGTGTCCTGATTTTTCAGGAAATCAAGATGGTACCACCCATTTTTATGGGTTCTTGAAACACCAAATAAGGTGTTTTGTTTTTTTGGATATTTTTGCAAATCATTTATACTGTAATTATGGATATACCCAAAGCTTATGAAGCTAAAAATTATGAAGATGAAATCTATCAGCGCTGGGAAAAGAGTGGATTTTTCAACCCTGATGTTTGTATTGCAAGTGGCCTAACTTCCCAGACAGCACCTACTTTTACAATTGTATTACCACCACCCAATGTGACTGGTGAGTTGCATTTGGGACACGCGGCCATGTTGGCTTATGAGGATTTATTGATTCGTTATCATCGTTTGCGTGGTGAGCAGGCTTTATGGTTGCCTGGCACAGATCACGCGGCTATTGCCACCCAGACTAAGGTAGAAAAAATATTAGCCAGTCAAGGAAAAAATAAAGAAGATTTAGGACAAGAAAAATTTTTACAAACAGTAAGAGAATATGTTACAGCATCAAAGAATACTATTCGCAATCAGATAAGAAAAATGGGATCATCGCTTGATTGGTCGAGAGAAAAATATACTCTGGATCCTGATATTTCTCAGACTGTTTATCAAGTATTCGAACAGATGTATAACGACGGTTTGATTTATCGGGGAAACAGGATTGTCAATTGGTGTCCCCGTTGTCATTCCACTTTGGCTGATGATGAAGTGGAGTACAAAGAGCAAAAAAGTCCTTTTTATTATTTTAAATACGGTCCAGTGGTAATTGGTACTGCCAGACCAGAAACCAAATTTGCTGACAAAGTAATTATTGTTCACCCTGATGATGTTCGTTATCGAGATTTGGTAGGCAAAAAATTCATGGTGCCATGGATAGAAGGAGAAATTGAGGCTCAAGTTATTGCTGATGAAATTGCTGATCCCCAACTTGGTACCGGAGCCATGACCATCACTCCAGCACATAGTTTTGTGGATTTTGAACTAGCTCAAAAATATGACTTATCAGTAGTAAAAATAATTGATGAACAGGGAAACTTGACTGAAGAAGCGGGAGAATTTGCCGGGCGCAATGCTTATCAAGCTCGAAAAAAAATTGTAGCCAAAATGGCAGCACAAGGTTTGGTTGATCATATTGACGAAGATTATGTTCACAATTTGTCAGTTTGTTATCGTTGTGAAACACCCATCGAACCTTTGCCTTCTCGGCAGTGGTTTATTGATGTTAATAAAGAAATCCCTCGACTGAAAAAATCCTTAAAAGAATTGTCTTTAGATGCGGTGCGAGCTGGACTTGATGGACAAGTTGATAAAAAAATTGAAATTATTCCTGAACGTTTCCATAAAGTTTATTTTCATTGGATGGAAAATTTGCGGGACTGGTGCATCTCCCGGCAGATCTGGTGGGGACATCGGATTCCGGTTTGGTATAAACAGCAACAGTCAAAGGCAAAAAATAAGAAACAAGCAGATGAAGAAGTAGAAATTTATGTTGGCAGCAAACCGCCAACAGGAAAGGGCTGGGTACAAGATGAAGATACATTGGACACTTGGTTTTCTTCTGCCTTGTGGACATTTTCGACTTTAGGTTGGCCTAAGGCCAAAGACTTTAAACGTTTTCATCCTACCCAAGTTTTGGAAACCGGCTATGATATTTTGTTTTTCTGGGTGGCTCGAATGATTATTATGACCACTTATGCTACCGGTGAGATTCCCTTTAAAAAAGTTTATTTGCACGGGCTGGTACGCGACCGTCATGGTAAAAAAATGAGTAAATCTTTAGGTAATGGTATAGACCCTTTGGCTATGATTGATAAATTTGGGGCTGATGCCTTGCGTCTATCTATGGTAATTGGTGTGACTCCTGGTAATGATCTTAGTTTGTATGAAGAAAAAATTGCTGGGTACAGAAATTTTGTCAATAAACTTTGGAACATCTCCCGTTTTATATTGATGAATTTGCCTAACCCACAATTGACCGACCTAAGACCGCAGGGGAAAACTTTGGCTGATGATTGGATTTTGTCTGAGTTTAATCAATTGGTTAAACAAGTAACAACTGAGCTCGATAATTATAAATTTTCTGCAGCTGTAGAATTGTTGTATGATTTTGTTTGGGGGAAATTGGCGGACTGGTATTTGGAGATTGCCAAGATTGAAAATAATAAATCAGAAATATTGAATTTTATTTTACAAAAGCTTTTGATTTTGATTCACCCCTTTGTACCTTTTGTCAGCGAAGCGATTTGGACAGAGGTTTATAATCTATCAAAGCAAGATAAATTATTGCTGATGGTCCAAACTTGGCCACCAGCAGATAAAGTCGAAACAACTAAAGAAATAAAATTATTTACAGTTTTACAAAAATTGATTATCAATCTAAGATCTACAAAAAACGAATACCTATTGCCGGTTGCTGAATTTATACCAGTTAAGATTTATTCAGAAAAATACTTGTCGTTCTTTCAAGGGCAGCAAGAGCTGATTCAAAAATTAGCCCGTGTGAAAATTGAATGGTCAAAAGCTGATTTGCTTGAGACAAAAAATAAACAGATAGAATCAGAGTTTACTGTGGTGATGGAAAATAAAACAACCGAAATTGATCATAGCCAAACAATACAGGCGTTGAAAGAATATATAGTTTCTTTAGAAAAGAAATTAATTAACAAAGATTTTCTACAAAAAGCCCCGCTTGAGATTATCACCAAGGAAAGAGAAAAATTAGCAGCAGCTAAAGAAAAACTAAACAAATTAAAATAAGCTCTCAATTGAGAGCTTATTTTAATGTAATCTATTTAATCTTGATTATCTCTAATTTCCTCTAACAATCTAAGTCTTTCTTCTTCTGAATAATAAGGTGTTAAGGCACCGCCACTACCTTCAATATAACCCAATGGTTTTTCATTGTTTTCTTTTTCATTTTTCCCCCCACCTGTATTTGAACCACTACCAGATTGATCAGGGCTAAAAAATTTTGACATTTTTTCTAACATAATTTTTTATTAAAACTTAATACTTATTATATTATTGTAGCATGTTTTTTTATTTTTGTCAATAAAAAAAGCCTGCTAATCAATTTATTTTTAGCAGGCGTTTTATAATTTTTAATCTCTTTTTAATCATTCTTTTCACAAGAAAATTGTGATTTTGTTTATTGAGCCAAACTAGATAATCAAATATATAATTTTGATTAATACCTGATTTTTTTATAATTTTTAAAGCCAATTGATCGGCTCTAGTTTCATTATTATAAATAAGCCCTGTCAGCAGAGCAAACAAATAAGACCACTTATTGGTTAATTCGTATGATTTAGTGATAGATAAAATTATTTTATAATATTTTTTTTTATCAAGCCTTTCAGTGCCTAATATAATCTCACTAATTTCATGTGCAATTTCTCCAATAAGTATTTTTTTATTTTTATTTTTGGTACCAATATATATAGTTGGTTGACCATTAGTTGGCATTTCAACTATGGAGTTGATCGAATTTGGCCAGATAATAAATCTGAAATTTTGTTTAGGGGCTAATTTTTTGGCAATATATTTTACCCATGTTTCCAATTTGACCTCGTTTGATTGTTAAAAAACTTTATTGAATTTAATAAAATAGCATGAAAATCTATAAAAGTCAAGGATTGACAAGTTGGTTGGATTAAGATAACATAAAATCAAGCTAGTATTTATACTAGTTTTTTTTATTCTAAAATTTATTATATGAGTACTAATCCCATTATGGCCGCGATTCAGCAGATTTGTGATGAAAAAGGTCTAAAAAAAGAATTGGTGATAGAAACCATTGAAGCAGCACTGGCGGCCGCTTTTCGTAAAGATTTTGGCAACAAAGAACAAAACATCAAAGTTCAATTTAATCCCGAGACTGGCGGGGCTAGGGTGTTTGATGAAAAAACCGTGGTAGAAGATATTGATCTAGAAGAACTTGAAAAACAACGGGAAGAGTTGCGGTTGCAAAAAGAAGATTGGTTAGCGCGCAAAAAAGAGGCGGAAAGTAAAAATGAAGCATTTGATGAACCAGACCCCATGGAAATATCAGACATAAAAAAATACAACCCCAAGACTGATATCATGCTCTCGGAAGCTAAAAAAATAAATAAAAAAGCTGAAATTGGTGATGTCTTAACCCAAGAGCTAGAAGTACCAGCTGAATATGGACGTGTGGCTGCTCAGACTGCCAAACAGGTGATTATTCAAAAATTGCGTGAAGTGGAACGTGATACTATTTTCAATGATTACAAAAACCGAGAAGGCGAATTGGTCAATGGCACTATTCAGCGGATTGAGGGCAGGAATATTTTCATTGATTTGGGAAAAGCTTTTGCGATTTTGCCTTACGACGAGCAAATTCCTACTGAACAGTATCGACCAGGCATGAGATTGAAAATATATATAGCTTCAGTTGCTCGTGGCAATAAAGGCCCAGAGATAATTGCTTCGCGCGCGCATCCGGAAATTTTGAAAAAATTATTTGCTTTGGAAGTACCGGAAATTATGGCCGAGACAGTAGAGATAAAAGCTGTAGCCCGAGAAGCCGGAGCTAGAGCAAAAATCGCTGTTGTGGCGCATCAGGAAAATATTGACCCAATTGGTTCTTGTGTGGGACAACGTGGTACCAGGGTACAGACAGTGATCAATGAGTTAAACGGAGAAAAAATTGATATTATTGAATGGAGTGAAGATTCACGCCAATTTATTAGCAATGCTCTGTCACCCGCTCAAGTGTTGACGGTTGAGTTAAAAGAAGCTGAACATCAAGCCGTAGCTACGGTCAAAGAGGATCAGTTGTCTTTGGCTATTGGTAAGTCTGGCCAGAATGTTAGACTGGCAGCGAAGTTGACTGGTTGGAAAATTGATATTGCTTCAGACAAAGGTGAACTGGTTGAAACGTCAGTTGCCGACAAGTTAGACGAACAAGTAGCATCAGAACCATCTGAAACAAACATAGATTCACCAGCGAAAGAAGAAAACGAAAATATAAATGTGACCACTGAATCGGAAATAAAAAAAGATTAATTAATAATTAAATAATAATTAACCATCATTTCTATGCATTATATGTATGGTGTGGTAGCTGGAGCAATCGGTCTAGTTTATGCCGGTTGGCTAGCCTACAAAATCAAAAAAACAAAGGTGGAGGATGAAAAAGTAAAAGAAATTGCCGGTTTTATCCATGAGGGGGCAATGGCTTTTTTGAAAAAAGAATATAAGATTTTATTAATTTTTATAATTGTGGTGGCACTACTGATGGGTTTTTCGGTTCTAGGTTGGGTGCAAGCAGCGTGCTTTGTTTTGGGTGCTTTTATTTCAGCTTTGGCTGGCAATATTGGTATGCGCATTGCTACTTTGGCAAATTCACGTACCGCTGAAGCTGCCAGGCACAGTTTATTTGCTGGTTTGAAAGTAGCATTTTCTTCTGGGTCAGTTATGGGACTTTCGGTTACAGGTTTATCATTGGTGGCTATTGGTATTTTATATGCTTTGATCAAAGATCCAAATGTTATATATAGTTTTGGTTTTGGTGCCTCTTCCGTGGCGCTATTTGCCAGAGTGGGCGGTGGTATTTATACCAAAGCGGCAGATGTGGGCGCTGATTTAGTCGGAAAGGTTGAAGCTGGTATTCCTGAAGATGATCCAAGAAATCCGGCTACCATTGCTGACAATGTTGGTGATAATGTTGGTGACGTGGCTGGTATGGGAGCTGATTTGTTTGAATCATACAGCGATTCATTGATTGCAGCTATGGCTCTAGGGGCGGCAGCAACTTATTTATTGGGCGATCAAGCTACAATTTTACCTTTATTGGTTGCTGGTTTAGGGGTGATTGCCTCCTTGATTGGAAACGTGGTGATTAAAATGAGAAAATCTGGAAGTCTACACGGTATTTTAAATGCTGGAATCTGGTCAGCAGCTTTGGTAGTTGCGGTATTTTCATTTTTTTTGGTCAAATATACTGTCGGCAGCGTGGGTGTTTATTGGTCAATTATTGCCGGTTTGGTTTCAGGAATTGTTATTGGACTGGCGACTGAATTTTATACTTCGGAAAAAAACAAACCTACGCGTGGCATTGCCGAAGCTTCTCAAACTGGACCAGCGACAAATATTATTGCCGGTTTTGCTTTGGGGTTAATGTCCACTATTATTCCTGTATTAGCAGTGTGTGTGGCTATTTGGGTAGCATATTTTCAAGCTGGTATCTACGGTATAGCTATTGCCGCAGTTGGCATGTTGGCAACTTTGGGTATTACTTTAGCGACAGACACTTATGGACCAGTAGCTGATAATGCAGCCGGTATTGCTGAAATGGCCGGGTTGGGTCATGAAACCAGAGAGCGTGCTGAAAATTTGGATGCGGTTGGTAATACCACAGCAGCAATTGGTAAAGGTTTTGCTATTGGTAGTGCTGCTTTGACTGCCTTGGTGTTGTTGATTACCTATGGACATGTGGTTGGTTTAAATGTAGTTGATGTTTTGGATCCAAAAGTTTTGATCGGTCTGTTTATTGGGGCACTGTTACCAGTTGTATTTTCCGCTCTAACCATGAAATCAGTAGGTACTTCTGCTCAAGAAATGGTGAACGAAGTAAGGCGACAGTTTAAAGAAATCGCTGGCATTATGGATGGTTCTGCTAAGCCAGATTATGCTCGCTGTGTTGCTATTTCTACTGCCAGTGCTCTAAAACATATGATTGTTCCAGGGGTTTTAGCAGTAGTTATGCCATTGTTGGTTGGTTTGATTTTAGGTAAGACTTCGTTGGCTGGTATGTTGGTTGGTTCAACTGTCACTGGATTTTTACTGGCAGTTATTATGGCCAACGCTGGTGGCGCTTGGGATAATGCTAAAAAATATGTAGAAGCAGGTAACCTTGGTGGTAAAGGAAGTGCTGTACACAAAGCAGCGGTAGTGGGTGATACTGTGGGTGATCCTTTCAAAGATACTTCCGGACCAAGTCTTAATATTTTGATTAAATTGATGGCGATTATTGCGATCGTGATTGCACCGCTATTATAAAATCAACAATTAAAATACCATCCAGCTGGATGGTATTTTAAAATATATTTTCTCGCAAGTTTAATTAGATTTATTCCGGCAAAAAGATTATAATTAGAATATAAAATAAATAAAATTTATGTGGTTTTTAATCCTAGTTGCTTTGTTTTTACCTTTACCAAGTTTAGCTTATATTGATCCGGGGGGTGGCAGTTATATTGCACAGATTCTAATCGCTTTTCTTTTAGGCGCAGCCTATATACTGAAAAGTTTTTGGCGAAAGATCTATTACAGTTTGAAAAAATTACCAAAGACTATACTAGCCAAAATACGATCGAATAATCATTCATGATTGATCAAATTTCAAAACACCCTGCTTCCTTTCGCGACCATGCTGGTTATGTTTTTTTTCAAGCAGGTAAGCTTTATCGTGTCATTAGAAAAAGTTTTCAGACTGATTATGATCAATTAACCAAATCAGCTTTCTACAATAAATTGATAAAAGCTAAGTTATTAGTTAGTCATCAAGAGGTAGAAATTGGTCTAGTTGATGAAGAAATATACAAAGTGATTGAACCCGAATTGGTTTCAACCATTTCTTATCCTTATGAATGGAGTTTTTCTCAACTCAAAGACGCGGCGCTTCTGACGCTGCAAGTGCAAGAGCTGGCTTTGCAGAATGGTTTTATTTTACGGGATGCCAGTGCGTACAATATTCAATTTTCCCAGGGCGCGCCGATATTGATAGATACTTTGTCTTTGGGTATCTACAAACCAGGGTCACTTTGGGACGCTTATGGGCAATTTTGTCGTCACTTTTTGGCGCCGCTAGCCTTGTTGTCACTAGTTGATGTTCGTATGCAGCCATTATGGCAACATTATTTAGATGGAGTACCGCTGGATTTAGCCACAAAGTTATTGCCAACTTCTGCCAAGTTTAAATTGTCCCTGGCTTTGCATTTACATCTGCAAGCAAAGATTGGCCAGTTTAACAAAGTAAAGGTCAATCAATCCGGTAATAAATTTACCAATCAACAAAGTTTACTGCGATTGGTGGAAAGTTTACGGACAGCAATTTTGAGTTTACCAGCCCCAGACAAAAAGACTATTTGGGGTGACTATTATACTTTTACTAACTACAACGATCAGGCTTTTGCGTCCAAAAAAGAATTGTTGCTGGATTTATTTTCTCAAATAAATCCCAAACCCAAAGTTGTTTGGGATATTGGAGGTAATGATGGCACTTTTGCTAAACTGGTAGCCAGTCAGGGTTGCCAGACGGTGGTATTTGATAGTGATCAGACCAGTATTGATCGTTTATATCAAGAGGTGAAAAAACAAAAGATAGACAATATCTTGCCCTTGTTGATTGATTTATATAATCCCAGTCCAGCTTTGGGATGGCTACACACAGAACGACAGTCATGGTTGCAACGCGCTAAGGCAGATTTGGCATTAGGATTGGCGCTTATTCATCATCTGCGGATTGGCAACAACTTACCTTGGATCAAGATCGCCGAATTTTTTTCGTTCCTTGGTAATTGGTTGATAGTTGAATATGTACCCAAAGAAGATTCCCAAGTGCAACTACTATTAACCAATCGGCAGGATATATTTGCCGACTATGATCAAATGAATTTTGAGAAATATTTTACTAAATATTTCACCATTCAAACCAAACAAACAATCACTTCCAGTCAGCGCGTGTTATATTTATTGAAAAAAAATGTTTAAGACTATCAAAAATTTATTAATAGTTTTTGCTGCGGCTTCTTTTCCGATTGTTTTTATTTATAATCATAATTACGGCTATTTACAGTTTAGTGACATTTATATTGTTGCTTTGATTATTATATTTACATTTATTTTGGTCTGGCTAGTCAGTTGGTCGGTATTAGACAACCAAGAGCAAGCTATGATAACCACTGTTTTTTTTATTTTGTATTTTTTTTGCTATGATTTTATTTTTGTAAAGTCATATTCTTTCCCCGCACCAATAAATAAATTGATAATCCCAGCTTCTTTTGCTTTTTTTCCTTTACTTTATATTGTTATCGTCTTTATTAGAGGAATTTGGTTAGCTAAGTTATCTGTCTTTACTATCATTATGGTAGTAACCTTGTTGGGTTTCAATGGTTGGCAGTTATTAAATAAAAATAGTCGAGCAAGCGAAGAATTATTTAATGTAAATTTAGATATTGAGCTTTGCCGATCAGAGACAATAAAGCCAGATATATATTATTTGGTTTTAGACGCTTATGGTCGCGAAGATATTTTGAATAAATTTTATAATTTGGATAATTCTAATTTTATTCAATTTTTAAAAGATAATAATTTTTATATAGCTAGTAATAGTTATACCAATTACCCACGTACATTATTATCTTTATCATCAACCTTAAATTTGGATTACCATAAAAATTTTAATTTTTCTCCGCGTGATAATTCAGTCTTGATAAGTAATTTATCAGAAAATAAAATAATGAAATTTTTAAAAGATTGCGGTTATGAAACTTATAGTTTTGCAACTGGCTATCCGGGTACGGAAATGAGAAAAAGCGATTATTATTTATCACCCAAATTTGTTTTAAATGATTTTCATCATCAGTTTATTAATATGACCCCTTTTTTTATTGTTCCAAATAAAGCTCTTTTTTACAGCATTTTTGATTCACAAAGGAAAAGGGTTCTATATTCATTTGCCAATTTGCCGAAAATAGCAGATCATAACCCAGATCGCCCTAAATATGTTATTAGCCATATAACCTCGCCCCACGAACCGTTCGTTTTTGATCAAAACGGTCAAATGTTTAGTAATGAATTTGTATATAATCTGATGGTTATTAAAAGTTATTCAGACAACCAAAGTCTGCAACAAGATTATATAAAATATTACGGCAATCAACTACTATTTATATCAGATTTAACAAAAAAAACTTTAACCGAACTTAAAGAAAAGATAAATCGTCCCAGCATAATCATAGTTCAATCTGATCATGGACCGGCTTCGTCTTATGTTTTTCTTACTGACCAGTTGACACCAGAATATTTGTATGAAAGATTTTCTATATTAAATGCTTATTATTTTTATGACGGAAATTACAGCAGTCTTTATGATTCTATCTCACCGGTCAATACTTTTCGTCTGATTCTAAATCAATACTTAGGGCAAGATCTATCTTTACTAGAAGATCGGCTGATTTATGCCAATGATTTGAGCGATTATGTTGATATTGACAAGGAAACATTTATTCATTTAGCAGAATAAAATTTATGTCACTTGTTTATATTGTCATTCCAACTTACAATGAAGCGGAAAATTTACCCAAACTGGTAGAGAAAATTTTTTTATTGCCATTGAATATTGAGGTCTTGGTAGTTGATGATAATTCTCCTGATAATACTGGTAAAATAGCTGGTGATTTAAGTAAAAAATACAAACTCGAAGTTTTACATCGTTCGGGCAAAATGGGTTTGGGTAGTGCTTATATAGCCGGTTTTAGAAAAGCGCTTGATAAAAATGCTGATTTTATCATGGAAATCGATGCTGACTTATCACACGATCCTGCTGATATACCAAAACTGGTGCAAGCGTTGGAAACTGGAGCAGATTTGGCCATTGGTTCAAGACGTATTGCTGGTGGGCGAATTGTTGGTTGGAACTGGTGGCGGAAATTTATGAGTTGGGGGGCCATGACTTTTGCTCGTTTATTTTTAGGACTAAAAACCAAAGATGTGACAGCTGGATTTCGCTGTTACCGTCGGCAAATTCTAGCTGAAATTCAGTTTGCTAAAATAAAGAGCAATGGTTATTCCTTTCAAGAAGAAACTTTATTTTGGGTAGAAAAGCTGGGGGCAAAAGTAGCCGAGGTGCCGGTTGTTTTCCATGACCGTCAGCAAGGTAAGTCAAAATTGTCCAAAAAAGATATTTGGGATTTTTTTATGGTTATGTTTAAGTTAAAATGGAAAAATGTTACGGGAAATATTAAAAAATTGGACTAAAGGCGAGTGGTTGTCGTTGGCTATAATCTCTTTGATACTAATAATTTTGACCTGGTGGCCTTATTATTATTTATCCCAACATGTTCCGAGGGGATTTGTTTATAATGCTTCCACTTTTATCAATCCTGGCGATAACACAGTTTATTATTCTTATATCAGGCAGGGGATAGAAGATGGTTGGTTAGTGAAAAATTTTTATACTAGCGAAAGTACCTTAGCTGTTTTGCATCCCTTTTGGACAGGACTAGGGAAAATTGCCAAAATATTTTCATTAATCCCACAGACAATTTTTCATCTAGCTCGGACAGTATTGATACCAATTTTTATTTTTTTTGTTTATTGGTTGATCAGTTATTTTTTACGAGAAAAAAAAGATCGGTTGATTTCGCTGTTGATTTTTAGTTTAGGAGCTGGTTTAGGGTGGCTATATGTTTTAGCTAAACCCTTTTTTTGGTTTGACAATGCCTGGCACAATGTTCCCTTTGATGTTTTTATTCCCGATGCTTTTCCTTTTACTAGCATGGTGATCTCTCCGCATTTTATTTTATCTTGGTTATTACTGCTTATTACCCTAGTGTTTGGTTTTTTAGCACTGCGTCATAATAACTATGTTTATACTTTAACGGCGGCAATAGTAGGAGCGATTCTGATACTATTGCATCCTTTCCACGCCCCGACCATTTTGTTTGTTTTGGGAGCTTATTGGTTGTTTATGACTTATCAAAAGAAAACTTTTTTTTGGTCAGGCACCTGGCAGTTGGCCCTGATATTTTTGGCAACTTTACCAAGTATTGGCTATTATTTTTATTTGTATCAGGCAGATTGGGTGACTAGTATTAAGACCAATCAAAATTTTTTGCCTTCACCTAAGCCGTTTATTACTTTTTTAAGTTTTGGTACAGCAGTTATATTAGCAATTTTAAGTTTTTTTTGGTCAAAAAGAAAAAATCATTATTTGCCTAATTTTAATTTTTTGGTTATTTGGGCGCTACTAAATACCATCCTTATCTATTTGCCTTTTTTGTGGCAAAGACGCTTGGCCGAAGGTTGGTGGTTTCCTTTGGCTATTATGGTTGGTTTTTTTATTGCTCAACTTGATAATCTAGCAAAAAACCAAATAAAAGATTGGTCAATCAAGCGTTGGTTTGTTTGGTTGCCCCTGGCTCTAATTTTGTTTATTAGCAATCTCAATTTTCTAGGATTGAATTATTTCTATATCAAATACCAAAGTAATTATTTTTTTTATTATCCCCAAGAATTTAAACAAATCGCCGCTTGGTTGGAAAAAAATACTCGTGCTGATGAAATAATTTTTACCAACTATGATTTGTTTTTTCGCACCGCCCCAGCTTTGATCAGTCGACGTCAGTATATTGGGCATCTGGTTGAAACTGTGTATGTACATAGTAAATATATGGAAATGAAATGGTTTTTTCAAAACAATTTACATGATGAAAAAAAACAAGAATTTTTGCAACAAACTGGTATCAACTATATTATCTTTTATGAACAAACACCTGAGATGAATATATTTCAACCTCAAACGAAAGAATATTTACAACCAGTTTTTATCAGCGGTGATTATGTTATCTATCAGGTAAATCTTGCTTATGACAAGCGATGACAAATTTACAGTTAAAACTTCTATAAATTTTAAGGAATGGAAATTTGTTTGGTGGATTAGTTTCGCTATGATTTGTTTGACTGGCTTTCCTTATTTTTTGGGTTATTTGTTGACGCCACCAGGAACTCTTTACAATGGGTTACATGCTTTAAGCCCTGGTGATGTGCCGATTTATTATTCCTACATCCGGCAAGTAATGACAGGAAATATTTGGTTGAAAAATTTATTTACAACTGAAAGCCAGGTGTATGGTGTTTTCAATATTTGGTGGACAATCATGGGATTAGGGGCACATTGGCTCAAAGTTTCTTGGATTTTTATTTTCCAAATTGGCCGCTTGTTTCTCATTCCGATTTTTGTAGGTGTAGCCTATGTGTTTATTAGCTATTTGTTTTCCAGTTATCGGCAACGGCGCTGGGCTTTAATTTTTTTACTTTTTTCTTCCGGTGTTGGTGCTTATTTGGCGCCAATTTTAGAATTATTCCCCCAGCGAGGGGAACTAAGTTGGCCGATTGATTTATGGATAACCGAAGCTATCACTTTTACAGCACTTTATCACTCGTCTCACTTTATTCTTTCTTTACTAATGATGCTTGGCACCACTTTGTTTATTTATTTGGGGTTAAACTCTTTGCGTTGGGGCTATGCTTGGTTGGCTGGTTTATTGAGTTTGGTTTATTTTAATTTTCACCCTTATTATTTGCCAGTGATTTATGGCTTGGCAATTATTTATTTTTTTTATTTGACTTTTAAACAGCAAAAAATTTCTTGGCGACGTGTTGGTTGGCTCATACTTTTTTTTGGTCTTTCTTTACCGATGGCCATTTATCACATTTGGTTGATTGGAGCTGATTTGGTTATTTATCAACGAGCTTTGCAAAATGTTACACCGTTAGCGCCTTGGCCTTATGTTTTGTTGGGTTATGGTTTTTTGTGTCTAGGGTCACTTTACAGCTTGGGTTATCGGTTTTATAAAAAACAGATGAAAGAAATTTATATTTATATGTTTTTGTGGTTATTGTTGATTTTATCTCTAATGATTTTACCCACACCATTTAGTAGTCGGTATACCCAAGGTTTGCATTTTGTTTTAGTCTTTTTTACTGTTGATGCTCTAGTATTGTTATATCAGAAATTATCAACTAGAGTTTTTTTGAAATCACTTGTAACCAATAATTTTCTGTTTGGGATTTTGTTTGTTTTGTTGTTTACAATGTCAAATATTTTTCATTTGGTGAGGGATATGTATTATTATATTGTTCGGCCACCAGCTACCAACCAAATATTTTATTTAGATCAGGGTTTGGTAAATGGATATAAATGGTTGGCACAAAAATCACCAGCCAGCATTGTTTTGGCAGCTGATATTCCTTCCAAATTTACACCGAGTTACTCTGGTCAACTGGTTTATGCTGCTCATGCCCATGAGACTCTTTTTTATTATGCAAAAATTAGTCTAGTCAATTGGTTTTACGCTGCCAATGATAAAAATTTAGACGAAAGCAAACATGCTTTTCTAAAAAAAGCTGGGATTGATTATGTAATTTATTCGCCTTACGAGTCAATTTTAGGTAAATATCTTCCTCAAGAAAAAAATTATCTCCGTCCGGTTTTTGTCAGTGGCCAGGCAACAATTTATGAAGTTTTGCCTTAGGGCAAATTTATCAAGTCACTTTGCGGTTGGATAGTGATATTGGCCTTGGTGCCGCGCCAGTTGTTGATTTCAATATGACCTTGAAGTGTGACGATTTGGAGACTGCTATTTTGCCCTGGGAGTAATGGCAGGTAAGTCTGATAGAAATTTTCCGTTTGCCAGACTTGAGTGGGAGTAAAATATAAAAGTGGCCGCAGATACGAACTATTATCTTCATAATTTGCTAGCAAAAAATAATCATCCGAAGTTGTTGAATTGATTTGCCAGCTGATGGCTAGCAAATCATTTTTTATTTCGCTAGTCAAAATAAATTTATCCAACTCTTGCGGTTCACGGTTAATTGGTGAAAAAGTGGCGACATATTCCAGAGTGGTTGGAGTTTGGTTTTTTTGCCAAAATAGCAGTTGTGGGTGAAAATATTTTAGTTCGTAGTTTGCTAATAGTTTTTTTAGATTGTCATAGCCCTCGGGGTAGTACTGATGATAAGATTTTGATTTGGGAAATTGTAAAGCATAATAAATCATATCATCAGGATCCATGACTATAAAATCAGGCTGTTCATATTTATAAACTTCGGAGGAAAATTGTTGGTGGCCAGTAAAAATATAATGCAAAGAATATAATTTTTCTCGACCAGCAAGTTTTGGTAAATATTTATAACCAGCCGCAACAGTAGCACCGGGAGGAATATCATGGAGTAAACGATTGGGCCAATGATCATTGCTTGGCTGATAAATGTTTTTTATAATTCCCCAACCTGGACCCAAAAAAAGTAGTAAATAGACAAGACATACCCCAGTTATCAGCTTGGTTAAACTGGTATCAAAATACAACCACTTAGATAAAGTACTATTTTTACTTTGGATATTTTTCAAACCCCATAAAGAACTAATGATTAGTGCTGGCAAAAATAAAGACGAATAGTGTGTATCAATGATAATATTACTACCACCTGGTTCACCCAAAACAAACTGTAAAAATACCCCCACAGCCAAAAACAGATATCTGCTAGCCAGCAGTGGTAAAAACAAAAAAGCAATAAGCAGTCCCAGAATCATTTCCACATTACCAAAGGAGTAAATATGCCAGATAAGATCAGTAACTTTTGCCGACAGCAACCATTCATAATATACACTAAAACGTGAACCGCCAGCCTGGAAATAACCTATTATAATATTGCTAAGTAAAAAATATGTTGTACTCAAAAGTAGTGGTGTCAGCCACCAACGTAAAGATTTTTTTTCTATTAGTCCCAGCAAAAAAAATCCGCCCACAGCAATAGCCACGTCCTCTCTAACTAGCAGCGCCAAAGCCAAAAAGATTAAATAGTATTTAAATTGATTTTGCAAATAAAAATAATATGCGCCAAGCAATAAAGGAATTGCCAGTGGCAACAAGTGCCATTCATGCAAATTTATATTCCAAGCCAAAGGATTTATTAGCCAGACTAAGGCCACAGCAATAGCCAATTTTTGATTGAAAATATGTTTGGCAATTAGGTATATCGGTATTGAGATACAAGCTAAGATAGTGCTTTGCCAAAGCAGTAAATTGAGTGGTGATGGCCACAGCCAATACAGTGGCAGAAAAAAATACAGCCAGGGTTCAAAGTGATCAGCAAAATAGTGATGCCCTTGAATACTTGACCACCAGCCATTGTTATTTATGGCATTGAAAAAAACATTATTGTAGATTGCCAAATCCAAGGCATTGTAACCAAATACAAAATATTTATACCAGCAAACAGCAGTGAGGATTAGTATATAAGCGATTAAGCCGATAAGGAGTGTGTATTTTTTTTCTAAAGTTTGGCTAAATTTATTCATAATCTAATTATGCCGCGTATTTGCAAGATTGACAAATTTACCAAAATGCGCTATAATTGTATGATTTATTTAACAATTTATTTATAAACAAATCCCAAGGAGATAGTCATGAAAAATTTACTAATTTTTGTTGTTGCTTTATTTGCTATTACTTTATTTATCGGTTGTGCATCAACCATTCAGTATCAAATCAACACTCCAAATTCCCAGGTTAATGCTGATCTAACTCTATACAATACAGAAGAGTTAAATGCGGCAACAAAACAGATTGGTACCTTAATTACCATAACCGATACTTCTTTATCTGCCCCTGACCGGGCGTTGCAATTAATGTATATCACGAACATGAAGGATCGTGACGTTCAAATTATTGCGCCTTATGGGCATGGTTATTATCAAGGTTATGCTGGCAGTCGTCAGCAAAATCTAGATATGCAGATAGATGCAGTAAATAGGTATAATCAGGAGCGACAAAAGAAGCAACAAAAAGAATAATTAAAATAATTTTTCAACAAAAAAAGCGGAAATAAAATTTCCGCTTTTTAATTTAATAAATAATTATCAAGCCCACGGATCGTAAGTAGCTCTGAGGATTATTTTAAATATCCAACTAGATAAAGCATAGGCCAAAACGACAATCAATAGTCCAATCGCTGCTTGGGTTAAAATTTTTCTGGCTTTATCAATTTGTTGGTCATTGCCAGCTGCGGTCATCCACAAAAAACCACCGTAGATTATTAGGATGGTGAATAAAATTCCTAAAAAACCAAGTAAGTATCTGATGATCAAGGCAGTAGTTTCTCTTATATCTGTATCAGCATTGCCCAGTTCAGCTGCTATACCAGTGTCGATTATACCTTGTTTTATTTTTGTGCCCGCATCAGTGCTGGTTGCTAGTAGGGGAGTTGTGGCAGAAAAGAAAAAACCACTCCAAATCATTATTACCAGTAGTATTTTGATAGTTTTTTTGTTCATATAATTAAATCGGCTCGCCGCTGGTGGCTTTGAGAATCACATTGATAATAAACAAAGACAAAGCATAGGCCAATACGACTATTAATAAACCCACAGTAGAATTGGTCAGAATTTTTTTAGCTTTGTCGATTTGTTGGTCATTGCCAGCTGCGGTCATCCACAAAAAACCACCGTAGATGATAAGTACTAGAAAAATTGTACCTACAAAGCCTAGGGCATATTTTATTATTTCTCCGGTCAAAAAGGCTGGATTGGCAGTTTCTGCTAGTTTGGCTTTTTGATTGGTTACTTCAGCAGTGGACAGAGCATCTTGCAAAATACTAGCTTGAGCCAAAGTGGGAATAGTTGCCAAGGATAAAAAGAAAATTAGTAGTGTATTTTTTATTTTTTTCATATTATAATCCTGCTTCAATCAAAGTCTTAAAGACAAATTGGGTGATAGCAAAAGCCAAAGCCACGATCAATAGGCCAATAGTTGAGTTGCGAATAATTTTTTGGGCTTTTTGAATTTTCTCTTCATTGCCACCGGCGGTCATCCAAGTAAAGCCCGCATAAATTATCAGCACCAAAAAAATAGTTCCTAGTATTCCCAAAGCAGCATTGATTACACTGCCAATCACTTCAGGTAAAGAGGGATTAGCAAGTTTGCTAGCATCGCCAGCGTCTTTTAGCATACTGCCAGGTGACACAGCTGATGATAGTTGGGGCCAAAGAATAAATGTCACGAGTACAATGTTTTTGAGAAAGGTAGAAAATATTTTTTGTTTATAATTTAACATTTATTGACAATTATAAGGTGGGTTAATACCAGTACACAGTTGATCGCAAGTAAAATTGATATAAAAGATTTTTGGTGTCAAACAATTTTCCTGCAAGACCGAATTGCTACAACTGGCTTGATTGGAAGGAGGACTGGTTAAAGTGATACAAGCACCAATATCCCCTAAGGGATCAGGTTCAATAAGTCCTCCGCCACCATCAATCCCTGGAGGTTGAGTATAAACTGGGAAAAATTGTTTAGCCCAAAAATTAGTCAGTGCGTAAGACATAAATATCAAAACAAATCCAATGATGGCACTAGCCAAAATTTTATTGGCTTGCCTGACTTTTTCTTCATTGCCACCAGCGGTCATCCAGGTCCAGCCGCCATAGATGAAAAGAACCAGCAGTACCACGCCAATAAAACTCAAGACCCCATTGATGATCGTACCAACTTTGGTGCCTAGTGTACCTTCACTTTTTAAGCCACTAAGATTAGCAGCTTTGTCTAAATTGGAAACTGCCTCACTTTTAGCTAGGGAAAAGATAGTGACCTCATTTGCTTGGGGAGTGGAATTTTCCGCTGCCCAGGCCAATTGGCCACCAACTAACACGGTGGCTATCAAAATGATAGCCACCGTGATGTGGACTGAAAGATTTTTTATTTTGATAAAATAAAAATTCATTCAAAAGTATTATTCATTACTATGCTGTTGCTTCAGTTGTTGCACCAATAATCACGCTGAAGATCCAAGTAGAAAGCGCGTAAGCGATGATGATAATCAATAAACCAATTACGCCAGCGCTGATAATTTTTTTAGCTTGTCCAACCGCTTCTTCGTTACCACCGGCAGTCATCCAACGGAAACCACCCGCGATAATAATTAAAGTAACGACGATACCCAAAATTCCCAAAACTACGTTGATAATCCGAGCAATAGTTTCACGTACATCTTGTGTTCCCAGGCCGATGAGGCTGCCATAACCAGTACCAAAAGTGTCAGCAGCGGCTGCCATTGGGACTAATAAAAGTGACAAAATACCAAGGGATAAAATTTGTTTTTTCATAATGTCACCCCCTTTCTAAAATTATGATTTTAAATCAATTACCTTATAATTTTTTATAAGGTAATTGTATTATAACATATATTAATTATTTTGTAAAATGATTTTTGCACTTTTAGCTTTACGGATTGGGTACACAACAAAGTCTAGTGTCACCACCATCACAGAAACCAGGCTGACAAGTTCCATTTTGGCAGTTGGTGGTACTGCAATTATCAATACAAGTACCACTTCGGTTATATTCGCAAAAAGTTTTTATACCTGCACCTTGTCCGTTTTGACAAATTTGATTGATACAAACATAAACGTTACCCGCTGGTCCGCGGCAAGAAATACCATCATTTTTACCCACGCATTCAGTTTGATTGTTTTGTGATGATTGGAGTTGATATTCACCGCTCACGCCAATAAATTTTTGAATTTGCAGAACAATAATATAGCTAGTCATAACGATAAACAGGCCAATCAAAGTACCAATCAAGATATGCCGACCGCGGGTGATTCGTTCTTGATTGCCACCGGCAGTGATAAAAACTACCCCACCAATCACAAATAAAAGCAAAGCCAACGCGCCCACATATTTGACTAAAAATAGATAAAAATTGGCAAACAATTGTACCAAATCAACCAAATCACACTTTTCCGCCCCACCAGACAGACAGTCCGAGGGGATAAAACCCGAGGTTTGGGCATGGGTCAGCCAGGGTACAAACAAAAAAAATAAAATCAGCAAGATAAAATAAATTTTTTTAATTGGCATATGATGGTCTAAGATAAGTTTGTTTTAGTTGTTCGACACTGTTGCGCATCAGGGCGCTCAGACTAGAAAAATTTCCTTGATTGACTGCGGCAATCAACTGTTTGACTATTTCTTCTGCGGCAGTGGGATTGTACCCTCGGTACCAACTTTCGGCAGTTAGAGCTTGTTGGGTAAAGATCGAAGTGTCAGGATTATTTTGCTGTTTGGCAATCAACTCTTTTAGTGCAGGAGCTTTGTTTGCTTTGGTCAGATATTTTTCATTCGGGCCTGGTTTGGTGGTGGCAAACAAAATAAAATCCCAGGCAGTGGCTTTGCTTTGTTTTTCCCCGCGGGGAGAAACTCCCAACAACCAATAATTGGCAAAGTTGTATTTTTTGGCCAACGGATCAATTTGGGGCAAAGCGGTGATACCAAAATCTACTCTCGGTCCACGAGCACGAATCAACGGTGCGTGATAAGAGTAGCCAAACATCATGGCGGTTAGTCCTTGAGCAAACGCATCAACCGAATTGGGCAAGGTTTGATTCCAAGTGTAGACTTCTTTGATGGGGTTAGCAAAATCAGTGTAAAAAATTAAAGCTTGTTCACCGGGATGATAATTTTGACTGCCACCCTGAGGAATTTTATCAAAGGCAGGTAAATTATCTACCCCCAACATTTGAGCGCCGTTTTGCATCATCAACACTGACAGTAAATCTGTGCCGCGTTCAACATTGTCACCACGTCCCATCGCTACAGCGCTGCGGATGATTTTGTTATCAGGATCAAGTTGAGTGATCGCTAGAACCGCTTGTTTAAATTCGGCCCAGGTGGTAGGTGGAGTGGCAATTCCGGCGTTGTTGAATATAGTTTTATTGTAATAAAGCGCCAAAGTATCAAGTCCTAGAGGTAGTCCATAAATTTGATTGTTTCTGATAATATCGTCTTTGACTACTTTGACGAATTTTTCATCTACTTGGTTTACAGTCAGAGTAGGGAAGCTTTTTAGTTCCCAAACCACTTCTTTTTTTAGGCTACCTTTGACGGTTTGTACGGGTAAAGACAAACTGCTAGGCAATGGTTCCAGTTTTGTCAGGTAGGAGGTCACCCAAGTATTGTGTACCATAAAAATATCAGGACCCCGGTTTTCGGCCCAAGCTTCCAGTAAAGCTCGCTCATACTCTTCGATCCGAAGTTTGCGGTATTCAAAGCTGACATTGGGCCTAGTTTTTTTGTATTCAGTGAAAATATCTTGCAATAAATCTTGTTCATCCCATACCCCCCAAATTTTCAAAGTAATTGGTTTGGCCGCTTTTTGTGCTTCCAAATCTCCACCTTTACACCCGATGCCAAGTAGCGGCAAAGACAGCATAACAATTGTCAGACCAATAAGTTTTATTTTGTTAAGCTGGTTCATAAAATAAATTTAAATCAATTTTCGTAAATATTTTTTCAATTCGTTTTTGGTCTCTTTATCTTTAAGACCAAAAGCAATATTGGCTTTCAACCAAGTCAACTTGTTGCCAGTATCATAATACACCCCGTCGACAATTTTGGAATAAATGGCTCGGGTTTTACCCAAGGCATCAACCGCATCAACTAGCCACAGTTCATTGCCTTTGCCTAGTTTAGTTTTTTCTAAAATTGGAAAAATGTCAGGAGTTAGTACATAACCACCCAAATTGGCAATCAGTGAAGGAGTATTTTTTGGTCCTGGTTTTTCCACTATTTTTTCTACTTGGTAAACAGTTGGTTCTACTTTGACACCTTTGAGCATTCCGTATTTAGCTGCATCACTACGAGGTACTTGATAGCCAGTAGTCACTGGATCGCCGTATTTTTGAAACACTTCAATCAGTTGCAACAGTCTAGGTTTAGTCGGGCAGTCAAACACCTCGTCTCCCCACAGCATGGCGAAAGGTTCATTACCGACGATTGGTTTGGCGTTTAAAATCGGGGTGCCATTGCCGTAAGGTCCTTTTTGCCTGATATAGATAAAGTTGGCTTGCTGGGAGATCTGTTTGATTTTTTCGTATAGGTCTTTTTTGGCCGGGTTGTTTTTCAATGTTTCTTCCAGTTCGGGCGTGCGATCAAAATGATCTTCGCAGGCGCGTTTGGTATAAGAAGTAACAAAAATTATATCGGTAATCCCAGAGGCCACTGCTTCCTCGACCACATATTGCAAAATCGGTTTATCCAAAATCGGCAACATCTCTTTAGGTATTGCTTTGGTGGCTGGCAAAAATCTGGTTCCCAAGCCAGCTACGGGAATGACTACTTTTCTGATCGGATGATTGAATTTTTTGGCCATGAAAAAGTTTAAAGTTCGATTTTATTATAACAAAAATTGGCAGTTTTATCCAAGTTAACTAAATAAAAAACACCCCACTTTTATTGCTGGGGCGTTTTTTGGTAAAAAACGTTTAGCGTAAAGTCCAACCACCATCGACTACAATTGTTTGACCAGTAATATAGCTAGCTTGCGGTGAGGCTAAAAATACAACGGCACCAGCAATGTCTTCAGGTTGTCCCATTCGCGCCAGAGGTATCATTGCTACTGTCTGTTTGATTGTTTCTTCATTGGCAGCACTACTAGCACCTGGGGTAGTAATTGCGCCTGGGGCTACATTGTTTACGGTTATATTTCGGTCAGCCACTTCCAAGGCCAAAGCTCTAACCATCGCATTGAGTGCTCCTTTGGAAGTACAGTAATGTGTGAGTCCAGCAAAACCTACTACACTAGCAATTGAGGAGATATTGATAATATGCCCACCCTTGGGCATCACTGGCAATGCAGCTTGGCAAGTATAGTAAACGCTCTTGACATTGACATTCATCACCTTGTCCCAATCCGCTTCGGTCATTTTGGCAAAAGGGACAAACGGGAAGATCCCAGCATTGTTTACCAACACATCAACTTGTTTAAATTTTTTGACTGTTTGATCAATCAGCGCTTTAACCTCAGACTTTTTGGATACATCACATTTTATAGCCAAGGCATCACCACCTATTTTTTTTATTTCTTTGACTACTTGTAGACAAGCAGCTAGATCCAGGTCAGCTACCACCACGTTGTATTTATTTTTAGCCAGCAGCAGAGCAATGCCTTTGCCAATGCCTTGTTTGGCACCAGTTACTATAGCAGTTTTTTTATTTGTGGACATATGTTTTAGTTATTTAATAATAATAATATTAAGTATAGCGCAAAAATTAATAAAGTAGAAAATTATAATTTTATAATTATTTTAAAATTATTTTTTAATTAGTTTGTAAATCTTTGTCTTAATATTATTAAAAAGATATAATATATTTACTAAGATTAATGAATAAATATTAATATAATTTATTCTTAATTCTAGATTCTAAATTCTATATTCCAACCTGGAGAGGTGGCTGAGTGGTTGAAGGCGCCGCACTCGAAATGCGGTAAGGATGAAAGTCCTTCGTGGGTTCAAATCCCACCCTCTCCGCCATTGAATTTTTATTGATATTCTTAAATTATTAGTAGATCCAATAAAATATAAAATTAATTTCAAATCACATGAGGCAACAAAAAGGCTGTACAAAAACCACAATCGTCATCGCGGTTTTATTGTTGATGGGTATTGTTGGATATTTATTTTTTACTAAAGGGTCATTGGAAAATAAAGAAAATAAAAATACCGGCACACCAATCAACATCCCAACAGACAACGATACTCCTCAAGCAGAACCAGAGCCAACGGCTGATTCATCTGCAAAACCAGATTTAGCTACAATTTTTGCTCTGGATGAAAAACGAGCTGGCACACAAATCTTCTATTCAAAGAATTTAGGGGTAGGGTTTACTTATTTACCATTTGATTTCAAGCCAACGGTAGAGATAAATGAATCTGAAAATAAAATTATGGTAGATGGGTCTGACGGTCAATGGCTTGAAGTTTTTGATAAAGATCCAAACATATCTCTGGCCCAAGCCATAGAACAAAGATTTTTGTCAGGTTACAATCCAACTGATTGTTTTGTTAAAGTGTCAGATTATAGTGAATCCTTTCAAGCAACCCAACAAGAGCTAGTTGATTATAATAAAGCTTATATTAATTTTCCTACGACTCCCAATGCGCCAGATGCACCCTGGTGGGAAAATGCCGATAAGTGTCCGTCAGTTTATACCACCACCAATGGTATTGCCTATTTTCTTTACAATAAAAACGTACCGAGTAAATATTTATTTGTTAGCATCGGGCAATATTCCGCTGCCTCTGACGGTTCAAGTTTAACTGACCCCAATTATAATTGGGATAGATCAATCAGGATTTTACAATAAATCTAGATATTAATTAAACAGTTTTAAAATCTATGAACTCTTTCAATTGGTATCAAACTTTAATCAAACCCGCCTGGGCACCGCCACCCTTTTTGTTTGGTCCAGTTTGGACCGCACTTTATGCCATCATCGCTGTTTCTTTTGGCACAGTGTTTTACAAAATTTTTACCAAACAACTCCCCCTGGCACTGGCGTGGCCGTTTGTGTTGAATTTGTTTTTCAATTTCGCTTTTACTCCCTTGCAGTTTGGTTTGAAAAACAATTTACTAGCGGCAATTGATATTGTACTGGTGCTAATTACTTTGGTTTGGGCGCTAGTGGCGATTTATCCGCACCTCAAATGGGTAACTTTTATAAATATCCCTTATTTGCTGTGGGTGTGTTTTGCTACTGTACTTCAACTTACCATCACTTATTTAAACAGGTAGCTTACTTATATATAAAGGAGTAGAATTAAATTATAAACATTAATATTTATTTATGAAATTAAAAAAGAATGAAGGCACGATTGATCGGATAATCCGCGTGGTGGCGGGGCTGGCGCTAGTGGCATTGGGTATGCAGTATGCCACTGTTTGGTTGTGGGTGGTCGGGTTGGTGGTACTGGCTACTGGAGCGATTGGTTGGTGTGGAATCTATCAGGTACTTGGTTTTTCCACCTGCAAAGTAAAACCAGCTGAAGTAAAAACTCAAACCCCACCGAATACGCCGCCAACTAGTACCCCACCAGCGATGTAAGATTATTTTTGACAAACAAAAACTACGGTTGACGCCGTGGTTTTTTTGTGTTAGTTTATTCTATTGTTTCATTGACAATTCAATTCAAAAAAAATCACAAAAAAGAGGTGTATTATGCATTTTCAAGATTTCACTTTGAAAAAAGTTGAGATTCCTTACTATGAAGTAAAGGCTGTGCCAATTTTATTAACCATTGCCATTTTGTTGCTGGCACTATTGTTTTATCCTTTTTTATTCTCCAATTTTATTGATTCTGGTAAAACCGCACCCAATTTAACCAGGCTTATCTGGAGTTCTATTACTTTTACCTTTTTGGTTGCGCTTATTTTTTGGGTAATTTATACTCAGCTACGTCGCTGGTGGTGGTGGTTGATTAAAAAAAGGTTAGTTGATGACGATTATATTCTAATAGAGGAATATGCTTTTTTTAGTAGAGATGAGTTATCACAAAAAATATTGCAAAGTTTTCCCAGTGTGGTAATAAATCCAGATCAAACCGGACTAGCGTTGGTCTTATACAAAGACAAATATTTTTTATTTCAAAAAATTTGGGGGATAAAATGAAACATGTAGCTCATGAATGGCTAGATAGCCCCATCATCTCCTCCACGGGAGAAAAAATTTTTGAAATGATTGGTCTGCCAGACAAATTGGGTGGCAGTAAAAATATTAGCGTTGCTAAGGTTGTATTGGATCCAGGTGTCAGTTCCCCAAGACATACCAATCAGGGAGCTGAAGTATATATCATGATTGAGGGTATAGCTGACATTTATGTAAATACCTTCAAAGGAATTATGTACTCAGGTGATGTTTTATACATCGCTCCCCAAGAACCCCACCAAATTGTAAACAATACTGTGGTACCAGTAAAATTTTATGTTATTTCCGCTCCGGCTTGGCGCGCTGAAGACCAAACTATTTTGTGAAAAAACAAGGACTCGAATCTTCGAGTCCTTTTTAATTTGCCGGAATAATTATTTTGTGAAACAATAAAATAAATTTTATGAAATTAATCCCCCTTACCCCAGAGGAAAAAAGAATAATGGTTGACAAAGGCACGGAACTGCCTGGTAGTGGTGAGTATGACAATTTTTTTGACACAGGTATCTATACTTGCCGACAGTGCAATGCTTGGCTCTACCGTTCAGCGGATAAATTTTCTGCTCACTGTGGTTGGCCCAGCTTTGATCAAGAAATTGCTGGAGCGGTTACTAGACAAGTTGATGCTGATGGCACGCGCACGGAGATTTTGTGTGCGCGTTGTGGGGGGCACTTGGGGCATGTGTTTAGTGGAGAAAAATTTACTCCGCGTGACATGCGGCACTGTGTGAACTCATTGTCTTTGCATTTTATTCCTACTGAAAAATTACCCAGCAGTAAACAAACTATTGTTTTGGGAGGCGGGTGTTTTTGGTGTTTGGAAGCATATTTTTCCCAAGTGCGGGGGATACTGTCTGTAAAGTCAGGTTATGCCGGAGGTGATACGGTTAGTCCCACCTATGAACAAGTTGGTAGTGGCACCACCAATCACGCAGAAGTGGTAGAAATAATCTTTGACCAGACACAAATTTCTTTGGAAATGATTTTACAAATATTTTTCACTTTGCATGATCCTACTACCCGTAACCGCCAAGGAGCTGATGTGGGTAGTCAGTATCGTTCGATCATTTTGGCAACTAGTGAGGAGCAAAAAGAAATTGCAGAAAATTTTATTAAACAGTTAATTCAAGACCAAGTCTTTTCAGAAAATATTGTCACCGAAGTAAAACCTTTGGCTAAATTTTATCCAGCCGAAGACTATCACCAAGAGTATTTTAAAAATCATCCAGAAGCTGCTTACTGCCAGGCGGTAATTTCCCCCAAAATGGCCAAACTCCGGAAGCATTTTTCCTCACTTTTAAAACCCTAAAACTGCTCTAAAATAAGAGCAGTTTTTGGTTGATTTTTATGGTCAAAAATGTTGAAATATAACCATGATTAGTAAAAAATTAATCATGGTTATAATTAATAATCTAATATATGAACGTTTTTATATATATTTTAAGTCTAGTTTTTTTAGCTGCTCCAGTTTTAGGCGCAGCTCAAGTGCAAAGAGCACCTGATACTTCGGTAAATATTTTACAGTATCAGGAGACTGATTTGGATTTTGTAGCTAGTCCAGCTGATAGTTCTAGTGAGGGTGATCCAGACCAACCAGTAATCACTGGTAGTGTTCCCAATAGTACCCAAGGCACCACCACTGACAGTGGGAAAAAAGGTAATGTAGAATACAACTGGAAAGTAGAAGAAGGAGAAAAGTTAGAACAAACTGGTGTTGAGCCAGATGAAATAGACTTTATGGGTGAAAATGAACAGACAACAAATTTTGGTGTGTTACTTGAAGGAAATAGTGATGACGATGAAGAAGCAGCTGGTAGGCAAAAAGGTAAAGTAGAGGTCAGTTGGAAAGTAGAAGAAGGCACCAAGTTAGTACCAGTATTTATAGAAATTGATGACATCAAAGGTGAAACAACTGATAATGAGTCAGCTAGCAATGATAGGTTGGTTAGTGCTGGTCCTAGAGATGGTTGGCCAGCTGGTGGTGTGCGGATAGCCGTGGGTGATGTCAAAGGTTTAACTACCGAACAAAAACAAATTTTTTTAACCACTGTCAAAACTTGGGCGCAAGTACAAAGCGAACAGGATCTGCAGAATTTCGCCTTAGGTGCCATGCTGGCCGATGATGTACCAACAGAAACTTTGAGTTTAAACTATGAAGAAATTAAATTTGAGTACAAATTGCCAGCCAAATTGTTTGGTTTTATTCCCACAAATTATCGAGCCGAAGTTGCAGTAAATAAAAGTGATAATTGGGAAACAGGACAAGTAAAAGTTAAGTTTCCTTGGTATGCCTTTTTACTACGCAAAGGACTGTCAGCCAATGAATTAACACATACTGTTCAACAAGGTGTAGCTGAAGGTAAGAAAAAGGGCAATGTGGGATACAACTGGAAAGTAGAAGAAGGGGAAAAGTTAGAACAAACCGGAATTGAGCCAGATGAAATAGATTTTATGGGTGATGATAGTTCAAATCAAGGTGGCCCGGCTATTTTGGAAATTGGCGGAGTAGAAGGCGAAAGTGATGATAGTTACAAAGAATGGATTGATCTTTCCCCTTGGGCACAAATGGCTCACACTATTCAACTGGTGAGCGATATCATGAAAACCAAACACGATACTGTCAAAAATTCCATTAGCAATGTAAGATAAGAAAATTTTTAATTTTTATTCTCACCCCAGGCGGGCAGGCAGAAATAAAAATGTCGCAAATAGACTTGAGAAATGTCGCAAAAAAATCTTTATTTGTTGGGTTTTTTATAAAAATATAAATAAAATGTCGCAAATAGACTTGAGAAATGTCGCAATAAGCGATATAGTTTAAATATGAATAAAAAACAAATAAGACAAAATAAAATAACTGCTTTTATGAAAGATAAGGCAGAGGTGTCACTTGTTGAGATTTTGTCTTTTTTGCGTTTAGATATTGACAGAAAAACTTTACAAAGGGATTTAAAAGAATTGGAAGATAAATTTTTAGTTTTTAAAAAAGGTACAGGCAAAAGTACTGTTTATTTATTGTCAAAAACTTTTAAGATTTTAGAAGAAGTAGATATTGAAAAATATTTTTCCGTCCCTTATCTCAAAAGAGAAGTAAAAGAAAGTTTCAATTTTGAAATATTTAATATTTTGAGTAATAATATTTTTTCAGCTGAAGAAAAAGAGAAACTGGAAAAATTACAAAGGGAATTTATTAAGAATTTTTCCAAATATGACAGTCAAACAATCATTAATAAGGAGTTTGAACGGATAATGATTGAATTTTCTTGGAAGTCATCGGCCATTGAGGGGAATACTTATTCGCTTTTAGGCACGGAAGCTTTGATTAAAAATAATGTCATCGGAAAAGGTAAGACTAAAGAAGAAACTCAGATGATTCTCAATCACAAAGACGCTTTCAATGAAGCTATTCAAAATAGAGAACGTTTTATTAAATTACGCAGCGCTGATATTGAATATATCCATTCTGTTTTAACCAAAAAACTTGGGATTTCTAAAAATATCAGGAAAGAAGGCGTTGGAGTTACTGGCACAAAATATAGACCCTTGGATAATGAGCTACAAATCAAAGAGGCATTGCAAAATATGGTTGAGCTAATCAATATGAAGGAATCATTTTTTGAAAAGGCTTTTTTAATCTCAATTCTTATCGCTTATATTCAAGTTTTTGAAGATGGCAACAAAAGAACTTCTCGTATGATTTCCAATGCTATTTTGTTGGCGCATAATTCTATTCCGCTTTCTTATAGAATAGTGGATGTTGAGGAGTATAAAAAAGCCGTTATATTATTTTATGAAATAAATAATATTTCTTATTTTAAACAAATATTTATTGAGCAGTTTGAAGATGCTGTTGGTAATTATTTTAAATAAAATTTAAGTTTAAATAGAAATAAATAAAATAATCCTTGAATTTGTTTGTCATTCCGCACTTGCATTGCCCCTCGTAGCTTTAGCGAAGTGGGGATGAGGAATCTAAAAATAAAACTGTCTTAAATCTTTATTCATAGATCTTAAATTATTCCTTATCTAATTTTTAATTCTAATAAATATGCGCAAAAATATATATATTATAATTGTTCTTTTACTTATCTTGCTTTTGGGAGTTGCAATTTGGTGGTGGCAACAAGCAGGCGACAAAAAAGTTTCTGACTTTACCAGTCAAACTGATACGCAAACAGTGCAGGTGGTTGAACCAGAAGAGTTTACTCCCACAGAAGATATAGTAGTAGATGATACAATTGAAACAGGTGAGGTAGTAATAACCGATGAACCTTCACCTGCCAATGAGCCGGTATTTAACAATGAACCAGTGGTAACAGACAACCAACCGCAACAGAACAATCAAGACAATCAAGCACCCAACAATCAACCACCAGCCCAAGAACCGCCAAGCAATATTTGCCAAACTGACACTGACTGCCAAACCAATTTTTATTGTGAATACAAAACCGGTCAATGTGGTGGTAGTGGTGAGTGTGTAGCCAAATCTGAAGCTTGTACTTTGCAGTATGCTCCGGTGTGTGGTTGTGATGGTAAAACCTATGGCAACTCTTGCCAAGCTAGAGCCGCGGGAGTGAGTGTAGAATATAACGGGCAGTGTCTAAATACTTGCCAATCAAGTAGTGATTGTGAAGCTAGTGAATATTGTGCCAAAGAAGTAGGACAGTGTAACCAAGTGGGTGAGTGTAAAACCAAACCCCAAGCTTGTGCATTGATTTATTCACCAGTGTGCGGGTGTGACGGAGAAACTTATGGTAACTCTTGTCAGGCAACCCTTGCCGGTATAACCGTTTCTTCCTCCGGCGCATGTCAGTAATTATTAAAGATTGGAAAAAGTAGTATAATACAATAAATAATTATGTTTAAAAAGCATAAAAAAATATTAGCGCCAGTTAAGGAAAAGCCTTATTTTAAAACAAATAACTTTGTTTTATATCAGGCGAATTCTTTGGAGTTTTTACAACAACTCCCAGGTAATTCCATAGATATGATATTTGCTGATCCTCCATACAATCTTTCCAATGGTGGCTTTTCCGTCCATGCTGGCAGGAGAGTAAGTGTTAATAAAGGTGAATGGGATAAAAGTAAAGGTTTTAATGGTGACTATGAATTTCATTTCAAATGGCTGGAAGCATGTAAGAGGGTTTTAAAACCAGGCGGAACAATTTGGGTAAGCGGAACGTATCATTCTATTTATCAATGTGGTCATGCCATTCAAGCATTGGGCTATCATATTTTAAACGACATAGCGTGGTTTAAACCCAATGCTTCACCAAATTTAAGTTGTCGTTTTTTTACTGCTAGTCACGAAACAATTATCTGGGCCCGGAAAGAAAAAAAAGCTAAACACAAATTCAATTATAAATTGATGAAGCATGGTAAGTGGCAGGAAGATTTTTTAAAAAAACCAGATTTGCAAATGCGCAGTGTGTGGGCAATTCGTCCGCCAAAAAAAGATGAAAAAAAGTTTGGCAAACACCCTACACAAAAACCAATCGATCTTTTAGTGCGTATTATTTTAGCCAGCACAGACAAAGGAGATGTTGTGCTTGATCCTTTTACTGGTAGTTCTACCACTGGACTCGCAGCTGTTTTAAACGAAAGAAAATTTGTTGGTATAGATATGGAAAAGAAATACCTCGATTTATCAAAAAAGAGATTTAAAGATTTAATAAAATAATTAATGGCAAGTTTATTGGACAATCCAGAAGTAATCAAATGGTGCTACCAAGGTATAACCGACGTTACTTTAGCAACAACCAGTAGACAGACTGATTTAAACAGAGCCAAAAAAATTGAAGATGAATGGGGTGACAAAGTTACAGCAGGTAATGGCGGTGGTCAATGGACAACTAAGTTGTGTCAAGATTTAGTCATGGAAGCTTTGACAAGATTGGGTAGGAAAAATGTTAGGAAAGCTAAAATTTATAAAAGTAAATTAAGTAAAAAAGGTTATCAGCCAGATTTAGAGTGTGATCAATATGTATATGAAGTAAAAGGCAGAAACTGGACTACTACCGGAACAGCAGGTGAAAAAATTTTGGGGGTACCTTTGAAATATGGCGAGGTACCTTCTTTGTATAACAAACCGTTGCAAATAGTATTGGTAGGATATCAAGAATATGAAGCTAAAAAAAAATTTGCTTTTGGTGACCTATTAGATAAAAATTTTCAAACTAAGGAATTGCAAGAAAGTTTAGCTTTTTATAAAGAACATAATATAGAGTATGTTGCTTTTACTGATATTTTAAAAAAGTTAGGTTTAGTAGGATAAAAAATAATTATGCCTGATTACACTCCACATAGAGGCCCATCATGGAATTATGGTGGTAAAAATTGGAAATTAAGTAGAGCAAAAATTGGTTTATTTCAAGAATGCCCTCGTTGTTTTTATGTGGATAACAAATTAGGAACAAAACGACCGTCCATACCATCTTTTCAATTAAATAAAGCTGTAGATTATCAATTAAAGCAAGAATTTGATGTTTATAGAGCTAAGAACAAACAACATCCGTTGCAAAAAGAATATAAAATAGATGCAGTACCAGTAGCACATAAAAAAATTGATGAATGGAGAGAAAATTTTAAGGGTGTTCAATATTTACATGATAACACAAATATATTAGTGACAGGGGCAATTGATGATTTATGGATTAATAAAAAAGGTGAATATATAGTTGTTGATTATAAAGCTACGGCAAAAAATAATCCCGTTGAAGAATTAGAGGGTAAATGGCATGAGTCATATAAAAGACAAATGGAAGTGTATCAATGGATATTACGTAAAAACAAATTAAAAGTTTCTAATACTGGTTATTTTGTTTATTGTACTGGCAAATATGATCAACAGGCATTTGATAAAAAAATTGAATTTGATATTAAGCTTATTTCTCATGACGGGGATGATTCTTGGGTGGAACCTATTATTTTTGAAATAAAAGCATGTTTAGAAAGTAATAAAATGCCCAAATCAGGAGAAGAATGTGAATATTGTGCATGGTGGAACGCACGTAGTAGTTATGAAAAGTAAATATTATAGATCATAATTATGTCATTAAAAGATATTAATATTAAGATTTCATATAATTCAGACGAGGATAATATTTTGGATGATTTTTATATTCCTGCTCTATCAGAATCAATAAAATATAAAAGAATAGGTGGTTTTTTTTCATCTAGCACTTTTGCAGTAGCATCACAAGGTTTATCAAGGTTTATAAAAAAGTCAGGGAAAATACAGATGATTGTAAACCATGAATTACAAGAAGACGATAATATAATAATAAATGATTTAGTTAATAACCCTGAAAAGCTTGAAGAATTACTTATGAATGAGATTCATGAGTGGGATTTAGAAAATAATATTTTTAAGAATCATATAGCAGCGTTTGGTTGGATGTTATTTAATAATAAATTAGAATTAAAAATTGCTATAGGTAAACAAAAAAATTTATTACATCAAAAGGTGGGTATTTTGTATGATGAAAAAAATAATATCATATCATTTAGTGGTTCAAATAATGAATCTGCAAGAGGATGGAAATATAATATTGAGGAATTCAAAGTTTTTTGTGGATGGAATGACGAACAAAAAAGGTATTTGGATAGGGATATACAATTATTTGAAAAGTATTGGAATGGTTCAGCAAATAATATCTATGTATTTGATTTACCAAACGCAGTAAAAAATAAAATTATTAGTGTTGCACCAGAAGAATCAGATAAGATTAATATCGATAAATACCCATTAAAAAAATTATTTGAAGATAGAAATAATAACAAGTTAACAAATGAAATGCCGGTTAATAAAAGTATTTTTGAATTGAGAGATTATCAAAAAAAAGCTGTGAAATCATGGTTATCAAATAATTATAAGGGAATTCTATCTATGGCTACCGGATCAGGAAAAACAAAAACAGCCCTTTCAATAGTAAAAAATTTATTTGATTCAAATAAATTGATTTGTGTTATAGCTATGCCATATGAACATCTAGTTAGACAATGGATAGACAAAGATATTCAAATAATGTTTCCCGGAGTCCCTATTATTGAAGTTCATGGAAATGCAAATATTTGGAAAAAAAATCTTAAAATGATTTTACCAGGATTTAATAAAAATGGAATAAAACATATATTTATAGTTGGTTTATATGGCAGTTTAGCAAGCAAAAACTTCATAGAAATATTAAATTCATTTAATATAGACCCTAGTAATTTTTTATATATTGCAGATGAGTTACATAATGCTGGCGCTCCAGAATCACAAAATGGATTGCTAGATCTTTATTCTAAAAGAATTGGTCTTTCTGCAACTCCCAGTAGACATTTTGATGAAGAAGGAACAGAAATTATAATAAAATATTTTAACAAGATAGTATTTGAGTACACAATAAAAGATGCCATAGATGATGGATATCTAACACCGTATAATTATTATCCCGAACCTTCTTATCTATCGCTTGAAGAGTATGATGAGTATTATGAAATTTCAAAAAAAATTTCACGTAAATTAATGTATGAAAAATTTCAAAAAGAAAATATATTTAATAATAAAAATATTAAAAATTTATTGTTATTTAGGAGTCGAATATTGAAAAATGCACATAACAAAATTGAAGTTACAAAACACATTTTACAAAAATTAATTTTAAAATATAAAACAAATTTAAAACACGTTCTTATTTATTGTGATAATAAAAAACAAGTAGAATCTATTCAAAAAATATTAAATGAAATGAACTTATTAAACCATAAAATTACTGAAGATGAATCTTCGGATGACAGAGATTATTTACTTAAATCATTTGCAAAAGGAGAATATCAAGTTTTAGTAGCTGTTAAAATTCTTGATGAAGGAGTTGACATACCTGAAGCAAAAATTGCTATAATTAATGCAAGCACAACTAATTCTAGAGAATATATTCAAAGAAGAGGAAGGGTATTAAGAAAAGCACTTGATAAAAAAGTTGCAGAGATATATGATGTTTTTGTATTACCACCAAAAAATTTAGATGAAATAGATGATAAAATTGAGCATTCAATATTAAAAAAAGAATTTGAACGTATAAGAGACTTTGTAGATACTTCGGAAAATCCGTCAGTATCTTATGAAGTTTTGAAAGAAACTATGAAAAAATATAAAATTTATTTATAATATGAATCCTGATATAATAAGTGAAATTAATAGTTTAGTAGATGCTTCAGAAGAGGTTCAAAATTTTTTATTATGGCTTACAGAATTTGAAAAAGAAAATATTGATTTAGATAGATTTGCATATAAAAGTGCTATAGAGAATAAAGTAAAAGAGTTATTAAATTCTGCAATTTAATTTTATGATAAAGGTTGATAGAATTTATATTCAAAATTTTAAAAGATTTAGACAAGTAGAAATAAAACCAGATCCTAGTTCTGGTATATTTATTTTTATAGGTAAAAATTATTTAGGTAAATCAAATTTTTTAAATGCTATTTGTTGGTGTCTTTATGAAGAGATTCCTTTTACACAGAGTATTGAGCAAAAAAATTTATTAAGTGATGGAATATTAAATACAGACGCAGAAAAAGAAAACGAATTTGATGAGATTAAAGTAGATATCCAAGTTTCTGATGAAAATAATACATATAGGTTTGTAAGATCTATGAGACCAACCCAAGATTCGAAGTTTAATGTTTACAGGTTGGATAAAAATGATTGGAAACTTGTTCCAAATCCAGAAACCGTTAGAAATGTGTATTTACCAAAAAATTTAAGAAAATATTTTATTTTTGCAGGTGAAAATCTAGAACATTTATATAAGCCCGGCTTTGAAAAAGAATTACGTGACGGTGTTTGGAGTGTATCTGATGTAACAATCTTAGATCGTTCAATTGAACACCTTAATAATATAATTTCTACATTTAGAAAAGAAGTAGGTAAGGGTATTCCTGAGCTTGAAGAAATGACTGAAAAAATGGATAAATTAAAAAATGAGATAGAAAAGAATAATGAAAAAATAAAAGATAAAGAAATTGAGATTAGTAAACTTAAAGAACAGCTCAATGAATATAAAAAAGAACAAAAAACATATAGTAATATTAAAGATTTAGCTGAAAGAAGGGATAAATTAGAATCCGAATTTAAAATTAAAGAAGAAGATTTCGATAAAATAAAAATAAGAATTAATGAATTACTTACTGAAAAAACATCTTTTTTATATCTTAAAGAAATATTAATTAAATCGTATAATGATTTACACGAATACAAATTACCCGCAGATATTGAGGTAGCTTATATTAAAGAAATATTAAATAAAGGAGTTTGTATTTGTGGTAGAGATATAAATAAAAGTGATGGTTCTTATATAGCACTAAATAAACTCATGACTGAATATGAACCAGTTAGCGTTCGTTCCGCTATTGGCAGTGATAAAGTTATTATCAGTAGTATTTTAGATGGATTGTATAAACTAAAAAAAGATTTAGAGTTATTAACTACTGAAAGAGCAAAAATTTATATACAAAAAAATGAAATCGACAGAGAATTGAAAGAAATAAAAGAAAAATTAGGAAATTCAAGTAATAAGGAGGTTTCTAATATAGAAATAGCTTTAACAGATTTAGAAAATAGAATTGGCGAACATCAGACTAAACTCGGAGAATTAAAGGAAAGAAATAATAATGATTTAAATAATCTAGTAAAAATAGAAGAACAGTTTGATAAGTATAGTAAGCTAAAAGAAAAAAATTTAGAAGCAATTAAAATAAAAGATTTTTTACAGATTTCTGAAAAAATTATACATACTATTAGGGAACATATTACTAATAGAATTAGAGATATTTTATCTCATAATACAGAAAAATATTTTAGAGAATTGTTTTGGGATGAACAAGAATATGAATTAATAGAATTTAATGAATTTTATGGTATAAATGTAAAAATGAAAAACCAAGTTACTAATAAAAATGAATTATCAATAGGAGAAGGTAAAGTTTTGGCTTTAGCAACAATGAGAGCCATAGCTGATCTTAGTGGATTTAATGAAACGCCAATATTTTTTGATGCCCCACTTTCAAATTTAGGGGGGGATATAAAAAGAAATCTTTTAGAAATACTTCATGATTATGCTCCAAATAAACAGATGTTTATTTTTAGTTTAGACGATCATGAGATTAAAGAATATATTAAAGATAGGGTACCAAAAAATCGAGTATATCAACTTCAGAAAGACCCTATTAATCAACAATCTACAATAATTGTTCCATATCATGACAAACGAAATTGATCAAAATTATCCACAATTCATAAGACTTGATTTAAAGATCAAAAATGATTATTTAATACCTTTAATAGACAAAAATGCTGGTACTTGTTTTTCTGGTCAGGAACAAGGCCACGTTCTTATTTTAGCTGCTGTTTTTGGTTTTCTAAATAAAAATAGAAAAAAAACAAATAAAAGTACTGATATAAGGCTTTATAGAAGTATTTCAAATGATTATAAAGTTTTAATAAGATCTTTAGTATTAGCGGAAAGTAATTATGATTATAATATATTATCTAATGGAACTGAAGTATTAAAAATAATTGAAGAATATGCTAATGGTGGATTTCCTTTACTATATCAGAAAATATATGATAAGAATTTAGACTTATCAATAGAAGATGAGGTTATTAAACTTTTAAATAACTTAGAAAAAAATGGATCAAATTAATTATTATTTATGAAAACTATAATTTTTGATATAGAGACAGTTGGTGAAAAATTTGAAGAAATGGATGCCACTACTCAGCATAATTTAACTAAGTGGTATGAGGAAAATTCAGAATCAGAAGAAGATTTTAAAAATAATGTTGAATTATTAAAGAAGCGTCTTGGTTTTTCCCCTTTACATGGTGAGATAGTTTCAATTGGATTATTGGATGCAGATAGTGACAGTGGGGCTGTTTATTATCAGTCACCAGATGTTGAAAATATAACAAAAGAGATTGATGGCATAAAATTCGAAGCAATGTTAGAAGAAGAAATATTAAAAAAATTTTGGGAAGTTGTTTCATATGCAGATAAACTGGTTGGTTTTAATAGTAGATCTTTCGATGCCCCATTCATAAATATTCGTTCCGCTATACATGAAATTAGACCCAGTAAAGATATAATGTCCGGCCGTTATTTATATCAGCAGCATAATTTTATACATATAGATTTAATGGATCAACTGAGCTATTATGGTGCAGTTTGGAAAAAAGGGAGTCTACATCTTTGGTGTAGAGCATTTGAAATTGAAAGTCCTAAATCAGGAGGGGTTACTGGCGAAGATGTTGGTAAATTATTTAATGATAAAAAATATTTTGATATTGCTAAATATAATGGAAGAGATCTTTTCGCAACTAGAGAACTTTATAGACATTGGAATAAATATTTAAATTTTCAAATTAAATAAAATTATATAATTAATTACATACATAAAATTTGACGATAATCTTCGCTAGTAGTATTATTTAGTCACAATTGAATAGCCTAAGTTTATCCAGAGTGGTAGCGAGGGATCTGACCCTAAGACCTACCCGGCAACCTGTAAAAGATGACGCTTTTATAAGGTGCCAAATTCAGCCCCAAGTTGGGGAAAGATAAAAGCCTGCCCCTAATGACTGAGTATAGCGATGGCAGGTGGGTCGATTTTTTATTTACCTCTTTCCTTTGTGGGAAGAGGAATTTTTATTATTAATTATTAGAAAAATATGTTTAAAAAATTATTTAAAAAAGAAAAAAATTTATCCAATGCAGACGAATATTTAAAAGAATCAAAAAAAGCTTTGCAGAAATTGGGTATTGATGTAAAACAAACAGAGCCGGCAGGAGATTGCGATAATCAATACGAAGTAGAATTAAGACCATTGGCTATAAAACAAAAACAAAAAGAAACAAGTCATGACCAGAAAAAAGATGTTTTACTAATTCCTTTTAATAAATCACCTGAAGAAGCTTTAAAAGTGGTTAAGAATTTTTTGAAAGATTGTTAAATTGTTTTTGATAGGCAAAAAAGATAAATTAGAGTAAAATTTAACATATATAAAAATACTCTGATGTTTTTCGATAAATGGTCTTATTCTGAAAAAAAATATTATTTTGGTATTGCTAAATACTGGTTATTTGGCTTATTTATATTATTAGCTTGCTCTATTTTGGTTTGGTATGGCTTTATAAATAGTCGTTGGGATGTACAAACAATAGTGGCTTTGACTGTATTTATGATGGGCTTTGGTTTTTATCCATTATATAAAAAAATTTATTATTTTATTGGTAAGGTTGATGACAAAATTGTAAAAGAGATAGATATAGCGAAAAAAGGCAAACAAGGCGAGAGTTTAGTTTTTGATGAATTGAACAAGATTTTAGATAATAATGAATATTTTATTATCAAAAATTATCGCTTGCCGGATAGGCAGTTTGATATTGATTTTATAGTAATTGGCCCTAAAGGTTTGATACTTCTTGAAGTAAAAAATTATAGTCATGATTTTGTTTTTACTAATGATAAATGTTTTGTTTTTACTGGTCATAAGGAAGAGTGGAAATTATTACCCCAGGAAAAAGATCCTAGGTTTAAAATGCAAGAATACTCGGATTTGTTTATTAAGTATTTGGATAAACTTGGATATTTTTCTATTAAACCAAAATTAGGCATAGTTTTTATTAAAGAAAATTCTATATATATAAATGACAGCGGCACGGGAATATATTTGATTAATGGTTTAAAGTCATTGGATAAATTTTTAACTGACTGTTATAAAGATAATAAGTTTAGTAAAGAACTTTGTAGTGAGGTTTATCAAAAATTAATACTAAAATAGTATGATAGTTTTTATTGACGATTCAGGAGATCCAGGTTTTAAATTTAAAGAAGGTTCAAGTGAGCATTTTGTAATTGCAGCAATTATATTTGAAGATAATTTAGAAGCTGAAAAAACCGCAGTTGCTATTAAAGAGTTAAGAAGAGAATTAGGATTTGGTGAACACGTTGAATTTAAGTTCAATAAATCAAGAAAAGAAATAAAATTGAAATTTTTAGAAACAATTAATGAATTTAGTTTTAAAGTAAGATGTTTAGTTATAGAAAAAGAATCAATTATAAGTCAAGAATTGAGAAATAATAAAAATTCTTTTTATGCATACACAGTTAAGATGTTATTAAAACATAGCCCATCATTAATAGATGCAAAAATTAGAATAGATGGTGGTGGTAATAGAAATTTTAGAAAAAATTTTATTACTTATTTAAGAAAAGAATTAAATTCTAAACAAAAAAATGTAATGAAAAATTGTAAATTTATAAATTCAAAATCTAATGTATTAATTCAAATGGCAGATATGATAGCTGGTTCCGTGAAAAGATCTTATAGTATTAGTAAAACTGACAATATTATTTACAAAAATATTTTTAAAAAGCATATAGAAGATGAATGGAATTTTAAATAACAAAAAATAACCCCAAAGGGGTTAGATCCAACCACGTTCCTAGACTGGATGTCCCAGCCACGCCACCATCCGGTGACAGTTCAGAATACAGGTTTTTGTAAATTAATTTTAATATTTTATTGATAAAAAATCAAGTGGAAAAGTTTATATTTTATCTAAAATTAGCATATAATGATATAAAAAAGTATAATTATTTAGATGATAAAAGAAAATAAAATTATTCCATCAATTAAATTAATACTTCATTATAATAATGAAGTATTGTTGCTAAAAGAAAATGATGGTTGGGATTTGCCCGGTGGTCGGATGAAATATGGCGAAAGTATATTTGCATGTTTAAAGCGGGAATTGCAAGAAGAGTTGGGGGTGAAGGTTGAATTTGCGACAGAACCAAGATTAATCAGAGTGTATGACTATTTGCATCCGCAGGATAAAGTGCAGCGCGTTTATATTGTTTATGCTTATCAATTGGATCATAAATTGGAAGTAAATAATCCTACTGCTGTTTGGCAGCCAGTTGATAAACTAACCGGACAAAACCAGTATTGGTTGGAAATGATTGTCCGTGCAGTTAATAACTAAATCAATTATTACCCATTCTCTAATTCCTACCTGCGGTAGGCAGGCGTGTCCACCTCTGGTGGAAATAGGCGAATAGATGAATAAAAAATAAAAGCGATTTTTTAAATCGCTTTTTTTATTTAGTTATGGTTCCTGGGGTTATTTATGCGTTCCTGCAAATGCAGGATTTGATTTTCAAAAGAGCAAAATTAGCTGCCGCAGGGTTTTAGAGGGACAATGAGGGCATCATTATAGTGGTGAAAAAACCCCACGGCATGAAGGAGTCGAAATATGAATCATTGCCATCTAGGCAAATATATATTAGTACAAAGATCAGAAATTGGCAAGAAACCACTAGTTAATTATAAATTTTAAATTTTAAATTATAAATCAATATTTAAATATTAAATTATAAATATCAAAAACTAGAATCAAAGTAATTTTAAAAACATTTATTGATTTTTTGGTAGTTTTAATATAAATTTTAGTAGATATTGACAATAATTAGTAGATTTTGTAGAATAACTACATATGGTAGAAATAAGAAAAAATAAAGATTTATTGAGTATTAGCGAAGTTGCTGATTTTTTAGGTGTGTCTATAAATACACTGCGATTGTGGGATGCTAGTGGTAAATTGAAAGCTTATCGCAGTGCTGGTGGACATCGTTATTATCATCGCGAGCAGATTGAATTGTTTTCCCAAGATTTATTCTCCCTCGCTAAAGTTTGGGCCGGGAGTGCACAAGTCCCTGATATTTCGCCTGATTACTATTGTGAAACTCGTGACGTATTTAAAGTACGTTTGGATAAAATGGCCATTTTACTTGATAAAGAAAATTCCACCAAAGACTTGGCTTCACTGATTATTGCTGTTGCTGGAGAGATAGGTAACAATTCTTTTGATCACAATATCGGCAATTGGCCGGATGTACCGGGAATATTCTTTGCTCATGATCTTAATAAAAGGATTATGGTTTTAGCTGATCGGGGAGTAGGTATTCGGGCAACCATCAACAAAGTGCGAGCAGATGCTAACAATGATATGACGGCATTGAAATTGGCATTTATGGAAAAAATATCTGGGCGATGGCCCGAACAAAGAGGTAATGGACTTAAATTTGTACGTGGAGTGGCACTAGAACATTCAATTAAAATTTTTTTGCAATCCGGCATTGCTGTGACCGAGATTGAACGCGCAGCGCCATTTAAGGTAACTATAGCAGATAGAAATATCAGAGGGGTGATCTCAAAAATAAATTACTAATATTATGATTATCAAACTTGAAAAATTTGGAAAAGTTTTAACCTCACGTCCCGCGGGTAAAGAGGCGTTTTTAGCCATTCGTCCCACCCTTGATCAAAAAGCTGATGTAGTAGAGATTGATTTTGACGGAATTATATCTCTGTCACCTTCATGGGCAGATGAATTTTTGACTGAATTAGAATACTTATATAAAGGAAAAGTACGTTATTTGCCTAGTGATAATAAATCGGTAGTAGAGACATTAAAGATTCTTAAAAATATTTAGTTTATTGAGTTTCGTAGCAGAAATATATTTGAATACCCCATCTTAATTTAGAGTGATCTTATTTGACAGTTTTTTGTTGCTATATTTATAAATACAATAAAAATTTTATGAATATTGAAATATTAGCTAGAGGGATTGTACAAGATAGTGCGGGGAGAATTTTAATTGGACAAAATGTTGGTCGAGATTATTTTTATTTTCCTGGAGGACACGTGGAGGTTGGCGAAACCTGTGTGCAAGCTTTGGACCGCGAATTTCAAGAAGAGTTGGGAGTAAGGGTAAAGAGTAGTCAATTTATCGGTGGTAGTGAACATCAGTTTGTGGAAGATAATAAAAAAAGACAGGAAATAAATATTGCCTTTGCCGTGGAACTTAGTGAGATTACTACTGAAAACAAAGAAGCTCACATGAGATTTTTTCTGTTTAGTAAAGAAGAGTTGAAAAATAAAACTGTGTATCCGGAAAAAATGAAACAAGCAGTGATTGAATGGTTGGAGACAGGAGAGGGTTTTTGGGTATATTAATATAATTTTTAATTTTTTAATTTTGTAATTTTTAAAATAATTCGATCTTCCGCTCGCTTATTGGCAATATTTGCACTTCACAAAGCAAATGGCCGATTAAAAAAATATTAGCGGTGATAAATAATTTTTAAGTTTAAATTTTTAAAAATTAAGATTTATTTATAAAATTAAAAATTCAAAAATTATAAAATTGATAAGTTATTGCTAATTTTTACTTTAAATATATGACAAAAAAATTACTTAGCTTAGTGGCCTTGTTGATGGTTACTCTTTTCACTACGGGTTGTATTTTTGGTTCGGGAAAAATTGGTCGAGTAGAAAAATTTCAAAAACCTGACATCAAAGATGAGTTTTGTGGTGTACAGATTGATTTTCGGTATTGCAAATGTGCTTTTCATGGTGATTATTGTAAAGACATTGGCCTGTCCAAATCCAAGGCCAATAAAGAAGTGCAAAGGCAGTATGACAATTGGGTCAAAGGTTTACAGACTGAATTTGCCGCTAGTTGTGATCAAAACGGAGGAATTTTTGAAAAAGATGAGTGTTCGTATTGCGCGGAAGAGTATGTCAGACAAGGTGATGGGTGTGTAGCCAGAGAAGAAGGGAGTGATGTATTAGTAGAAGATGCTAGAAACGAATTAAGTAATACCAACAATGAACTACTTGATAGCAACTGCCAAGTCAAAGCAGAGATGTTTGACCAGGATTGGTTGAAGTATTCGGATATTGATAATGTGATTCCTTATGAAGATAGAAGTTGGGAAGCCAAACAAGTTTATGAGTTGGAAGAAAAAAGAATTGGACTGCTAGTAGAAAAATACAACTTGCAAGAAGAACAAGCAGCTGATCAGGCCACCAGAGAAGTGTTGGAAGAATACCGTCAGGCCTTGGTACAAAATATTAAAACCAATCTGCTCAAATCATTTTGGCGTTTGAGTTGGATCACTTATTCTACCATTGATAGTGGTCGGGGTTTGGGGAAAAGTTATGCTGGACTATTGGAAGGAGTGGAAACAATTGGTGATTTAGCCAAAGGCGTGCAAGTAGTACAAGGATTGGTGCCCAGTGATTCAGCCCTAGCTATTGATACCGGTGAAATTACGGGCAAAGTAAAATCAGTCAGCGTCAATACGGCACTAGAAGCAGTAGCCAGTTTGGGAGATCCAGTGGCAGCTGGTACAGAACTGGTGAAAAGTTCAGCTGGACAAGTTTTTCCTTCAGCTGATCTGACGGCTGAGGAAATAAATATTCTCAAAGAACAACATTTAAATAAAGGGGTGATTGATCAAGCGTTGCAACAAAGCCAAGCTCGAGAAGCAGTTAGGATAACTAGGCTTGGTGAAATTGACAGTGAGATAGCTCAACTGGCAGGGCAGATTAGCACTTGGCAACAGCAGGAAAAAGATAGAGTGAAGTTTATGATTGAGGAGAGCTGTAAAAAGTAGAAGTAAGTATCAAGTATTGAGCATTAAGGGTAATTGCTAATTATCAATTACTAATTACTAATGAATTATGTAATTTTTAAATTTTTAATTTTGTAAATAAATATAAATTTTTAAATATGAAACAAAAAATAATCATTGGTTTAGTATTTTTTCTAGCTGGAATTTTTATTGGGTTAATTATTTATAAAAATTTATTGGTAACATCAGAAAATTCCCAAGTCCAACAAACACCACCAAGTCAGTCCCAGATTGACGAAAAAACCCAACTGCCAGTGGGTTATAGCGATACTGATTATAAAATTGAAGAAGTTTTAGACATTGATTGCCAAGTGGATATTGATTGTATCACCCCGGCTGAATACATGATGCAGTCCCGGTGTCCGTTTATCAGTAAATGTTTAGACAGTAAATGTACAGTGGTGTGTCCCAATGTGGTTGAGAATAAGTAATAAAGAATTTTTAATTTTATAAATAAATCTAAATTTTTAAAAATTACAAAATTACAAAATTAAAAATTTTGTTAATTAGTAATTTAAAAAGGTGACCTGATGGTCACCTTGAGGAGAGGGCATATTAAGGAGGTATGCTATGATGCCTACTTTAAGTAGGAAATTTTTTGGCAAAGAAGTTGATAATTTAATGATAAAATATTTGTAAATTTTGTCAAATAAAAATCCGCCAAACGGATTTTTTTTATATTCTTTACTTGTCCGGATAGTCGCCGTCCCGAAGTTAGCAACATTATCTGCAATCTAAATTATTTCTAAATTATAGATATATAAGTAAAGTATCCTTGGCGGAAAAATGACGCACTATGCGTCCTGCCTGTAATATACAGACACAGCTTAATATTTCAAAGAACAAAATTTTCCAGAGGTAGTTTAATCTTATAGCCCGCTAAATTTTTGTCTAGACTTGAAATAAAAAGCAAATTTTGTTGTAGTAATAAACAATGATGGAAGCAATTACCAGCAGTGATGAGAGTATTGTCCGCGAGGTTCAAACCGGTGCTACTGACGCTTTTGGGGTGCTAGTGGAGCGTTATGAGGACAAGATGAAGCGTTATGCGCGGCGATTTTTATTTGGTTATGATGAGGCAGAAGATGTAGTGCAGGAAGTATTTTTGAAAGCTTATATCAATATCTATTCTTTTGATGCTACGCGTAAATTTTCTTCTTGGTTGTACCGCATCGCTCACAATGAGTTTATCAACGCCATCAAGAAAAAGGGCAAAGAGCCCGTGCCATTTTTCGATCCGGACAGTTTATTCCCTCACCCGGTAGCTTCCGAGCAAACCGATAGTGAGATTACCAAACAGGAAACCGCACAACAGTTGGAAAAATGTTTGGATAAAATTGATGCCAAATACCGTGAGGTATTGGTGCTGTATTATTTTGAAGATCTGAATTATCAGCAAATCGCGGATATTTTGCAACTACCACCAGCTACGGTGGGAGTACGATTGAAACGAGGACGGGGAAAAATGAAAAAATTATTGGAACAAAAAATATAATATATGGACAATCATCAAACCAATTTAAAAGAGCAAATTTTAAAACAGATTAAATCAGGCAGCATCAAAGCTAAACCTAAGTTTCATTTTGTCTTACGGACTTTATTTTTGCTCAGTGGTTTACTGCTGGCAGGATTGTTGCTTTTGTATTTGCTCAGTTTTGTATTTTTTATTTTGCGGTCCAATGGCCTGTGGCAAGCACCAGTTTTTGGCTTACGTGGTTGGGGATTGTTGTTTGGTTCTTTGCCCTGGATGATACTTTTATTGATTGGTTTGTTTGTGTTGGTGATGGAACTGTTGGTTAAACACTTTTCTTTTGCTTACCGTCGGCCATTGCTATATTCGGTTTTAGGAATTGTGGTTTTTTTGGGTTTAAGTGGTTTTGTGGTAGCCCAAACACCCCTGCACCAAAGCTTATGGGAACTAGCAGAAACAGAAGAAGGTTTGCCTCTGGCTGGTCCATTGTATGGTATATTGCGATCTAGTGATCCTGATGATTTTCATCGAGGTACAGTTTTATCAACCTCAACTAATGGTTTTGATATGTTGAATTTATCCGAAGAAGTGTTACTGATTGAGATTACCCCAACCACTCGTTTGCCTTTTGCTTTAGATATTGCTCCGGGTGATATGGTAATGGTGATTGGTGAACGCCAAAACAATCAGGTCAAAGCCTTTGGAGTCAGAGAGTTTGTCAAACCCTTACCGCTACCTAAGAAAATGAATAATAATCCCACTGGTCGGGGCAGACATAAATAAAATAATCAATAACAATCAACCCTCGTCTAACCGCGAGGGTTTTTAAAAAGTGAAATATTTATTATTTTTATTTGTAGTAATAAGTGCTAGCGAAAATGTAAGTTAACTTGATAAATATTTTTAACTAATAATTAATTCACGCCAATGAAAATTTTCCAGAAAAAATATTTACTTTATGGTATGATTCCGGCTTTGTTATTGGGTGTGGGCGGTTTAACCGCAGCTTCAGCTCACGGCACATTCGGGTGGCGTGGGCAAGCTGATCCAGCTGCTACCGCTACTGACCAAACTCAAAGGTTCAAGGAAGAAGCCGAGATACTAGGTATCACAGTAGAACAAGTAAAAGATTATTGGGCTAAAGGCCTAACGCCACGCGATATTATTGATGAATTGGGTTTAGATGAAACAGCCATTCAAACGCGGATGCGAGAAATCAGACAAGCCCATATAAAAGAGCGACTTCAAGCCTTGGTAGATCAGGGTGTCATCACCCAAGCTCAAGCAGATGCCAGATTGGAATTTGTATTTGCTCATGAGCCAAAAAATTTAGACCAAGGCAACGGTCTCTTTGGAAAAATGCAAGGACATCGTGGCAGGCCAGGCATGGGTTTTCATCTGGCTCAATAAAATTGTTTAAACAGCCCCTAGTCGGGAGACGGGGCTGTTTTTTATTTTTTTAAAAAAGTATATAATAGTACTTGTCTTAGCAATTAATTAATTAAGCAAAAAATTATGTCTTACAAAAAAATTTGGCTAGCCACTCTGTTGGTTTTTGCCGTAGTATTTTTAGGCGGTTGCACCAAAAAAATGGCCGAAAAGACGGCCGAACGGGCGATTGAACAAAACGTTGGTGGTCGCGCCGAGGTAGATTTGCAAAATGATCAAGTCACCATCCAGACCGAACAGGGTACATATCAAGCTGGGGAAGATGTAGCTTTGCCAGCTGATTGGCCGGAAGATATATATGTAATTGCTGGTCGGATTATGGCGGCAATGCAGGTTGCTGATAATGATGGCTATTCAGTGTCAGTGGCGACGGAAAAAACCGTTGGTGAGGTTAAGACTGAGTATGAAAATGAACTAAAAAATAGTGGCTGGACACTGAATTTACAAATGGATTATGGAGATTCAGCTATGGTTTCAGCTACCAAAGGTGAGCGGACAGTGACCGTTTCTATCACGGCTAGTAGTGAAGAAACCACCGTGACTATTGTGACGGGAACCAATTAATAAACTAACATGGTACCAAAGAAAATATTTTTTACCAAAGGATTAGGCGTGCACAAAGATCGCCTAGCATCCTTTGAGTTAGCGCTGCGGGATGCTGGTATTGAAAAGTGCAACTTGGTGATGGTGTCTAGTATTTTTCCACCCAATGCGAAAATTATTTCCAAAGATGAGGGTTTGAAATTATTGCAACCGGGGCAAGTTACTTTTTGTGTTATGGCCAGAAGCGACACCAATGAACCCAATCGTCTGATCTCAGCTTCGGTGGGTATTGCCATTCCCAAAGACACTAACAATTATGGTTATTTGTCAGAGCATCATACTTACGGGGAGGTGGCAAAAAAATCAGGCGAATATGCCGAAGATCTAGCCGCTACGATGTTGGCTACCACTTTGGGAGTTGAGTTTGATCCGGATAAAAGTTGGGATGAACGCGAACAAATTTACAAAGCTAGCGGTCATATTTTTAAAACCAATCATATCTGTCAGTCAGCCGAAGGCAACAAAGATGGTTTATGGACCAGTGTGATTACTGCGGCTGTGTTTGCTGAATAAAAATAGTTAAATATCAATACAAAAGCCCGCCCCCAGTAGAGGCGGACTTTGTTTTCCCCATGCCGAATATGCCTAATTCGGCAAGGTTGAAAGCCAGAAAATAGCCTTCAACCTTGACGCACTAGTAAGGAACATAAGGGTCAACTCGGGTTAACCAATACCAAGCACCTTTTTTTTCCAAATAAATTGTTTTTTCACCCACCACTAGTTCATATTTATGATCATATACCCGATCAGCAGTACCCCGGCCATCCAAGAAAAATTCAAACGTGGCAATCTCCCCATTAGCGACAACTGGTTCAGTCATGTGGGTGATCGTAGTAGAATCTAGCCAAGTTTGATCACGAAAATGGCTAAGACCCCCCAGATGATCCGAACTTTTGATATAGGTTTCAGCTTGCGTCCAGGTTTGATTGGTAAGATTTTGGATTTTTAAATAGGTGCGTGGACGCCAGACATTTAGTATGGCAATTGGTAAATTGTGTTCGATTAGTAGTGCTTCAATAGTCTGGGTTTTTTCTTGAGGAGTTGGCTCTTGCAGTAGAGCAATCTTTTTTTCAATATTTTCTTGTAGATAAGTAGGAGCAGTGGAGGTTGGTATAAAAAATGGTTGAGTGTTATTTGGGGGTAGCAATATTTCAAATTCTCTGCCCGGTAGCCAACTGATAATTCCAAATTGGTTGGTGGCTGATGTTTTATTGGTGGAACTGATATTTTTGGTATTGAGATAAATTTGGCTAAAATATTTATCCAAAAAATTTCCGGCCCAACTAATTTTGGCAATAAAAAAAGCACTGATAAAAATCACTGCCAAGACAAAAAAAATATTTAAATTTTGGGTGCCGGGTTTCATTTTGTTTTTGTTATAAACCTCTAATTTTGGAGGTTTTTTTGCTAACTATATATTTATTATAGCATGTTTTTTGGTTTTAGTCAATGGAGTTTTTTTTAAAATAACTAAGAACAAATGGAATTATCAAAATAAAATAAAATAAAATTGACAAATCATTTTTAAAATAAGGAGTATCCAACAGCCCGTGCGTCAGGGTAGCAACCAAAGCTGAAAAACTGGCAGCCAGATACCACCATTCCCATTTTGGTAAAGATTGTTGGAGTAAATAAATAAACTGTCGGAAATAAATTAGCAACAAAAAAATAAAACTAATAAGTCCAACCAGCCCTACTTCCAACCATAAATTTAAAAACAGATTGTGAGCTTTAACTACTTCCCATTCTAAGGGTGGACTATACATAGCAAAAGCTTGGGCGCGGTAAGGTTGATAAAAATTTCCCAAGCCCACGCCCAAAATAGGCCGTTGTTTGACTAGTTCCCAAGAAATTTCCCAAATTTGCAATCTGGTGGTCAAGGAATTGCGCTCGGTAGCTTGGATTATATTTTGGAATTTGGTTTGACTAGCCACTGCCACAGTCCCGAACAGCAGTACCAGCAGAAAAATAATAAGAGCAATTTTTTTAACAGATCGTGAGGTAATAAAAAAAAGTAAAATAATTACTCCCGCTAGTAGTCCCAAAAAACCGCCATAGGATTTGGTATACCACAGCGCTACCAGTTGCAGGCTGATTGATAAACTGGTTAGCAATTTGTGTTTTTGAGTAGGAGAATTTTTTAATACTCCCCAACCCAAAAGTATTGTCGGTACTACCAGCATAGCAACATAGTTGGCTGGTTTGAAAACAGAATTAAGTAGACCGTCAGCCTGCATGCCAAAATTAACAACATATTCCACTAGTCCCCAAGTTGCTACCCAAGCACCACTACTGAGTAATGCTAGCAGAATAAAAGACAAATCTTTTTTGCGTCGGAGTAAGGTTAGACTAGTGATGATTAGTAGCATCGGATCAAACCACCACCCCTTCAGCACCCCGGCTGACAGACGCAAGTCAGGTGAGGTAATGGTAGCTAGCAGTGCTGCCAAAAACCAAATTATCATACCAAACCATAAGAAACGGTAGTTGATCCAGAGATTTTTTATTTCTGAAACTAATATTTTTTGTCGCCAGAGTTTGAAAATATTTACCACAAATAAAAGGTAAATGCCAAGTTCCAGCCAGGTGGTAGGTATAAACCAGATTTGTTCCCGCAGTAAATAAGCAGGCAGTAACGCCACCAGCAACCACCAGGCCCAGCGCAAATTTAGTGTGGCAATAATAGTAAAAAAAATCAGACTTAGATAAAAAGTGATAGTCATGTTTTTACTATAGCTTTAATTTTTTCCAGCGCCAAGACTTTAAAGTATTTGATAATCAGTAAATAAATCAGGGCACTGATGGTTATATTTATAAGTACTGGCCAGTCTTTTCCCCAATAAGTAACTATCCCCATCAGTAAACTAGCCAGGAGAATTTTTCCAAAATTTATTGAAGACAAAACTAATCCAGTTTGTTTTTTTACTAGTCCAATATAACCTAGCAAAACCAGTCCTTCAATCACCACAGTGCAGAGGGCAGCCGCTAGGGCTCCGTAAGTCGGGATAAATATAAAATAAATCAGTAAAGCCAATAGCGAAGCACTGAGGGCTACCCAGAGGATATTTTTTTGTTGGCCAATCGCCACAATGATATAAGTAAATAGTTGAGTGTAAAAAATAAAAGCCGTAGCCAGCAGTAAAATTTGTAAGAGATAATCAGCCTGGCTAAAAGTGGAACCAGCTAGCAGAGTGATTAGTGGTTTGGCTAAAATAATTCCGCCCACTACCAAAGGAATTAAGAAAGCGTGGAAAATATCCAAAGCGATTTTGATTTGTTGTACAAAAGATTCTTTGTTGGATTGGTAGAATTTAGTCAGCTGTGGTAGTAGCAGTCCAAGAAAAATAGGGGGAAGTGATATCAATACTTCCAAAATGCGGTAAGGCGCAGCATAAAGCCCGACGACCTCGGCGGGATGAAAAATAGACAAGATAATTGTGTCAGTTTTGAAATAAAACAGATTGAAGATGGTAGCTAGTGCCAAAGGCCAAGCTAAGGTAATGATTTTTTTCTGGTAAGCAAGGTCAAATTGAGGCTGCAATTTAATATATTTTTTACTCAGCTGCCAGATAAAAGCAGTGCCAATAATATTGGCTAGGGTGATAAGCAGGGCAATTAGCAGTAAACCCCAGTGTTGCCAAATAGCCAATAAAATAAATAGCAAAGTAAAAAGTTTACTGGCAATTTCTACCCCAGCGCCTCGAGTCATAGCCAAGTGTTTTTGGAAAATACCGGTTAGAACCTGGTTTATTAGTTGGCAAAAAAACGATCCCGCTAGGAAGGTGATAGTCAGTTTAGTCAAAGTGGTATAAGGCATGAGCCAAGCCAAACCAAGACTTAACAGTAAAATCAAACCAGCCGACAACAGTCGTAAAGCCATAATGTTGCCAGCAATTTTTTCTTGTTTAATTGTTTCGTCAGTCTTTCCCAGTTCAGATAGCAACACTAGATACAAACCAAAATCTACTAAAATTCCAAAAAATTGTAGCCAGGCCAGTGCAGTAGCATAAGTACCAAATCCAGCTGTGCCTAAATAACGAGTTAACAAAGCAATAGTAATTATTCCTAGTATTATCCCCAAGGTTTTGGCACCCAGATGCCAAAGGGAGTTTTTGGCGATTGATTGAGGGTTGGCGATCATAAGATATTTGCTATTTGGAAAATCGGTTTATTAGTGTAAGGTAGAGAGGTATAATGAAATTATAACAACGTCTGTTGTATCCGACAATTAATATTTATTTAACAAATAAAGTTTCAATTATGATTAAAGGTATTATATTTGATATGGATGGGGTAATCTCTGACACCCAAAAACTACATTCCCAAGTTGAGTCAGAGTTATTGGCAAGTTATGGTATCAAACTTTCCCCGGCTGAAATTACTGCCAAATATTCAGGAGTGAGGACCAGAGATTTTTTTGCTGATCTTTTAGCCAGGCAAGAGCAAAAGTATGATTTGGATAAGTTGATGCTAGAAAAATGGAAACGAATGGCCAGTTTGGCAAATGAAAATATTACGGCAGTTGCTGGTTCGGTTGATCTGATCAAGAGGTTATTTGAGGAAGGTTTTTATCTCGCAGTGGCGTCAGCCTCGGATTTAGATTATATAAATAAAGTTTTGCAACGTTTATTTATTGCTAGTTATTTTACCAGTGTGGTGAGTAGTGAGATGGTTAAAAAAGGCAAACCCGCCCCAGATATTTTTTTATTGGCCGCGGAACAAATAAAAATTCCCCCTGCACAATGTTTGGTGATTGAAGATGGGTTTAGTGGTATGAGAGCAGCTGTGGCTGCGGGAATGAAATGTATTGGTCTGGTGATGGATAAAAACAAAGATTATCCGACCAAGAATTTAGTCACCTCCTTGAATGATATTACACTTACTTATATTAGAAATTTATAATTTTTAAGTAAAATTAATCGGTGGTTGGTATGTTTTTTATAAACACTTAAATGTCTAACTGAATAAATAATGTAAATTATGAAAAAATTTTTTGAAACAGGTGCTGATATTAAAAAAAAGTTGGTAAATGAAAATGAAATAGATAACGTTGTTCGTGAAATTATTAATTTAGAGAGAAATTGTGCCAAGTATGTAACTGAACAATCCGAAGAAGAAATAAAAGAATTATTAAACAATGATAATTTTTTTATTTTTGAAAGAGACGGAGAAATAATAGCTTCTGCTTATAAGAAACCCTTATTGGAAAAAGCTGACGCGGACGATCAAATATACAGATTGGGTGGTTTGTCTATCAAAGATGCTAAAGCTGCGACTTGGCAAGATAAAAAATTATTTTTAGAGTTTATTGAAAAATTACGTATGTATATTGAAAAGACCAACCCGCGTTTGATTGCTAAGACCGACAACCCAGTGATAGCTAGAATTTTGCAACAAATTGGGGCAGAAGAATTAAACTTCGACGATTGTCAAAAAAAATATCCTGATTTTATCAATGCTTATCTTACTCAGTCTAGTAAACCAGAGGAGTATTATCAAACAAAAAGTTTTTATATCAGGGATAAAAAATTAGATGAGCAAGAAATTACTGAAGAGTTATTGATTGACAAAAGTGAAAAAATATGATAAAATATAGTTATAGGGGTTGATTTAGTGGAATAAAATTGTGAGTCCAAAAATTAGATTCAAAAAAATTGGTAAGGATTACTTGACTTAGTTGGAGAAAAAATAAAAATAAAAATCAAAATGAAATTTGTTGATGAACAATTAAAAACTGTCTCTATTACTACTGACAAACCGGTTGTGGCTAGTAATTTTTTTGCTAGTGTAGGTTTGTCTTTTTTTGTTGCTGTTTTGATTGTCAGTTTATCTGCCGGAGTGATGCGGGTGCTAAATGAATATTTGGTAGATCAGCAGATATTTCCTGAAAAAAATTATCAGCCGGTTGTTGTTGAGCAGTTGCCTGAATTTAGGTTGTATTTTCCAGGAGAAAAATTTGATAGCAACCTGTCTCAGCAGATTATTGAACAGGAAAATAAAGCTGGTCCACCGATTAGCAAGACAGAAAATTGGTTGGCCAGTTGGTTGTTGACCCCAGTAGCCCAAGCCGCTACCACGCAAGTGGTAATACCAAGTCATGATAATCTTTTAGCCTCACCCGCAATTCGGGTGGGGTTATTTTGGACCAACCGTCAGGAGCAATTTTCAGCTGCGAAGGGTTTTTCATTGTATAGTGGAGAGGAATTAATTTTGACTAGTAACGGTGATTGGCCAATTGCGATGTGGTATGACCGTCAGGAAAAAAAATATTTTTTTTCCCATCAGCATATTTCTCAGGGGTATGATCAACCATTGCGTTTGCTAGGCAGTAATGACTCTATTTTAAAAATTGATTCTTATAGTAATCCCCCGAGCTGGAACTTGACCCTGACTGATAATCAATTTCGTGGTAGTTTGGAACTTTATTTTTCTACCAGCACTGGTCAAATTTGGGTGATCAATGAATTGCCCCTGGAAGATTATCTAAAAGGTTTAGGTGAAACCAGAGCTACTGATCCTTTTGAATATTTAAAAACCATGACAGTAGTGGGAAGAACTTATGCCTATTGGCACAAAATGGATAATTTTAAACATGGTCATCGGGGTTTTCAGGTAGATGCTTTTTATGATCAGGTTTATCGGGGTTATGATAGCGAGTTAAGACATCCAGAATTGGTACGGGCGGTTGATGAGACTTTTGGTCAGATGGTTACTTACCAGGGTGAAGTGGCTATCACACCTTATTTTGCGCGGAGTAACGGGCGAACCAAAAACTGGTCAGAGGTTTGGTATCAGGATCCTTATCCCTGGATAAAATCAGTGGAGGTTCCGGAAGAAAAAGGTTTTAGTCAATTGGGACACGGAGTGGGATTGTCAGGGGTAGGGGCGATGATCAAGGCAAACCGGGGTGAGAGTTATAAGGAAATAATTAAGTTTTTTTATGATCAAGTAGAAGTGATGGCTAAGTATTGATTGTAATAATAATTAAAATACCACCCCGCCAATTTGGCGGGGTGTGTATTTATTTATTTGGTTTTTTTGCTGGGTCTGATTTTTTAGTCTCGGTTTCCTCGGTTTTATTTTTAGTCAATTTTTTAGTTTTTGGTTCGGTAGCGATCGGACTGTTTTTTTGTTTCAAAGCTTTTAAAGACAGTCCCAAACGATGTTCATCTGGTTCAATAGAGACAATTTTGAATTCATAAGTCTCACCAATTTTTAGTACCTCGCCAGCGTTTTTGATTGGGAAATCAGCCAGTTCGCTAATATGAGCTAGTCCGTGTATATCTTTATCAAGTTCTACAAAAGCGCCAAAATCGCTTGTTTTTAAAACTTTACCGCTAACGGTTTGACCAATGGTATATTTTTTTACGACTTCTTTCCAAGGATCTTCATGCAGAGATTTGATAGACAGGGAAATTTTTGATCCGTCAATTTCAATAATTTTGGCCTGCACTTCTTCGCCCACTTTTATATAATCGCGCGGATTATCAATTCGTTGCCAGGCAATTTCGGAGATGTGCACTAGTCCTTCCATGTTGTCATCAAACTCTATAAATGCACCAAAATCTACTACGCCCGTAATTTTACCTTTGACTACCTGACCGATTTGGTATTTGCCAATAGTTTCTTTTTGCTGTTCTTCCCAAGCTGCCCGTTCGGAGACAATCAATTTATTTTCTTTTTCATCAACATCAATAATTTTGGCATCAAAGTCCTGGTTGATATAACTTTTCAATATTTCCAAAATTTTATTTTTATCCCCACCTTCCACGCGTGGATAGTGTTCGGTAGTAAGTTGTGATACAGGCATAAAACCCATTACTCCTCCAACTTTGCACATCAAACCACCTTTGTTGGCATCAAATATTTTGGTTTTGATAATATTACCTTTTTGTTTTAATTCTTCTAGGTTTTCCCAGGCTTTTTGGTGTCCAGCCTGGCGGAAAGATAATTCCAAAATCCCACGTTCATTTTCTGATTCTAAAACAGTAGCATAGGCTTGGTCGCCAACTTTCAACTCGGTATGTTCGCCAGATTCATCTTCCAATTCTTTGCCTCGGACTAGTCCGGTAGTTAGGCCATTGATATCAAGTAATACTTCATTTTTACTGACATTGATTACCGTACCTTTGATAAGTTCACCCACTTTGGGAAATTTTTGATTTTTAATCTCTTCCATCAGTTCGGCCATTTTACTATTGTTAGTTGTGGCCTCAGTGGTAGTTGTTTTTTTGGTCATTTAATTATTAGTTTTAACCTTTTGACTAAAAAGGCCCTGCCTATCACAGGCTTGATTAAACGATAGGAATAACCTCATTACTTTATATTAATCCTTGATTTTTGGCAAGGTTAGGTCTTTTTGAGTTATAATGATAGTATAAATTATAAATTACTAATTATTAATTACTAATGAATGATTTAATTTTGTAATTATATAATTAGTAATTAGTTATTAATCATTAGTATCCTATGGGTTGGTATACAGGTAAAAAACCGATTTATAAGTTGAATCAGTTGAAACTTGGTCGCACACAGCAAGAGGATTTTTTGCGGTCGTATTTAAAATTGAATAAGCGGGAGATAAAAGAGTTAAAACAAAAATTAGGCGGTGCTGCTTTGAGCGGCAATAAATTATTAACTGCCAGTCAGTTCAAAAAAGTAATGGCTGATCATGAGCCTGATATTTCGGAAAAATGGCAGGAGTATGTCCAACAAAAAGAAAAGGAATATGGTGAGTATCAGGAAAGAATAAAAAAAGAAAATATAAAAAAAGTAAGAGAAAGAGAAAGGAAACAAGAAGCAGCTGATAAAATGATACACCAGTTAGTTGGTCGGGAAAAACCGGGAAGTTGGCGAGAGAAAATAAAAAAATCAATTATGGCAGAACGGGTAGATAAAAGTAATGATGATCTAACGCCAGCCGCATGGAGGGTGATTAGGGCCAAGGAAAAATTGGCCGAAAGAAAGAGAACTGATTGGCAACATGCTGACTTGGGTAAATCAGCCAACATTACTGAAGCACTGGATAAAAAGAAGAAGTCAGAAACATTGACTTCATCGGAGTCGGAAGTTGATATTGATAAGGTAAAAGAGGAAGCAAAAAAACTGCCGGAATTACCAATTTAGGGCTAGGTTGAGGTTGATTTTTGTGGGTTAAATTGGTAAAATTAACTTTGTGGATTTAGGTAAAAATTAAGTAAAATAAGATATTTATGCAAGCTGAATGGTTTGGCCAAACATTTATTAGAATGCAATTAAAGTCACCACAAAATGGTGATTCTAATTTGCTTATTGACCCCTACCAAACGAAAGTTTTTGGATTGCGTCAACCCAAGATGGAGGCCGATTTGGTGCTGACTACCAGTGGGAAATTGGATGCCAAATTAAATATTGGTGGCCAACCTTTTGTGATTACTGCTCCGGGTGAGTATGAAGTAAAACAGGTTTTTGTTTATGGATTGCCAGAACAAAATGAAGCAGGTCTGGTGACTGGTAAAATTATGTATGTTTTGGAAGCAGAGGAAATGAGCATTGCTCATTTGGGTGAGATCAATCAAACCGAATTAACTGACCAACAACTTGAATATTTGGAAAACGTTGATGTGCTGTTTTTATCAGTGGGCGGAGAGACTAGTCTTTCTCCTAAACTAGCAGCTAAGTTGGTACAGCAAATTGATCCCCGCGTGGTTGTGCCGATTAATTATGCCTTTGCCGGAAGTAAATTGACTGGGATTAAGGTTGATGAGTTTATTAAAGCCGTGGGATTGAGTAAACCCGAGAGAGTAGAGAAATTGCGATTAAGCAAAAAAGATTTGCCGATTGATGAGACTAAGATGTTTATCATTGAATTGTAGTTTTTGGCAATTTTATGTTGTTTTTACCCCAGCTGACTTCTGACAAAAAAAGAAAATTCGCGTATTTATTGGTTGGTAGTCTAGTAGTGATAATCATCATTTGGTTTGTTTGGGTTAGTAAGTTTGGTTATACTCGTTCAGATTTGGTGAGTGAAGGATTGTTTGGTAAATTGAATCAACGTAGTCAGGAAGCGGCTGTACAATTTAATATTTTTCGAGATCAGATGCAAAATAATTGGCAGCAATTGGAAGATTTGCTGGAACAAGAAAAAAAGCGAGAAGCAATAATTACCGAAATGAAAAGTCGTTTATCTGAAGTGGCTGTGACTTCAACTACCACCACTGAACCAATCGAGAGTGAGCAAACAATAGAAAAATTACCAAGTGAAAATGATTTAGTAGAATAAATATGAGTCCCAAAAAAAATATAATTACTAGTGATTCATTAAACAAACAAAGAATTGACCCCAGGCCTTTGGTTGAGGAAATGGAGCAGTCGTATTTGGATTATGCTATGAGTGTAATTGTATCCCGAGCTTTACCTGATGTCAGAGACGGGATGAAACCGGTGCACCGGCGGATTTTGTATGCCATGTGGGATATTGGTCTGCGCAGTAATGCCAAATATCGCAAATCCGCCACCGTCGTGGGTGAAGTTTTGGGTAAGTATCACCCTCATGGCGATGCGGCTGTGTATGATAGCATGGTCAGAATGGCACAAGATTTTGCCATGCGCTATCCCTTGGTCAATGGTCAAGGAAACTTTGGTTCAGTTGATGGTGATGGGGCGGCGGCTATGCGTTATACTGAAGCAAAACTTATGCCCTTGGCAGAAGAAATGCTCCACGATTTGGATAAAAATACAGTTAATTTTATTCCCAATTATGATGGTTCGCACCAGGAGCCACAAGTACTGCCAGCTAAATTGCCAAATTTACTCTTGAATGGAGCCATGGGTATTGCCGTGGGGATGGCTACCTCCATACCTACCCACAATGTTTCCGAAGTGATTGATGCTACTGTGCATATGATTGATAATCCCGAAGCTGATGTTGATGATTTGTTGACTTTCATCAAAGGACCAGATTTTCCTACTGGGGGGATTATTTTCAATCAAGAAGATATTAAAACCGCTTATGCTACTGGTAAAGGTAGAATTGTTATTCGGGCGAAAACAGAAATAGTTGAAGAAAAATCCGGGCAGTTTCAAATCATAGTGACCGAGCTACCTTATCAAATAAACAAAGCCACACTTTTGGAAAAAATTGCTGAATTGGTGCGGGATAAAAAAATTGAGGGTATCAGAGATTTGCGTGACGAATCAGACAAAGAAGGAATTAGAGTGGTGGTGGAATTGAAAAAAGATGCTTATCCCAAAAAAGTTTTAAACCAGTTATATAAACACACAGAACTGCAATCAGCTTTTCATGTCAATTTGTTGGCTTTAGTTGATGGGTTGCAACCGCGGGTTTTGACACTCAAAGATATTTTAGCAGAATTTATTAAACACCGTCGTGAGGTGATAGTCAGGCGTACGCAGTATGATTTGGATAAAGCCAAAGACAGAGCTCATATTTTAGAAGGTTTAGTGATGGCACTCGAAGATATTGATAAAATAATTAGTACCATCAAAAAATCAAAGGACCGAGAAGACGCGAAAATAAATTTGATTAAAAAATTTAAATTATCCGAGCGTCAGTCAATAGCGATTTTGGAGATGAAATTGCAGCAACTGGCCAATTTGGAAAGGTTGAAAGTGGAAGAAGAGTTGAAAGAAAAAAGAAAGTTGATCAAAGAATTATCCGAACTTTTGAAAAGTGATAAAAAGATTTTGGGTGTGGCTAAGCAGGAATTGTTGGACTTGCGAGAAAAATATGGCGATGAACGCAAAACTACAGTCGTGCCCCATGCAATTGATAAATTTTCTCAGGAAGATTTGATTCCCAACGAGCCAACCGTGGTAGTTGTTACTAAGGATGGTTATATCAAAAGATTGCCACCTGATACTTTCAAGACGCAAAGTCGGGGTGGCAAAGGAGTGATCGGATTGGTCACCAAAGAGGAAGATGTAGTCGAACACCTATTTACTACTATGACCCATGCCGATTTATTGTTTTTTACTACCCGTGGACGAGTATTTCAACTCAAAGCCTATGACGTACCGGTTGGCAGTAGAACTAGTAAAGGGCAGGCAATTGTGAATTTTTTACAATTATCTCCAGAAGAAAAAATTTCTGCAGCTCTTGCCTTGTCTGAAATTAGAGATGATAATAAATTTTTAGTTATGGTAACAAAAAAAGGATTGATTAAGAAAGTAAGATTTGAAGAATTTGATAATGTTCGTCGCAGTGGATTGATTGCTATTAAACTTAAAGCCGATGACAATTTAGAATGGGTTAAACCCTCTAGTGGTAAGGATGAGATTATTTTGGTTAGCGCTTACGGGCAGGCAATCAAGTTTAAAGAATCTGGAGTCAGAGCAATGGGCAGATCTGCTGCTGGTGTAAGGGGAATGAGACTTAAAAAAGGTGATTGGGTAGTGGGTATTGATATTATTTTTGAAGGCAAACCTTCAAAAGAAGAACAACTCTTGGTAGTAATGGATAATGGTTTTGCCAAGCGTACCAAAGTTACTGAATTTAAAACCCAAGGCCGAGGTGGTGGTGGTGTGAAAGCTGCCAAAATTACCACTAAAACCGGTAAAACCGTAGCGGCTTTTGTGGTGAACGCAAAATTAGCCGAAGAGGATTTGATCGTGATGAGTGAAAAAGGACAAGTGATAAGATTACCTCTAAAGTCTGTGTCAGTCTTAGGTAGAGCTACTCAAGGTGTACGAGTTATGCGCTTCAAAGTCGCTGGTGATACCGTTGCTAATGTGACGTTTGTTTAGTATTTAATTAATTTGGATAACAAAAAAGAGGTTGTTTACAACCTCTTTTTAACTTACTAAGTACCGCAAAGCGGGGCTAGATTACTCTTATATTAAGAAGGGGAATAATTTATCTTCTCCATTTCCAACCAATTTTTTCCTTGTTTAACATCAACCACCAAAGGAACTGACAGTTTGGCTACATTTTCCATTTCTTTTTTTATCAAAGCAGCTGCCGATTCAATTTGACCTGCTGGTACCTCAAATACCAATTCATCATGAACTTGCAGTAGCATTTTTATATCAGAATTTTTAGAGCAAATATTTTTCCACACGGCAATCATGGCTAGCTTCATAATGTCAGCTGAGGTACCTTGCACTGGCAGATTGATAGCGGCTCGTTCAGCTGCGTTTCTAACTTGAGCCATAGTAGAATTTATATCTGGTAAATAACGCTTGCGACCAAACATAGTTTCTACATAACCTTGAGTTTTTACTTGAGTAATAATGCTTTCAGTAAACTGTTTCATTTTAGGGAAACGTTTAAAATAGCGTTCAATAAATTGTTTAGCTTCCATTCTAGAAATACCAGTCCGTTCAGCTAAACCAAATGGACCCATGCCATACAGCACCCCAAAGTTTACTTCTTTGGCTTTTCTGCGCATATCACTATCTACTTTTTCTAAAGGTACATCAAAAATAAAAGCGGCGGTAGTGCGGTGAATATCTTGTCCTTCTTGAAAAGCACGAATAAGATTAGCATCACCTGATAAATGGGCTACTACGCGTAGTTCTATTTGCGAATAATCAGCTGAGAGTAAAACCTGATTTTTTTCTGCTACAAATGATCCACGTATTTTTTTACCTAAAATTGTTCGAATAGGAATATTTTGTAAGTTGGGATCAGAAGAAGATAATCTGCCAGTAGCAGTGATGGTTTGATTGTAACTGGTGTGCACTCTACCTGTTTTGGGATTGATTAATTTTGGCAGAGCTTCAATATAAGTAGAACGAAGTTTGGTTAGTTCGCGGTAATCAGAGATCATATCAATTACCGGGTGAAGTCCTCGCATTTTTTCCAATTCTCCAGCAGCTGTAGAGATGCCAGTTTTTATTTTTTTCAAACCCTCAGTTGGAATATCCAGTTTTTCAAAAAGAATTTTTTTCAGTTGTAAGGGTGAGGCGATATTGAACTCTTCGCCAACCTGCTTATAAATATTTTTTTCTAAATTACTAATTTGTTCAGAAACTTTTTTATTTAGTTGAGCTAAATATGTTTTATCTATTTTAATACCGTTTTTTTCCATAGTAGCTAAAATCGATATCAACGGCATTTCTATTTTCTCAAAAAGTTTTTCCAAATTATTTTTGCTAAGTTCTGGTTGTAAATTTTTAAATAATCGCCAGGTAAAATCAGCATCTTCACAAGCGTAGTCACAAATTTTTGTAGCTGGTAAATTAGACATAACCAATTGGTCCTTACCTTTTTTTCCTAACAATGATTCAATCGGAATCATCTCATGGCCAAATTCGGTAAATACTAAATTATCAAGTTTCAAACGCCTCTCACCTGGGCGTAACAGATAAGCAGCAATCATAGTATCAAAATATAATTTTTTTACATTGATGTGCACTTGTGATAGGGCAGTTAAATCAAATTTTATATTATGACCAATAGTATTGACTTGATTTATTATTATTTTGGCAAATTTTTCAAAAGATTTGGTATTTTTTAATGTTTGATAATCAAGATAATAAGCCTCTCCAGCCTGCCAGGCTAAACTTATACCCACTAGTTCAGCTTGCAAAGCATTAGTACTACTAGTTTCTGTGTCCAAAGAAATAAATTTTACTTTTTTTAATTTATTGATTAGAGTTTGTAATTTTTTTTCATTGTCAATTAAATGATATTTTGTTGTTGATATTTTTTTATTTTTTTTGGCGGTTTCGATTTGTAAACTAGTCTGCGTTAAATTCAATTTTTGTTCCAGTTCGGGAATTTTTCCTAAGAGCGATTTGAATTCCAATTCTTGAAAAAGTTTGATCAATTTATCTTTATCAGGACTATACAATTTACATTCATCAAGATCAAATTTTATTGGCACATCAGTCTTGATACTGCCCAATTGTTTTGATAAAAAAGCATCGTCACGATAAGTAGTGAGTAGTTCTTTAATACGTGGTTTTACTTTTTTACTAGTTTGATATTGTTTATATAAATTTTCCAAAGTATTAAATTCTAGTAAAAGTTCAATAGCAGTTTTTTCGCCAATGCCTTTGACCCCAGGAATATTGTCAGAGGGATCACCTCGCAGGGCTTTAAAATCAATTAGTTGATTGGGTTTAAGACCATTATATTTATTGATAACTTCTTTAGTATCATAGATTATGGTATCACTTAAGCTTCGTCTTAGGGTATAAACTTTGGTATTGTCATCAACTAATTGTAAGGTGTCATAGTCGCCAGTAACAATATAGGTCTCAGTATTTTTATTATTATCAAGCGCACGACTGATTGTGCCAATTAGATCATCAGCTTCAAAGCCAGACTTTTCAAAAATTGTAATAGTAAAAGCCTGAACAATTTGTCTAATCAGTGGTATTTGAGCATAAAGTTCATCTGGTTGTTTAACTCTGGTGGCTTTATAGTCAGCATAAACTTTATGTCTAAAGGTTGGCGCTTTGAGATCAAAAGTAACAGCCGCGTAATTTGGTTTAATGTCTTTTAATACGCGCATGAGAATAGTAACAAAACCATACACAGCATTGACGACTAAACCAGATTTAGTAGTAAGTGGGGGAATAGCGTGAAAAGCTCGGTGTAGCAAGGCGTTGCCGTCGACGATTATAAATTTTTCTTTTTTACTGGGCATAAAAAATACTAAGTTTATCTTAGCATTTCTGAGATTTTATTGATAGAAAATTATATTTTTTTGCTTGCCATTTGGGCGATGGTTTCACCAATAGCCAGTGAAGCAGTGGCCGCGGGGGAGGGAGTATTTAGAACATTGATAATTTTGTCATCTTCATAGATCAGAAAATCATCAATTAGTTTACCGTCTCTAGCACAGGCTTGGGCTCTGACACCTGCTCCACCTGGGATAAGATCCTCTTTAGTGATACCTGGTAGGAGTCGTTGTAGGGCTTTGGTAAAAGCTGATTTATTGTAACTGCGGTAAAATTCCCCCAGTCCCATTGCCCAGTATTTAAACATAACTTTTAAAAAGCCAGGCCACAGTAAAGCTGAAAAAAGTTCACCTAAGTGCCAATCAGTTTTTTTATAACCTTCTTTACGAAAAGCTAAGACCGCATTGGGCCCAGCTTCAACTTGGCCATTTATTCGTCTGGTAAAATGAACACCTAAGAAAGGGAAAGTTGGATCAGGCACTGGATAAATAAGATTTTTTACTAATGAGCGTTTATTTTCAGCCAGTTCATAATATTCCCCGCGAAAAGGAATTATTTTAACATTAATTTTTTGGTTTAGACTTGCTAGTTCATCTGATTGCAGGCCAGCGGTATTGATAACTATTTTAGTATTAATTTCACCTTGATTGGTAAACAGGGTGATGTTATCAATCTGTTTTTTAATGTTGATGACTTTGGTGTTTAGTTTTATTTCGCCAGCATATTGTTGGGTAAAAATATCAGCGTATTTTTGACAAACTTCTTTATAATCAACAATACCAGTGTAAGGAACCCACAGGGCAGCAATACCTGTGGCGTAAGGTTCATAATTTTTTATTTCACTAGCTGATATTTTTTTAATATCAACCAAACCATTTTGTTTGCCTCGTTGATAAAGTTCTTCTAGTCGCGGCAACTCTTCAACTCTTGTGGCCACGATTAGTTTACCACACAGTTCGTACTTAATATTATTTGCTTTACAAAATTCAAGTAACAATTGGTAGCCCCACCGGCAGTTTTTTGCTTTTAAACTACCTGGTTTATAATAAATACCAGAGTGGATAATGCCGCTATTATTGCCGGTTTGGTGTTGGGCAATTTTTGCTTCTTTTTCCAAAAGTAATACAGACAAAGCCGGTCTGATTTTTTTTAGTTGTAAGGCAGTGGCTAGTCCTACAATTCCACCGCCAATAATTGCGACATCGTAAGTCATAAAAAAATGCTACTTATATAGTAGCATTTTTAGTTGTGATTTAATAATGATTAGGCAGCGTTTTCTATATCAGTGGCCAATTTATTTTTTCTAACCATTTTTTTTGGTTTCTTGATATAAAGTTCCTGAATTTCGGTTTGAATCTTGTTTTTAATTTGCGCTCTCTCTTCTGGTGGTAGCTTATTCCACTCATAATTCGGCATTGAATATTTATTGATTATTTGGCTGACTGCTTTTGGACGACGAGGTTTAGCCGAGGAAATTTGTGATTCGTTATTATAATATTTATTATTTTGTTCTTCAATTTTATCCATTTTAGCTAATTCTTCATTCTCATCAGATGGTTTATTGTCAAAATCAGCGGTAGATGTTTCATCCCAATCAAGATAATTAATCATAAAATTTTCCCAACTTTCTTGATCAGGAATATCTTCAAGTGAGGTTAATTTTTCTGGATCATTTTTAGTTAGACGGTATTCTTCATCATCAATATCCAAATGCTCTTTGATTATAGTTTGATCTTGTTGTTCAATACTTAATCCCTCCCGGTCCTTAATAATATCCCCTGACTCTTCATGAATAGGAATAATTTCTTTTTTATCAGTTGCTGCTTGTTTTTGTCTTGATTCCCAATTAAATAGTTTCATAATTTAATTAGTTATTAATATTTTTGGAGGCCTGGGGGGGAGTTGAACCCCCGTATAACGGTTTTGCAGACCGTTGCCTTACCACTTGGCTACCAGGCCGGAACAGTATTAAGTATAAAGAAAATTAATTAACATTGATAGGTTAACAAAATTTTATTTTTAAAGCAATCAAAAAACCCCGCAGGTAGCGGGATTTTTTGTTAGTTTAATATTTCCACGGTAAGATGTCGGCGGCCAAACTGTTTAGCATCCGCAATATCTTCCAGGAGAATATCTAAGCGATCATTATAACGTGGATTCATACGGTCTCTAACTTCAAAGATGGTATCACCGAAATATTCAGGAATCCTTACTTTGGTGCCAAAAGGTAACCAGTTGGCGGCCACTACTTTGATATTTTTGTTTTGACAAATGTCTGTGCCATCAGCTGTTATACAAGGAGTACTATCAGTCTGTTCCGGTACAGCGTTGTAAGCGGTGATAGTAACTTTTTTTGTCCGTGCCACTTTTATTTCATTGATAGGTAATTGATAATTAACTATTTCAGTGGCATGAGCAGCTGGTTGCAGATTAATTTCTCCCTCCTCACTTAAGAGGACTGGCGCTGGTGCAGCTAATATTTCAGCCTGAGGAAGTAAAAAAGTGAAAATTGAAGCAATAAATATAGCAATTAACAGCGCTTGCCGTCCGCGCTTGCGAACTAATGCATTCATACGGTTGATTAAATACTTAAATTTGTAAAAAACCAATAAAAAATACCCTGTTTTTAGGGTTTTGCTATCTTAGCAAAAGTGGACAAAAATGTCAATCCTGTCTTTTTGGGTACGCTAAGTATCAATTTTTAGGACAGTTTGGGGTGGTAGAGATATTTTTTTAGATCAACAAAGTAATTGTGGTCAATGGTTTTAACTTGAACGCCTTCATTAAGCAAGAGTTTTGCTTGGAGTTTTTTAGTTGCCAGGGGATTTATGATGCTAATCATGCCTTGGCTATTTATCACTCGTTGCCAAGGGATGTTTTTATTGATTGCTGCGCGCAGAGCAAAACCTACCACGCGAGCAGCTCGGGGTGTACTGATCAGGGTAGCAATCTGGCCATAGGTCATGACTTGACCTTTGGGTATTTGGCGAACAATTTGATACACAGATTCATAAAAATTCATACTATTAGTTTAATATAAAAAAGAGAGGTTATAAACCTCTCTTTTTTATTTATTGTAAAGTTTGAATTCTATCCTTTTTACGTCTAAATCTCCTTATTAACCACAGGAAAATTTTAACAATCACCCACACAATCAATAGGATTGATACGATCCAAAGTAGTAGTACCGGCAAATACATTATAAAAGCAATGGCGGTATTGGTATAGTTTTGTAAGCCCTCCAACATATTGCGAAATGATTTTTTAATCTCATACAAAGGTCGCCAGCGAATACCAAATATCTCAACCTCTGCCTCAGCCGTTAAATAAGTGGTGATAGTGGACATTTCCACTTGCCGATCCAGATATTTTAGCTGACCTTCAATTTTTTCAATTTGTCCGCGGACTCGACTTAAATATTGAGAGACTTGGAGAATATCATTGACGCTAAAAGCGCGACTCATCACATCTAGATAGCGTTCTTCTTCAGCTCGCAGGTTTTTTAGTTGAGCTTCCAAATCAATATAGCGTTCAGTTACATCCTGACTATTGGTGATCTCTCTTTCCACCTTAATCCCGTAGTCTTTAAAAGCCCTAAAGGCTTCTTCAAATTTATCAGAGGGTACTTTGATTATTATTGTACCTGATTTAACCCCAGCTTCTACTTCTCTAATATTTGAATTTTGAACAAATCCACCCAGCTGTTTGGTTTTGTCAGAAATTTTTTGTGCTACCTTATCCGCGCTCTCAACCAGTAATTCTAATTCACCATTTTTGGTCACTTTTCTTTCTGCCAACTGGCTATCGCCATAATCCTGATTGTCGGTTGTTCCTTCAGTCAGCTGGCGGGTTTCTATGCCGACTGAATCCATAGTTGGAGCCAGGCCCAAGTTACCCATACCGACTGAGTCATAACTTGATAACATTTTATTTGTTTTTATGCCGGAACGTAAACCACCAGAAAGAAGATTATAAACTACTAATATAATGGCTAGCCCGCCGATGGCCGCCATTACAGATAGGGAAATTTTTTTAATTTTTTCCTTGTTCACCATAAAAGATGATTAATAATTACAAACTTATTATACACCCACTTTTATATATACGATAGGATTTTTATTTGGTAACTAAGTAATTTTTCTTTATTTTTATCTATTATTGATAAATCTTGCCAAATTGAGACTTTTTTGTTATGGTTGAATTTGCAAAACAAAGTAATTTGGTTTACAAAATAAAGTTGGGGCATGTAGCTCAGTTGGTTAGAGCGCGTCACTGATAATGACGAGGTCGATGGTTCGAATCCATCCATGCCCACCATTAGTAAGAATATAGAATTTGGAATATAGAATATTGAATTAGGATTTAGCACAGTAATAAATTTTTTTAATTATCATCTTACATTCTAAATCCTATATTCAAGATTCAAAATTCTATTTGGGCCGAGGTAGCTCAGTGGTAGAGCGAAGGACTGAAAATCCTTGCGTCGGCAGTTCAATTCTGCCCCTCGGCACCACTAAAACATAAGTCCTAAATTCTAGATACTAAAAATATAATTGGATTTTAGAATTTAGGACTTATTTGTACTAAATTATAAATATTTATAATTTAAAATTTATATTTTATAATTTAATTATCGGGGTGTAGCGCAGTTGGCTAGCGCGCCTGCTTTGGGAGCAGGAGGTCGGAGGTTCGAGCCCTCTCACCCCGACCATTAAGCGGGTATCGTATAATGGCTATTATTACAGCTTTCCAAGCTGAAGATGGGGGTTCGATTCCCCCTACCCGCTCCAAATTATATGATTATTTTTATTTACGGATCAGATAGTTGGCGCGCTCAACATAAAGTAAATGAGTTAAAACAAAAGTTCAGACAAAAGGTTGATACTAGCGGTTCGAGTATAACCTTGATCAATGGGGAAGAATTTGATATTGGACAGTGGCGTCAAAGCCTTCTATCACAATCATTATTTAGCCGTGGACGATTGGTGCTGGTGCGTGATTTATTAGTGCGTCATCCAAAAAAAGATTTACAAGAACAAATTATAGAAGTTCTAGATAAGGTTAGCAACCATACGGTAGTGTGGTGGGAAAATATACAAACCGCTGATAGTTTAAAAAAAATAAAAAACACTCAGTTGTTCAAATATTTAAATAAACAGGACTATGTTCAAATTTATGATAATTTAAATCAGCGTCAGTTGGAAAAGTGGGTGCAAGATCGAGTGGTTGAATTGGGCGGTAAAATCGCGCCGGTAGCAGTCAAGATTTTATTTGCTCAAGTCGGTGATAATTTATGGCAGTTGGACAATGAGATACAAAAATTAGTTTTATTCGCTGATGGAACAGAGATTGATAGTAAAATGGTTTATAATTTGACACTAGATAGTTTGAGCGGTGATGGTTGGGAATTTTTATATTTTTTATCACAAAAAAATAAACCCGAAGCCATGCGTTTGTTGGAGGAACAACTAGTCAAGGGAACAGAAGTTTTAGAAATATTTAACCGGATTGTTTGGCAGTTTAGAGTTTTGCTTTTAATCAAAGATGTTTTGGATAAACAAACTTTTACCAGCAACGAGATGGCAACGAGACTAGGAATGCACCCTTTTGTAGTACAGAAATCTTTGCCAGTGGTAAAAAATTTTACCCTAAAACAGCTTAAAGATATTTATCAACAATTAAGTGAGATTGATTACCGTTTAAAAACTGGTTTAACCGAACCAGCGGCTGCACTTGATTTGTTTATTTTGGGTTTATAAAAATCCGCCAGTCGGCGGATTTTTTTATTTCTTGGTAGTTTTATTTATTTTTTTCCAAAGCCGTGATTTTTTTCTAGCGGCGTTATTTTTTTTAATCACCTTTGTTTTAACCGCTTTATCAAGTAGTGATTGAACCTTTTTTAGCATTTCGTCCAATTTAGTCTGATCACCGGAAGTTAAAGACTTGTCAATTTTTTTCAAAAGGGTTTTGATGTTGCTTTTTACTCTGGAATTGCGTTGAGTACGAATTTTTGCTTTACGTAATTCTTTGGCAGCTGATTGTTTGTTGGGCATAGTAAATATTATTAATAACTAAATAAGTAGAGGTATCATAGCAAGGTAGAAAAAATAAATCAAGAGTTAAGTTGAGTATTTTCCAAAAATAATTCATTTATTTTTTCCAGTAAAAATAGTGGTGATAAAAAGTATCCTTGGGTTGGGTAGTGGCTATTTAAACTCTCAACTTTGATTGATGATTTGATTGAGGCGGGGCCGATTTTCAATCTGACTAAGTCAGTCATAATAGCACCAGTTGATAAATTTTGTCCTAAATCGTGAATTAAACTGCGGATATATGTTCCACTGCTACAAGTAATTTTCCAAACAGCATTTGGCCAAGAAAAATCAATTAGTCTTGATTGGTATATTTTAACAGTTTGTTCAGGTAGCTCAACGGCTATATTTTTTCTAGCCAAAGTGTATGCCTTTTGCCCTTTTATTTTTTTGGCAGAGAAAATTGGTGGTTGTTGGGTTTGCTGACCAATAAAGTTCAGTAGAGCTTGTTCAAGTTTAGCTTGGGAAATTTTTTTTGTGGTTATATTTTTTATTTGGCCCGTAGCGTCATAAGTATCAGAGGTTTTACCAAAAACCAGTTGTGCTTGATAAGTTTTGGTGAAATAGTGCCACCAAGAAAGCATTTTAACTGCTTCTTTAACACCGATTATTAGTAGCCCTTGAGCCAGTGGATCCAATGTGCCGGCATGGCCAACTTTTTTGGTGTTTAATGTTTTTCTTACTTGATTGACTATATCATGCGAGGTGAGACCGGCTGGTTTATTGATTAGTAAAAAACCAGCTTGATTATTTTCTAGGGCCGGTCTAATTTTTGAAGATTTAAAAAAATTTTCAGCCAGCGGTTGAGCGCGCAAAATCTTTGGCTGCAAATTTATTTTTTTTAATTCCTCAGGTAGTTGATCAATAAATATTTTTTGGTCATGTCCTAAGAGAATTATTTCTGGTTTAATAATTTTTAAAATTTCATAAGGATTGACTGACTGTCCTAATCTAACCTCTGTCAGCCAATCAATTTTTTTTAAGGTTGCCACTCTGTTAGCTTCGGGATAAAAAGGTGTTTGGCCTTTGACTTTGGCGATTGTTGAATCTCTTGCAACTACTACGATCACTTCACCCAGAGCAGCTGCTTGTTTGAATAAGTGGATATGCCCAGGATGGATAATATCAAAAGCACCAAAGATAGCCACTTTTTTTGATGAATAATTTTTTTTCACTGGTTTTTGATTAATGACTATTTGCTGATGAGGGCTAAATTATAATAAAATGATATTATAAGACTTAATCATTATTATAGTACTAAGGAGTCAAAACTATGTCTAATATCGTACTGGTTGATGGTAAAAAAATCGCCGCTAAATTACAAGCCGAATTAAAACAAAATTTGCTAGATTTAAATTTAACCACACCAATAAAATTGGTAGTGATTTTAGTTGGAGATGATGCCGCTTCCAAAATGTATGTTAGTAAAAAACAAGCAGTTGCAAAACAATTAGGTTTAGTTTGTGATGTTTATGAAATGTCTGCTAACACCACCACTGAAGCTATAATTGCTAAGATAAACACAATACAACAGGAAAAAGATTTGTTTGGTTTGATCGTTCAGTTGCCATTGCCAAATAAATTGTGGTCACAGACGCGTGAAATTGCCAATCAGATCAAGCCAGAGTTCGATGTTGACTGTTTGTCGCATTTCTCTTTGGGTAAAATTTTGATGAATGAACTCTATTTTATGCCACCGATTATTGGCGCTGTGCTGGAAGTTTTAAATGACCATAATATTGAACTAAATGGTAAACATGTTTGTTTAGTTGGACGGGGGGAATTAATTGGACGTCCTTTGGCTGCCTATTTTATGAATTGTCCAGTGACTTTAAGTGTTTGTGGTAGAAGCACCAAAGATTTAGCGAGGTTTACCAAACAAGCTGATATTGTTATTTCTGGTGTTGGTAAACCAAACTTAATAACCGGTGAAATGATCAAAACTGGAGCAGTGGTGATTGATTTAGCTACGACTTATCAAGCTGGTAAAGTGAGGGGAGATGTTGAAATTGATTCAGTAAAAAATAAAGCCGCCTTGTTAACTCCGGTGCCCGGCGGGATTGGTCCGATTACGGTGGTTAAGCTGATGGAAAATATAGTGTTGTCAGTGAGAAATAAAAAAAGCGCTTAAAGCGCTTTTTTTAAATTATTTTTCATCACAGAGTAATGTTTCCAAGGCAGTCAGCCCAAACAAAATTAAGTAGAGTCCTACAAATAACAAACTGCTTAAAAGATTCATTAGAGGAATCAAAACTAGAAAAGTGATGGTGGCTACAAAAGCAATAGTGAAGTGTATTTGTTTGCGGACATAAGCTGATCCGCTCCAAGTGCCGCAAAGAAATGCTGCTACTATGGAAATGATAATCATTCCTAAAGGGTATTTTTCGAACCAAGTAAGTATATTTAGGGATTTTAATATAAACACCATCAATAATATTATGGTACCTAAAGCTAGGTCTATAAATGAGACTCTAAAAATTTTTTTGTGCCATTTAGCGTTAGAATTGTTGACTGAGAATAACTGTGTATTCATTATTATCTCCTGATTTTTGTTGTTTATTAAGGAATTAATTAAGTCAACCTATCATTGTTTGTTGGTATTGTCAATTATAAAAAAGCGCTTAAAGCGCTTTTTTTGATTTTTTTATCTCATCAATTTGATCCCTAAATTTAGCTGCTTTTTCAAATTCCAAGTTTTGGGCAGCTATCTCCATCTGTTCGGATAGTTGGTTGATAAGATATTTTATTTCATCTTTTGGCAATTTGGTAAAATCAATTTTGGGAACTGATGTATCTTGTAATCTGAGGCCGGAAAGCAAGGAAGTCTTGATTTTTTTTTGGATTGATTGAGGGGTGATGTTGTGTTTTTGATTGTATACTTGTTGATTTTGTCGGCGACGAGTGGTTTCAGTAATTGCTCTTTTCATAGATCCAGTAATTGTATCAGCATACATAATCACGTGCCCTTCTACGTGTCTGGCAGCTCGACCCATGGTTTGAATCAGAGTAACATCACTGCGCAAGAAACCTTCTTTGTCAGCATCAAGAATGGCAACCAGTGATACTTCTGGTAGATCCAAGCCTTCGCGCAACAGATTGATACCCACCAAAACGTCAACTTCGCCACGTCGCAAAGATTGTAGTATTTCTACTCTTTCCAAAGTATCTATTTCCGAATGCAGGTATTGAGTTTTGATACCCATCTCCAATAGATGTTCAGCTAGTTGTTCGGCCAATCTTTTTGTCAGAGTTGTAACCAAAATTCGTTGTTTTTTATTGATTCTTTTTTTTATTTCCTTTATTAAATCTTCGATTTGTCCGTTAGTTGGCTTTATTTCTATACTGGGATCAAGTAAACCCGTAGGTCGGATAAGTTGTTCCACTAGCTGTTGTGATTGAGATATTTCATATTCACTAGGTGTAGCTGATACATAAATTACCTGATTTATTTTTTGGTTAAACTCAATAAATTTTAGAGGACGATTGTCCAACGCCGCCGGTAAGCGAAAACCAAAATCCACCAAAGTTTGTTTGCGTGATTTATCTCCTTCATACATACCTCGAATTTGAGGGATGGTCATATGTGATTCGTCGATAAACAATAAGAAATCTTTGGGAAAATAATCAAGCAATGTATATGGAGGTTGACCTAATTTTCGACCATCGAAATAGCGGGAATAGTTTTCTATACCATTGCAATAACCGACTGTTTCCATCATTTCCAAATCAAAACTAACACGTTGCTCCAAACGCTGCGCTTCCAACAGTTGATTTTGTTTTTTGAAGATATGCAATTGCTGTCGTAAGTCATCACGAATTTTTTTTGTAACCCCTTGCATTTTATCAGGTGGAGCAACGTAGTGAGTAGCTGGATAAATTTCTATTTGGGAAAATTTATTTAATATTTTTTTTGTTAACCAATCAATTTCTTCAATTTTTTCTAGGGTTTTGCCAAAAAATTTAAGTCGCCAAAATTTATCTAGTGCAAAGGCAGGATAAATTTCAATTATTTCTCCTTTGACGGTATAGCTATTACGTTTTAATTCTTGGTCGTTGCGTTCATAGCGCATGTCATGGAGCGAGCGCAGAATTTCATTGCGTTTGTAATTATTTTTTACCTGTAATGGTAATTTTATATCAGTATATTCCTTAGGATTACCTAAACCATAAATACAACTGACGGATGCTACGATAATTACATCTCGTCTCATCATCAGCGCTGTGGTGGAAGCATGTCGGAGGCGGTCTATTTCTTCATTGAGTTGAGTTTCTTTTTCAATGTAAGTGTCGGTGCGGGGTATATAAGCTTCAGGTTGATAAAAATCATAATAGGAGACAAAGTAGTGCACGGCATTGTGCGGAAAAAAATCTTGAAATTCGCTAGCCAGTTGGGCAGCTAAGGTTTTGTTGTGAGAGATAATCAAAGTTGGCCGATTGGTAGCGGCAATAATATTGGCCATAGTAAAAGTTTTACCTGAACCAGTGACCCCGAGTAAGGTTTGGTGTCTATTTTTTTTCTTCAGCCCTACTAGCAACTTTTTGATTGCTGCAGGTTGATCACCAGTTGGTTGAAAATTGGCTTTGAGTCTAAATTTATTCATGCAATTATTTGTCTAGTTAGTATAACCGTCTTTGTTAAAATAAAAAAGCCCAAATAATATTGGGCCGATTATCAGTTGCCTATCGCAACAAAATCTTTGAGCGAGTTTTTTAAAATAATAGTTAAGATCACTGGGATTAAAAGATTTAGATTATCTAAAGATGGGTTTAAAGAAAACCTAATTATTGCCAGCAGGCAAATTGATATAAATAAGCCAATTATTAGCAAAGCTGTCTTTTTAAATATTTTTTTCAAATAAGAATCAAATTGATAAAATCTTTTTCCCAGGACAATTCGCAAGCGATATTCATTTAAAAATCCCACTAAACCAAATATAAAAACCACAGTCATTATTGATAAGGGAAGAAATATTAATATAATTATGTCCCCGTTGGATAATATTTGATTGTCGCGACCGATTAATATTGCCGGGGTAAAAAAGAAGCAGGCAATAAAAGTAAAAATAAATCTATATTGGAAATAGCCATTTATAAGTTTTGCTATTGATTTCATTGGATAACTCCGTTTGATTGTGAATTGGTAAATAACTAATAATTAGTAAAGTTTAAATAGTATAATTAGCTTAGTCAAGTAAGAGATGAAATAAGTGTCGAAATATTATATACTTAATACCAGCTACTTTATATTTGATTCTAATCAATGATTTCTTATTTGCAAGGACAAATAAAAAAGGCGGGTGAACGATCACTTACTGTATTAGTGGGTGGTGTTGGCTATGAGGTATTTGTAGATAACGATACCTTAACCAAGGCGGTAATTGGTCAGGAGGTTGAATTCTATGTTTATACAGCTGTCAGAGAAGACGCCATAGATTTGTTTGGATTTCTGAGTGAAAGTCAGTACTATTTTTTTAAGTTGCTCATCACTATTTCTGGTATAGGACCGAAATCAGCTCTCAATATTTTAGCAGCTGCTAAACCTGAAGATATCAGACAAGCCGTAGTCAATGACGATCCGGGTTTGTTGCAGAAAGTAAATGGTATCGGCAAAAAAACCGCCGAGCGGATAGTGGTAGAATTGAAATCAAAAATTGGTGCTGGTATTGTTGCCAGTGGTGATAGTAATGTTAGCAGTGAAGTGATTGAAGCTTTAGAGAGTCTAGGTTATCGGGCCGGTGAGATTAGAGAAGCGCTGCGACAAGTTGATGACAATTTGAGTACAGAAAAAAAGGTTTCACAAATTCTTAAACTTTTGGGTAAATAAATGGAGGTCAGACTAATCACTTCACCGGTAGAACTCAACAATTTTGTCGCGACTGCTTGGGGTGGTCAATTTTTACAAAGTTGGGAGTGGGGAGATTTTCAAGCCAGTCAAGGACATAAGGTCTGGCGTTTTGGTGTTTATGATCAAAGTGAGTTATTGGCTTCTGCCCAAATTATTTTACACAATTTACCATTTAGTCGCGCTTATTTGTATGCGCCACACGGTCCGGTTTTTACTCGGCAGTTGAGTGACGAGCGAAAAGAAAAAATTATCAAACTTTTTTTATCTAAGGCCAGAGATATTACAATTGCTACAGCACAAAGACACGAATTTTTTTTTCGTTTGGAACCGCGTTTAACTAAGGAAGATTTAGGAAACTTTTTTTTCAATTTGGGACTAAAAAAAACAAATGCCGTTCAACCACAAGATACACAGATAATAGATTTAAATAGAGATCCAGCAGAGTTATTGTCAGGCATGCATCCCAAAACTAGATATAATATTCGTTTAGCTGAACGTCACGGAGTTACAGTGAAGCTAGCTGAACAACCTGACGAGCTTGATAATTTTTTACAATTATTGAAAATAACCGCACGTCGTGACGGTTTTCGCATTCATTCAGATAATTATTATCGGCAGATGTTAAATATATTTGGTCAAACAGATATTGCCGATCAGTTGAAACTAACAATCAAATTGTTTTTTGCCTGCCAAAACAAAAATATTTTGGCGGCCGGTCTATTTTCTTTTTTTGGTGATCGAGCAGTTTATTTGCATGGTGCATCAAGCCAAGAAAAAAAAGAAATAATGGCGCCATATTTATTACACTGGCAAGTGATGAATCAAATTAGGACTTATGGTTATACCAAGTATGATCTCTATGGTGTTAAACCAGCTCAAAGAACATTGACGGCGCATGATCGGGAGAATCAGTGGCAAGGTATCACGCGGTTTAAGAAAGGTTTTGGTGGTCAGGAAGTAAACTATGTTGGTGCTTGGGATTGGGTTTATGATAAGATGTGGTATAAGATTTATCAGTTAGCTAAACGATTTTTATGATAAAAAAAGTGGTTATTTTTGCGGCTGGTCGTGGTACCAGAATGCAGACTTTGTCAAAAACCAAACCCAAACACTTAATTGAGATTTTTGGTAAACCGTTTTTGTATTATTTACTTACCAATCTTAAAGCCGTTGGTTTTCAGGAGGTAATTATGGTGACTGGCTATTTATCACATCAGTTTGATGATTTTTTGGCTGCTTATCGTGATGAATTTCCTATTTTTTGTATGGTGAATCAGTTTGCAGTCATGGGCGAGAATAAGTATGGCACCTTGATTCCCTTGCAAGCAGTTCGTAGTGTTATTGACAATGAGCCTTTTGTAGTGGTAATGGGTGATAACCTATACGCCTTGGAAGATTTGCGTGATTTCGCAAATGCAACTGACGATTACAACTATATTGGAGGTTTGCAGGTAACCGATCCTAGTCAGTATGGTACTTTGGTTTCCGAATCAGATAATTTTTTACTTCGGATTGATGAAAAAGTAGCCAATCCAGTATCTAATATTATTAATGCTGGCATATATAAATTTTTACCAGAGATTTATTCCATAACTGACCAGATTGGTCCAGCAGCCAATGGTGAATATCAAATCACTGATGCGATTTCTTTGTTAGCTCAACAAAAAAAAGTTAAAATTAAAAATTTAAAAAAATATTGGCTTGATTTTGGTCGTCCGGAAGATATACAGAAAGTAGAAGATTTTATTTCTACCAATAATTTATTTAGTGTTTACGGTATCAAACCGAGTTAAAAATAGCTCACATAGTTAATAAAATACCTGTCTGCCATGACCCGTTGTCCCCGTAGTTCAACGGATAGAATGCGAGCTTCCGGAGCTCGAGATATGGGTTCGATTCCTATCGGGGACACCAGGCTATGGCAGGCGGGAAAGGTGAGAGAGTAGAAGTAGAGTCGCAAATTCTATTCTTGCCGGGAGCACCAAGCTTAGCTTAGTTAATGCAAGATTTAGTTTCCTGCTAAGAATTCAGAATTTAGAATAATAAATTAAGAATTAAGACTAAAATATTTATAATTAATATGAGTTGGAAGAAAAAGATAAAAAAATTTTTACCCCCAGGTATAATTATTTTTTATCATAAGTCATTGGCAGTACTGGCTAATATTATTTATTGGTTTCCCTCACGACGCTTGGTGGTTGTTGGTGTAACTGGTACTAAAGGTAAGTCAACTACCGCCAATATGATTTGGCAGATTTTAACACAAGCGGGTAATAAAGTTGGGCTTGTTACTACTGCCAACTTTCGTATTGGCGATCAGGCCTGGATCAATGACACCAAGATGACTATGCCTGGAAGATTGCGTTTACAAAAATTATTGCGACAGATGATTAATCAAGGTTGCCGGTTTGCAGTGATTGAAACTTCATCCGAAGGTATCAAGCAGTATCGTCACTGGGGAGTGCGTTATCAGATTGGAGTGTTTACCAATTTATCACCGGAGCATATTGAGTCACACGGCAGTTTTGCCAATTATCGTGAGGCTAAGGCTGAACTGTTTAGAGGTCTGACAGGTTTGTCTATTAGTATTTTAAATAAAGATGATGAAAATTTTTCTTTTTATAAAGATATTCCGGCCAGGCAGTATATTTATTATGCACTGCAAACAGAAACAGATTATTTTCCAGTCAATTTAAAAGAAACTGAAAATGGTTATCAATTTGAAGTTAAAGGACATATGTTGCAAACAAGTTTGCCAGGTTTATTTAATGTTTATAATGCTATGGCTGCGGTGGCAACTGCCAAAGCTTTGCATATCAATTGGGCGGATATAAGTCAGGCGCTACAAAATTTCAATTATATGCCAGGTCGTATGGAAAAAATTATTTCTCCTCGAGATTTTGTTGTTTATGTTGATTATGCTCACACCCCGGAAAGTTTAGAGGCAGTTTATACTACCTTACGACCCAAAGCTAAACGTTTACTTGCTGTACTAGGCTCATGTGGTGGTGGACGTGATAAAGCCAAAAGACCTTTACTTGGTGAAATTGCCGCAAGATACGCACAAGTAGTTATTCTTACCAATGAAGATCCGTATGATGAAGATCCAGAAAAAATTGTTGATGAAATATTTCAGGGTACGGTTGGTTTTCCTAGTGTGGAAATTTATAAAATCATTGATCGCCGGCAAGCAATCAATCAGGCTTTACAACTAGCCCTTCCGGGGGATGTGGTAGTGATAACTGGTAAGGGCAGTGAACAAGCAATAATAACTAGACAAGGAAAACAACCTTGGGATGATAGAGTGGTAGTTAAAGAAACATTGTCTAATTTTTAACTTTTGTGTTGTGGACAAGGTGTTAGTTGAGATTTTAAAGGTATTATAGCAATTTAATTTTTTTATCTAAAAATAGCCAAAAAATTATAGTGTTGACATTATTTTTATTTTAGTATCAAAAACTTGACTTACAACAAGTTTTTTGTTAAAGTTACGACATCGTGTTTTAGTAAGTTGAATATTTAGCTAATTTTACACAAATTGTGTTAATTTCACTAGCTTAAATTAAATATTTAAAACTCTTTTCTTATCGGAAGGAGTCATTTTTATGTCTGTAAAAACTACTTCGCTGGAGCGTAAATATTTCACTAAATATAAACAGGTCCTAAAACTGCCTGATTTGATTGAAGTGCAAAAACAGTCTTATCAATGGTTTTTTGATGAAGGTTTAAAAGAACTCTTTTCCGAGATAAACCCAATAAAAGATTTTATTGGACGTGATTTGGAGCTTTATTTTACAGATTATTATTTAGATGATCCAAAATTTGACGAACAAACAGCCAAAGAAAAAAATGTTACTTATGAAGCTCCTTTACGTACTCAAGTCAGATTGATCAATAAACGGACTGGTGAAACCAAAGAACAAGAGATTTATTTGGGTGATTTTCCATTGATGACTGATCGGGGTACTTTTATTGTCAACGGTATTGAAAGAGTGGTAGTGTCACAGTTGATACGAAGTGCAGGTGTTTTCTTTACTACCAGTATTATCCGGGGCAGAAAATATTATGGAGCCAAAATTATTCCCAACCGCGGCGCTTGGTTGGAAATTGAAACCGATCTCAATGATGTTTTGTACGTCAAGATTGATCGAAAAAGAAAAGTTGCTATCACTGCTTTATTGCGCGCTTTTGGTTATAGCAGTGATGAACAGATTATCAATTTATTTAAAGACATTGATAATGATCCCAATCATCATTTTATTCAAGCTACCTTGGATAAAGATACAACTAAAAACGAAGATGATGGTTTGATAGAAGTTTATAAGCGTATTCGTCCAGGTGATTTAGCCACCGCTGAAAATGCTAAAAGTTTGATTCACGCTATGTTTTTTCGTTTTGATCGTTATGATTTTGGTCGGGTAGGCAGGTATAAATTGAATCAACGTTTCAACATGCAGGTAGATAATACGCCGGAAAATCGGGTATTACGCCGGGAAGATTTGATCATGATCATCACAGAGATAATTAGGTTGAATATTTTACAAGAAGCGGCTGATGATATTGATCATTTGGGCAACCGACGAGTACGAGCAGTTGGTGAATTAATACAAAATAAATTTCGAGTTGGAATGGCACGAATGGAGCGTATTGTCAGAGATCGAATGTCTACTTTGGACATAAATACTTTAACACCGAATCAATTGATCAACGCTCGACCATTGATAGGCGCCATTAAAGAATTTTTTATGTCTTCGCAGTTATCTCAGTTTATGGATCAGACCAACCCTTTGGCCGAATTGGAACACAAGCGTCGTTTATCAGCGATGGGTCCGGGTGGGTTATCTAGAGAGAGAGCTGGTTTTGAAGTTAGGGACGTACATCAAACGCATTATGGGAGAATTTGTCCGATTGCCACTCCAGAAGGACCTAATATTGGTTTAGTTGGTCATTTAGCTAGTTATGCTAGAGTCAACGAATTTGGTTTTATTGAAACACCTTACCGACGGGTGATAAAAGAAGTAGATAATGATTCTAAATTTACAGTTGGTGAAATCAGTAGGGAGGATATAGTTGATCCTAAAACTAGCAAAGTGATAGTTAAAAAAGGGCAACAGATAAATAAAGAGACAGCCCAATTGTTAGCTAAAAGTGGGATTAAAAAAGTTTTAGTAAAACCACGAGTTAGCGCGGAGATTGATTATTTGGATGCATTTTCTGAAGATCGAGTGGTGACAGTGCCGGCGACAATCAAAATTGATGAAAGCGGATATTTTATGGATCAATGGGTAGAAGCTAGAGTTGGACACAAACCAACTATTGTGGAAGTTGATTCGGTAGATTATATGGATGTTTCACCTAAACAAATATTGTCAGTTTCAACTTCGTTAATTCCTTTTGTTGAACATGATGATGCGGTAAGAGCTTTGATGGGAACAAATATGCAACGTCAAGCTGTGTCAGTAGTTAAGCCCCAAGCTCCAGTAGTCGGTACCGGTGTAGAAAGACGGGCAGCCTATGATTCCGGTCATACGATTATAGCCGAAGAAGATGGGGAAATTGTTGAGATTGATGCCGGACATATTGTAGTAAAAAATAAATCTGGCAAAACCAAAGAATACCGTTTGGGTAAATTTTTGCGTTCCAATGCCTCGACTTGTATGAATCAAATTGTGATTGTTGACTTGGGGCAAAAAGTACAAGCTGGTGATATATTAGCGGATGGTCCAGCTACGCAAGGAGGAGAGTTGGCCTTGGGTCAGAATATGTTGATTGCTTTTATGACTTGGGAAGGAGGAAATTATGAAGATGCGGTTTTGATTTCGGAAAAAGTAGTACGCGATGATCGTTATAGTTCTATTCATATTACAGACTATACAATTGATGTTCGTGATACCAAATTGGGTCCCGAAGTTATTACCCGTGATATTCCCAATGTGGGTGATGAAAAATTGAAAGATTTGGATGAGGACGGAGTTGTTAGAATTGGTGCTGAGGTCTCTTCGGGAGATATTTTAGTAGGTAAGATCACCCCCAAAGGTGAAACTGAACTCTCAGCTGAAGAAAAATTATTACGAGCTATTTTTGGTGAAAAAGCCAAGGATGTGAGAGATTCATCCTTGTATTTGGAACACGGTGAACATGGCAAAGTGGTGGATATAAAAGTATTTTCTCGGGAAAATGGAGATAAGTTGCCAGCCGGGGTAATTAAGACTATTCAGGTATCAGTCGCTTCTTTGCGTAAGGTGCAGGTAGGAGATAAAATGGCCGGTCGTCATGGTAATAAAGGTGTGATTTCACGTATTGTACCAGAAGAAGATATGCCATTTTTGCCTGATGGTAGGCCAATTGATATTTTACTCAATCCCTTGGGAATTGTTTCTCGTATGAATCTGGGGCAATTATTGGAGGTCCATCTTGGTTATGCTGCCAGTAAATTGGGTTATAATGTTGCTTCACCCTCATTGGATGGAGTTACTATTGAAGAAATAAAATCACAATTGGCAGCTGCTAGTTTACCTGAAGATGGCAAGATTCAGTTGTACGATGGTCGTAATGGCAAGCCATTTCAAAATAAAACTACTGTTGGCATTATGTATATGTTGAAACTCAACCACTTGGTGGAAGATAAAATCCACCAACGTTCAATCGGACCCTATTCACTAGTGACGCAACAACCTTTGGGTGGCAAAGCTCAATTTGGCGGACAACGGTTTGGTGAAATGGAAGTCTGGGCTTTGGAAGCTTATGGAGCAGCTTATAGTTTACAGGAAATGTTGACCATCAAATCCGATGATGTGCCAGGTCGTAGCAAAGCTTATGAATCAATCATCAAAGGTGAACCAATTGAAAAATTAAATATTCCTGAATCCTTTAATGTTTTAGTACGCGAATTAAAAGGCTTGGCTTTAGAAGTTGAGTTATTGAAAGATGGTCGTATTGTCCAATCAGAGAGTGAAAGCGAAGACAAAAAGCCAAGAAAAAAATAAATTAGATTTTATGTCACACCCCTCAACTACAAAAACAATTTCAACTCTTTTTCATGAAGGTGGCAAAGAATTAGAGTTCAATGCTATTAGATTACGGTTAGCTTCACCTCATGATATTCTTCGTTGGTCGCGTGGCGAAGTGACTAAACCAGAGACGATTAATTATCGTACCCAAAAACCGGAAAAGGATGGGTTGTTTTGTGAACGGATTTTTGGTCCTACCAAAGATTGGGAATGTTATTGTGGTAAATACAAAAAAATTCGGTATAAAGGTATTATCTGTGATAAATGCGGTGTAGAAGTAACTAGAAGTTTTGTCCGCCGCGAACGTATGGGTCATATCAGTTTGGCCGCACCGGTTGCTCATATATGGTTTTTACGCGGTATCCCGTCACGCGTTGGTTTGATGCTAGATATGTCTGCTCAAGAATTAGAAAAAGTTGTTTACTTTGCCAATTTTATTATTACTGATGTTGACGAAACACAAAAAGCGGAACTAATTAGTCAGATTGATGGTGAATTTAAGGGGAGGCAAAAAAGTATTGAAGCAGAAACTAGACAGGCTATTGATAATTTAAATAAAGAAAAAGCCAAAGTTTTTATTGATTTAGATAAGAATAGTGCCAAATATAAAAAATTGGCTGACGATTTTACTTCCCGGGAAGCCATAATTTTGGAAAATAAAACTAAAAAGGTAAAAGAATTGGAAAAGGCAGTCAAGATTGCTAAACGCGAACTTGAAGATTTAGCTGTCAAACAAGTTATTTCCGAACATACTTACCAAGATTTATCTCTTAAGTACGGTCATATTTTTGAAGCTTATATCGGCGCGGAAGCAATTCACAAACTATTGTCAGCTATTGATTTGGATGGTATGGTCAATGATTTGGAGAAAGAGGTAATTGAATCTCATGGTGCTAAACGTAAAAAAATACATCGTCGATTGCAATTGGTTAAGAGTTTGATACGCAATCATATTCGTCCCGAAGATATGGTCTTAACAGTCGTGCCGGTTATCCCGCCCGATCTGAGACCTATGGTACCACTTGATGGTGGTCGGTTTGCCACTTCTGATTTAAATGATTTGTATCGTCGTGTTATCAATCGCAACAATCGTTTAAAAAGATTGATTGATTTAAACGCACCAGAAGTAATTCAACGCAATGAAAAGCGTATGTTACAAGAGGCGGTGGATGCTTTGATTGACAATTCAGCTCGTCATGGCAAAACTGTCACTGCTTCCACCGGACAAAAACGTCAGCTCAAATCAATTGCTGATATGTTAAAAGGAAAACAGGGTAGATTTCGGCAAAATTTATTGGGTAAGCGTGTTGATTATTCTGGTCGAAGCGTGATTGTTGCCGGATCGCATCTACAGATAAATCAGTGTGGTATTCCAAAGATGATGGCCTTGGAACTGTTTAAACCATTTGTGATTTCCCGATTGATAAAACAGGAATACGTTCATAATGTGCGTAGCGCTAATCGCTATATTGAAGCCGGACATGCGGAAGTGTGGGATATTTTGGAAGATATTACCAATCACAGTCATGTGATGTTGAATCGCGCACCAACTTTGCATCGCCTGGGCATTCAAGCATTTCAACCGGTGCTGATTGAAGGTAAGGCTATACAATTACATCCTTTGGTTTGCACAGCTTTCAATGCTGATTTTGATGGTGATCAAATGGCCGTTCATGTACCTTTGACCGAAGAAGCAAAAAAAGAAGCAGCGGAAATGATGTTGTCAGCGCAGAACTTATTGAAACCAGCCACTGGAGATCCAGTGGTCACACCCAACCAAGATATTGTTTGGGGGGCTTATTATATGACATATATTGATGGAAATTATGATGAAAAAAAAGTAAAATATTATGCTTCAACTGCTGAAGCTAAAATGGCTTACGATTTTGGTAAAATTGGCTTACGCGCTCCCGTTAAAATAAAAATTGATGATAAATTTGTTATTACTTCGGTAGGTAGGGTGCTATTCAATGAAGTTATGCCCACAGGTTTACCTTTCATCAATCAATTGGTTGATAAAAAGGTAATTCGAGGAATTGTTAGTGATATTATTGATTCTTACGGTTTTACTGTGGCTGCTAAGGCTTTTGACGATATAAAGAATTTAGCTTTCAATTATATAACTTTGTCTGGTTGGTCGTGGGGAATGGATGATTTAAATATAACCTCAGAAAAAGCTGAAATTCTACAGGAGGCTGAGCTGCAAGTTAAACAAATTTTTTCTCAGTATGAACAAGGATTATTGACCAATGAGGAAAGACGAGAAAAAGTTATTGATGTTTGGACTGAAGTAAAAAATAAAATAACCGTAGCTAGTAAAAAAGTAATTGATATCAATGGTTCAGTGAGCTCAATGATTGAATCAGGTGCTAGAGGTTCCTGGGGACAGCTGACACAGATTGTAGGTATGAAGGGTTTAGTGATCAACCCAGCTGGTGATATTATTGAATTGCCGGTGAAATCAAACTTTAAGGAAGGTTTTGATGTTTTGGAATATTTCATTTCTACACACGGCGCGCGCAAAGGTTTATCCGATACTGCTCTACGTACAGCCAATGCTGGTTATTTAACCAGACGTTTGATTGATGTAGCTCAAGATATTGTAGTCCAAGAAGAAGACTGTGGTGATGAGCAAGGAACATTACTAACCAAAGAGGATTCAGAAAATATGGGTGAAAACATAGCCAATCGCTTGTTTGGTCGGGTGGTATTGGAGAATATTAAAGATAAAACTGGTAAAATAATTGTCAAAAAAGGAGAAGCTGTTGGTAAAGCCCAAGTCAAAGAAATTATGAATTTGAATTTAGACAAGATTACTATTCGTTCGGTTTATAGTTGTCGTTCCTTACATGGTATTTGTGCCAAATGTTATGGTTTTGATTTAGCGTATAATCAGCCGGTAAAAATTGGTGCCGCGGTAGGTATTATGGCCGCTCAATCAATCGGTGAGCCGGGAACACAGTTGACCATGCGTACCTTTCATACTGGTGGTGTTGCTGGTGAATCTGATGTAACCCAAGGTTTACCAAGGGTAGAAGAAATTTTTGAAGGTAGAAATCCCAAGAAAAAAGCTTTTATGAGCGACGTGCGAGGAAAAGTAAAAATCGAAAGGCAGCCCAAACAGAGAGTTGTCAGGGTAACTTTTGATGAGCCACAGGTAGTTACTTATAAGTTGGAAGATTTTCAAAATGTAAAATTGCGCGTCAAAGATAAAGATGAAGTATCAGCCGGAGATACAGTTTTGGTCAGTAGTGATCGTAAAGTAAAGGCTGATTTTTCTGGTCAGGTGAAAGTATCTAAAGAAGAAGTAATTTTGGTTGGTGATAAGGGTAGCGTCAAAGAGTGGATTATACCCAATACTTACAATTTGGTAGTAGAAGATGGTCAATTGATCAATATTGGTGATGCTATTACTGAAGGATCACTTGATTTGCACGATTTGTATCGCTTAAAAGGAAAAGAAGCAGTTCAAAAATATATATTGAAAGAAATTCAGTTTATCTATACCTCTCAAGGACAGAATTTGAATGATAAACATATTGAGATAATTATTCGGCAAATGTTTTCGCGGATTATTGTCAAAGATCCGGGTGATACCAATCTATTGACTGGGGAAGTGGTGGAAAGTTGGGTGTTTAGACAAGCCAATAGCAATTTAAAAAAAGGTAAAAATCCCGCCAAAGGTGAAGAACTATTGTTGGGCATTACCAAATCTTCTCTTACAGTTGAATCTTGGTTATCAGCAGCTTCCTTTCAGGAAACAGCCAGAGTTTTAATCAGTGCAGCTATCACCGGTCAAGTTGATTATTTGCGGGGTCTGAAGGAAAATGTAATTATCGGGCGCTTGATTCCAGCCGGTACTGGTTTTGGTAAATATGCTAAACCCAAGCGTATAGAATAAAATAGATTTTGATCTTTTTAGATATAAAAAAATAATCCCGCATCCGCGGGGTTATTTTTTAAAGTCAGTGAATATTTATATTTTAATCTTGACAATTTAGCAAAGAAAGAATATGATAAATGGCTAACAAAATAAATAAATGTTTTTTGTTAGCTCAGGCACTTTACCAATAAAATATAAACCATTAGGAGGTGTGTGATGTCAAAATCGCATGTCGCTGGTTGGAGTGAGGAATCACCAACACCCGCCCAGCTTAAAGAATTTTTTGCTCAGATTGAATCAGGGCGAATAACAAAACAAAGCTTACAGCATTTTCTAGGAATAATTTTTTTTCAATTGATCGATTGGCAAAATTTCTACAAAAATCTATTCAATCTGGAATTTGATTTTTCTGAAATCTCTATTCCTGATAAAAAATCAGGTTTTGACAGATTAATAATTGTTGCTCCCGGCATGACACCCCAAGTCTTATTCAATAAATGTTCCGAGTTGTTTTCAACTTGGAAATACACTGATAAATCTTTGGATGAGGTAATAACCTCTGACCGTACTTCTGCAAACGGCGCTTATGCCATTTGGCTTAGAGATCGCCTGGAAGCAGATGAGGAGATGAAAAACATCTCCGCCAATCAAATTAAGCAACAGAAAATTGTTGGTATTACTCTAGAAGAGCGGCTTTTAATGGAACTTAAGTTCTATCAAGAGACTGGTCAACATCTGGATGTTGCTAACATTACCTTATGTGCTGGTTCTCGCTTTGGCGACGACTTCGTCCCGGACGTCTTCTGGGACGGTAGTAAGCTCGAGGTCTTCTGGTTTCTCCCTGACGCTCAGGACGGCCGTCTCCGTTGCCGTGTAGCAGTGGTCTAACTCTTTTCTTTTCTCTCTTTAACCCTTTCATAAAAATGAAAGGGTTTTAATTGGAAATAAAAAGCCCACCAAAAAGTGGGGTTATTTTTGTTTATTAATATTATATCAAACCAACCAATTTCTTGATCTCACTTAAATTTTTACGGGCAATTATTTGGGCTTTTTGTGCCCCAGTATGCAAAATTGATTTTATGGCCTGATCAGAAATTTTTTTATAATTTATTTGAATTGGTTTTAAGGTTTGATTAATTGCAGTACTTACAGCAGTTTTTAAATCAACATATTTTAAGGTACCTCGTTTATATTCACTAATTTGTTGATTATAGGTGTCCGTTTTATCTAGATATTCAAGTAAAGCAAATAGATTTTTTACTCCCGCCGACATGGCAGTAGTTTGTGGTCCAGTATCAGTAACCGCGCGGGCAACTTTTTTGACAACTGTATCCGGTGTATCAAGTAAAGAAATATAACTTGACTCACCCAGTTCTTTACTCATTTTTTTATCAGGTAGGTGTAATGACATAATACGTTTGGCTGGAGTTACTAGTGCTTGTGGTTCAATGAAGTATTGTCCGTAGCGCTGATTAAATTTTTTCGCGATAAGTCTGGTTAACTCTAAATGTTGCAGTTGATCTTCTCCGACCGGTACAGCTTGTGCGTGATAAAGTAAAATATCAGCTGCCATCAATGCTGGGTAATCAAACAGTCCCATATTGATATTTTTTTTGTGCGTTGTTGCCTTATCTTTGTATTGGGTCATGCGTTCCATTTCTGCAACTGGCACTAGGCAGTTGAAAATCCAAGCCAGTTCCGTGTGTTCCGGCACATGTGATTGGACAAATAAAATAACTTTGTCAGGATCTAAACCAATAGCCACTAATAGTTTTGCCAAAGTATAAGAGTTGGTATTTAGTTCAGTTGGTTTTATGTCTATAGTCAAAGCGTGATAATCAACCAAGGCATAGATAGCCTGGTAGTCGTTTTGCAAAGCTACCCAGTTTTTTAGCGCCCCGAGGTAATTGCCGAGGTGAGGAATACCCGTTGGTTTAATTCCAGAAAAAAGTATTGTTGATTGTTTCATAAAGATAACTTAACACCTTTTATATTTTTTTTCAATCAAAAACCCGCTGTTTAGCGGGAATTTTGATCGAATTATACTTCAATAATAACTGGAAGTATCAATGGTCTTCTTTCAGTTTTTTGAAATAAAAATTTACCCAAATCATTGCGCAATTTTTCTTTGAGGAAAGTTTGATTGGCACTGGTTCGGGGATCTTTGTCTTTCAAAATTTCCTTGGCTTTTTTGCGCGTATCTTCCACCAATTTTTTGTTTTCTTTCATATAGATAAAACCACGGGAGATAATGTCGGGATTTCCTATAAGCATTCCAGTTTTACTATCCACCGTAGCAATAATTACTAGCATGCCTTCGCCGGCCATTACTTGTCGGTCTCTAAGGACTACATTGGAGATATCACCAATTCCCAAGCCATCAACGAATACGTAATCAGTATTGATGGAACCATGAATTAGATTGGTTTTATGGTTATAAATTTCAAAAATAGAACCATTATCAAGTACTGCGACTTTATCTTTGGACATACCTTCTTGATAAGCTAGTTTAGCCGCTTCTTTCAAAAAGTAATGATTGGCATAAACCGGCAAAAAGTAATCTGGTTTTATTTCTTTGAGCATTTCTCTAATGTCGGAGATTGAACTGTGGCCAGATGAGTGTACATCCATAATATCAGAATGAATCACGTTGTCGCTCAGGCGGTAGAGATTGTCTTTTAATCTTTGAATGGATCTTTCATTACCAGGGATTACTGATGAAGAAAATACAATCGTATCAGTTTTTTGTATTTTTATGTGTTTATGTGATCCTTGAATAATACGATGTAAAACCGCTTGGCTTTCGCCTTGAGCACCAGTACAGATGACAATTATACGTTTGTCGGGATAATCTGCGATCCGGTCAATAGTAATTAGAGTATCTCTTTTTATTTTTATATAACCAAGTTCCTTTGCTACTTCCACATTTAGTCGCATGCTATAGCCATCAAGGGCAACTTTTTTTCCGATTTTTTCCGCGTACTCCAAGATTTCTTTGATCCTTTGAATTTGTGAAGAAAAGGTAGCAATAATTGTCCGTCCCGGTGCAGTGGAGACAATTTTTTGTAAGTTTTCATGCATAACCTTTTCTGGTACACGTTGTTTTTGGGAAGTAGAACCAAGACTTTCCAACATCAAGATAGATGGCCTTTTTACTTTGGCAAGTTGATGATAAGTGATTGGTTGTCCGCGCATGGGATCTTTTTCCAGCGCCCAGTCACCTGGATGTAGTACTGTGCCTTGGGGTGTTTCTAAAATTACTCCCATCGCATCCATGATAGAGTGCTCTACCTGAAAAAAACCAACCCGAAATCCTCCCAAAGCTAGGGTTTGATTTAGATTTTTTATTGCTAAGGTTTTAAGTTTTTGCGCTGAACCTTTCTTGTAGTCTTCTTGTCGGTGTTTAACTAATGCTAAAGTCAGATCACGACCAATAATTAAAGGATTACCAAGTTGTTCCAATAAAATTGGCGCTGCACCGATGTGATCAAGATGTCCGTGACTAAGTATTACCCCGCGGATATTTTTTTCTTTACCTTTAAGATAAGAAATATTGGGAATAATATAATCAATTCCCGGCATATCTTCTTCGGGAAATTGTAGTCCCATATCCAGAATTACAATATCTTGCCCGTATTCAAAAACTGTCATATTACGGCCAACTTCTTCTTGTCCTCCTAGCGGGATAATTCTCAATTTTTTTTCTGATTTGACTAGTTTAGTATCCAAGATTTTAGTTGGTTTTTTACTAGCCGCATGGGTTAGAGGTTGGTGATAATGTTTTGATCGGGAAAATCTTTGTTTGGAGTGTGTTTTTTGATCACGATTCCTTCTGTTTTTGTTTGAATGATTTTTTGTTTTTTTCGCTATACTTTCAAGCAAGTTGCTCGTGGTATCAGCTACTGCATTCGGATTCATAAATATAAATTTAATTTTTAATTATTATTTTATGCCAGTTGATTGGCATTTATTAAAAGATAATGTTTTATCTTTATTGTATTTAAGGTGATATGCCAAGGTGTATCTATTGATGAGTCAATTTCGTTGGTGAGAAGCTAATATCTCAATGGCCAAATCTAGTTTGGTGCCGGAGAGGAGATTTGAACTCCTACAGCCTTGCGGCTACATGGCCCTGAACCATGCGTGTCTGCCAATTTCACCACTCCGGCAGTTTTGTTCAAATTTATTTTACTTCGGTAAAACGTCGTTTGGTTTTTATATACCAATTGACTATATTGTTGAAGCGATCATTGGGAATGTTTATTCTGTCAGTGGCGACACCTTTTATTTTTTTTGGTAGTAGATAACTGTAAGTTGGTTGAAATAAAAAGATAGCAGGTTTATATTCTAAAATAATATTTTCAAATTGTTTAAGCAATTCTTCTCTTTCAATAGAATCCATAGTGGCTCTAGATTTTTCTAAAATGGCATCGGCTCTTTTATTATTGAAGGATGTAAGGTTAAACCCCGGATCTTTTAGTTGTGAAGAATGCCAGAAAGGAAAATAATCAGGATCTGATCCCAAAATTTCACCAAACAATAAAAGTTCATATTGGCGCGGTCGAATTATTTCTCTTTGTATGGAACTGGCGCTGACAATATTTATGTTGGTTTTAATGCCAATTTCCTCCCATTGTTGCTTAATGATATTGGCAATTTTTGTATTGTCAACAAAATCAACGGTGGTGATGGTAAATTGTAAAATTTTATCTTCTTTGCTCAAAAATTGTTCACCCTCTTTGGTTTGCCAGCCCAATTCGGTCAATATTTGTTTGGCTTGATCTTGATTGAATGGATTGGGATTAAGTTCGGGGTTATATCCCGGAATACCTGGTAACAATGGGCCCAATAAGGGTTTAGCATTTTCACCAAAAACCTCAGCTAAAATTTTATTTTTATCAATTGCTAGTTCAAGTGCTAATCTAATTTTTATTTCTCGTAAAACTTCGTTATTTGCTTCGTTGATAAAGATTGCAGTGTATTGGGGTAGTTGTAGTTCATACAACACAGCCATTTTATTTTTGGCCAGTAAAGATTTTTTTTCTTTGGTGATGTAACTAATACCATCAACATTTTGTTCCTGAAATGATTGCCAAGCCGAGTCATAATTTGGATAAAATTTGAAATTTAGATTTTTTAAATAGGGTTTTTGTCCGTAATAATCAGCGAATGGAACTAAGGCATAGGATATTAAATTCCCATCTTTGTTTTTTTTCAGCCCAGCAAATTTCCAGGGACCAGCACCGATTGGTTTCAAATTAAGTTCAGCTAATTTATAGCTAGTAGTTGAAATATTTTCCCAAGCGTGTGCTGGTAGTATTCCGACAGTTAAACTATGCAAAAAAGGAGCAAATGGTTTTTCCAAAACAAATTGAATTTTAAAGTCATCCAGTTGGTTTATTTTAACACCGCGAAAGGATGGTTCTAGGGGAGAATTATTTCGAATGTCTTGAATCATTGTCATGGTAAAAGCTATGTCTTTGGCAGTTATTTCCTGACCGTCATGCCAGTGTAAGTTTTGTTTAAGTGTAAAGGTATAAGTTTTTCCATCAGGCGATATTTCATAATTTTCTGCTAAATCATTTACCAATTCTAGCTGTTCATTATAGCGGAGTAAACCAGCATAAATTAATTTGCTAATATCTGCATCAACATCACTGGTGCCAAAAATCGGATTGATATATTGAGGAGTTCCTATTAAAGCCTCAGTGTAGCTGCCACCGACTTTTGCTATGACTACAGTTTGTCGCCAAGCTATACTAAAAGCTAGAATTAGCAGAGCTATAATACTGGTAGATAATAAAAACCAAGCTTGTTTTTTTTCTTTATTATTCAAAAAGCGAGGCAAATATTTTAATTGCTGCCAACCAGGTAAGCGGCTCGGTGAGAAACGTAAAACCAGATTTTGGTCATAAGCTTCTAAATTGGCCACTTGGTTTATATCCTCAGCTTTTTTGCGATAAAATAATTTTTTCAACCAGTACTTAACTAAGCTGGTGATTTTTGTTAACCACGAAAAATTCACAACTGATTACAATAAATAGTTTTCTAAAGTATTGCGAAAATAGGGAAATTATTCAGCTAGAAATACTGAAATATATAGGCTTAATGCGAAAAATACTATGCCTAAAAATATAGTAATATAAAATAAAGTTTTTTCTGCGCCGCGTTTAGCTCTAAAAACTTGATTGCCTCCGCCAAAAATAGCTCCCGTGCCACTACCTCTGTTTTGCATAATTACTGCCAAAACTAGTAGGGCAGCAACTATCATCTGCACAATTAAGAATGTTTTTATCATGTAATTGCAATAAAAAAGATGGTTTGCTAACCAGTGGGATAAGTATATCAAATAATATTTATTTTGTCAATAATACCAAGCTTTTTAGCTATAAATTGGTTTAAACACCTGATCATGAAAAGTTATTTTTTTGATGCATCTGACGATAATAATTAATAGCAAATCGATGGGCTTCGTCTCTTATTCTTTGTAAAAGTTTTAATTCGGGACTGTTGTTTTTAAATTTGTGGGGATGCTTTTTCCCAGGAAAAAAAATATCCTCATTTTTTTTGGCCAAAGCAATGATTGGTAAATTAATTTTTAATCGGCGCAGGGTTTTAGTAGCGCTTGATAGCTGACCTTTACCACCATCAATAATAATTAGATCTGGCTGCGGCCAATCATTATGGCCAGTAAAGCGACGGGCAATAATTTCCGCTATCATAGCAAAATCATTGTTACTGGGGGTATATTTGATTTTAAATTTACGATACTGTGATTTGTCTGGTTGACCGTGTTTAAATACCACCATAGCTCCGACTGCAAAGTGACCCTGGATGTTGGAAATATCATAACATTCTATTCTTTGAGGTAAATTGGGCAGCGGTAATTTTTCGGCTAGATTAATAGAAGCAACTAAATTTTTTTTATCATCACGGAGAAAAGACGGAATTTTTTTAGCTAGATAGTCCTGAGCATTTAGTTGTCCGAGTTTGAGAATATTTCCTAAACGCCCACTTTTTTTATAAGATAAAATTATTTTTTTTGTGGTATCGGTAATTTTTATTTTTGGTAGCAAAACAGGAGTAACAATTTCTTTAGGCCAATCAAAGGTTTGTTGATAATAATTCTGAATAAACTCGGCTAAGATAAATTTTTTATCACTGATCTGACTAGCGATAGTAAAGTTAAGTTTGTCAATAATTTTTCCTTGACGCAACCGAAATAGATTGATTGCATGCCAATCGCGCCAAGAAAAAATACTGACAATGTCTTGGTTGGTCAGTTTAGTACCAATAATCTTTTGGCGACGGGAAATTTTTTCAATTGCTGATAAACGGTCACGATAGATAGCAGCCAACTCATAATTTTTTTGTTTAGCTGCTTGGATCATTTTTGTTTGTAATTGGTTGATAATTTTTTTATTATTGCCTCGAAAGAAGTCTTTTATTTGATTGATGGCTAGTTGATGTTCGGCGTTTGAAAATTTTTTTAGAAAATTTTTTGTTCCTATTGGCCAAAACATGTTCAAAGTTTTTCTGACCGCCAAAGCAGACAGATAAGGTCCAAAATAAGTAGCATTATCTTTTTTTATCTGTCTCTCTACAGTGACTGTGGGTGGTGTGGTCTGGGAAATTTTTACGTAACAGAAGTTTTTATCATCTTTGAGATCAATATTGTATTTGGGCTGATGTTTTTTGATTAGATTATTTTCCAAAAGCAAAGCTTCAGTTTCATTGTTGACTATTACAGTTTCGATAGAAAAAATTTCTTTTACCATTAGTTGTTTAGCTGGTGAGAGTGCTGCTAGGGAGTTAAAATAACTTTTGACACGTTGTTTAATATTTTTTGCCTTGCCAATATAGATTATTTTTTCTGATTGATTTTTAAAAAGATAACAACCCGGTCTGGTGGGTAAGTTATTTAATGTAGTTTTATTCATAGCTTAATAATAGCTTATTAACTAACTAAGTAAAATAAGGTATTTTTTTATATTATCACTTTGACAACCTCAATAATTAAAAGGAGAAGATATGGAAAGAGTAATATGCGCTTGGTGCCAGTCACCTCATACCACCCAACTACCCAATCAGGGGAATAGTAAATATATTGAATATATATGTACGAATTGTAAGCATTCAACCTTTCACCAAACTGACTTTGATTTTAGTAAAATTCCCTCATTTTCTGAGGAGAATAGAGAATTTTTAATGTTAGAACCAGAATATTTTCTAAAATCAAATCAGCCAAATATCCGGTCAAGTTAAAAGCTTGACCCTTTTTTATTTTTACTGTATACTAAGTGCTGATTTTTAATATCCATTTATAAAATATATGCCTACTAAAGTTACTGCCACTAAAAAGACAAATAAAATATCGGATAAAATGATAATTATTAGAGGTGCTAGAGTCCACAACTTAAAAAATATTGATGTTGATATTCCTCGCGATAAGTTGGTGGTAATTACCGGTCTTTCTGGCAGTGGCAAGTCTTCTTTGGCCTTTGATACTATTTATGCCGAGGGACAAAGACGTTATGTAGAGAGTTTATCATCTTATGCGCGACAATTTTTAGGACTGATGGATAAACCGGATGTTGATATGATTGAAGGATTGTCTCCAGCTATTTCTATTGATCAGCGTTCGGTTTCGCACAATCCTCGTTCTACCGTTGGTACGGTGACGGAAATATATGATTATTTGCGTCTACTTTATGCTCGGATTGGTAAACCGCACTGTCCTCAGTGTGGTCAGTTGGTAGTCAGACAGACTAAGCAGCAAATTTTTGAAAAAATAGTGACCCTACCGGAGGATACGCAGTTGGTGTTGATGGCCCCAGTGATAAAAGACAAAAAAGGTGAGCACAAAGGGTTGTTGGAGAAAATACAAAAAGCTGGTTATGTTCGCGTGCGTTTGGATGGCGAGATAGTGCCGATTGAAGAGGCTTTGGATAAAAATATTGATAAACAAAAAAATCACAATATTGAAGTTGTGATTGATAGAATTTCGGTGAGTGCTGATAACGACGATAAACAAAGATTATCGGAAAGTTTGGAAACGGCTCTTGATTTGGGTGATGGTTTTATAATGATTTCATTGGTAGGCAGCGGTGAAGATTTTATTTTTAGTGAGCATTTTGCTTGTCCCAAATGCAATACCAGTTTATTGCCGATAGAACCGAGGAATTTTTCTTTTAATTCTCCTCACGGTGCTTGTAGTGCTTGTAGCGGGTTAGGAACAAAATTGGAAATTGATAAAGATTTAGTAATTCCCAACAAAAAATTAACTATCGCTCAAGGGGCGATTCGTCCTTGGGCGCGTACTCGAGCTAACCAAAGTTGGTATGTTCGTATTTTAGAGCAGGTTGGTAAAAAGCACGGTTTTTCCGTCAATGAACCATTGGAAAAATTTAGTACAAAGCAGTTGAATATTTTATTATATGGTACAGGTGATAAGCGTTATACTATGGATATTGAGAGTGCTAGTTTTTCTGGGGAATATGCTACTCATTTTGAAGGTGTAATACCAAATTTGGAAAGACGTTATAAAGATACAGAATCAGATTATGTGCGCAGTGAGATTGAAAGATATATGCGGGTTTTGGAATGCCCAGTTTGCTTAGGCAAGCGACTAAACCCGCAATCACTAGCCGTGACCGTGGCTGATAAGAATATTTATCTAGTTACAACTTTGACTGTCAACGAAGCTATTCCTTTTTTTAAAAAATTAGCTAGTACCAATCATAATGAATCACTGACTGAACGAGAACAAAAAATTGCCAAGCAGATACTTAAAGAGATTGTGTCACGTCTTCAGTTTTTGCAGGACGTTGGACTTGATTATTTGACTTTGGACCGGGCGGCCGCCACTTTGTCAGGGGGGGAAGCTCAACGGATTAGACTAGCTACTCAGATTGGATCGGCTTTGGTTGGGGTACTTTATATTTTGGATGAACCTTCAATTGGCTTACACCAAAAAGACAACCATAAATTAATAAAAACTTTGCAGCATCTGCGTGATCTAGGTAATACCGTAATTGTAGTTGAACACGATGAAGATACAATTTTAGCCGCTGATTATGTAGTTGATATTGGTCCTGGCGCGGGTGAACATGGTGGCAAAATAGTCGCTTGTGGTACGCCAGAACAAATAAAAAGACATAAGGATTCTTTGACTGGTAAGTTTATTTCTGGGCGAGAAAAAATTGAATCGCCAAAAAAATATCATACTGGCAATGGCAAGAGCATAAAAGTAATTGGTGCTACTGAACATAATTTACAAAATATTGATGTGGAAATTCCACTCGGCAAATTGGTTGCCATCACTGGTGTTTCTGGTAGTGGTAAATCCACTTTGATGACCGATATATTAGCTAAGGCTTTGTCGCAACATTTTTATCGTGCTAAAGATTTACCAGGCGCACACCAAGCCATCAAAGGTTTGGAAAATTTAGATAAAGTAATAAATATTGATCAATCACCGATTGGCCGTACGCCGCGTTCTAACCCAGCTACCTACACTGGTTTATTTACACCAATTAGAGAGTTATACGCAGAATTGCCGGAAGCAAAAATGCGTGGCTATAGTCCCGGACGATTTTCTTTCAATGTTAAGGGTGGTCGTTGTGAGGCTTGTCAGGGAGATGGTATGGTACGGATAGAGATGAATTTTTTGCCGGACGTTTACGTAGAATGTGAAGAGTGTCATGGCAAGCGGTACAACCAACAAGCCTTGGAAATACATTATCGCAATAAAAACATTTCTGATATTTTGAATATGAATGTGGAAGAAGCGGCAATTTTTTTTAGCAACGTACCGGCTATTCACGACAAACTGGAAACTTTAAATCAAGTGGGGCTAGGGTATATTCACCTCGGTCAATCCGCCACTACTTTATCCGGCGGCGAAGCTCAGCGGATAAAATTGGCTACTGAGCTTTCTCGTCGTGCTACCGGCAAAACTTTGTATATTTTAGATGAACCGACAACTGGTTTGCATTTTGCTGATGTTAGACGACTATTGGCGGTGTTAGATCAATTGGTAGAGAAAGGGAATAGTGTTTTGATTATTGAACATAATTTAGACGTGATAAAATCGTGTGATTATATTATTGATTTAGGACCTGATGGTGGTAGTCAAGGTGGGCGAGTTGTGGCCTGCGGTACACCGCGAGAGGTGGCAAAAATTAAGCAAAGTTATACTGGTCAGTATTTAAAGAAAGTATTATAAAATTTTTACGCTTTTCTTTTGAGAGCGTAAATTTTTTTAATTTGCTACAATATATCTATGATCAATTCGTCGACTTACAAAAGTTTGATTTTTCATAGCATTTTTTCTTATCCTTTAACCGAATGGGAAGCAAATAAAAATTCTTGGTCTGGTGAAAAAAAAGTGTTGGATTCTTTTACTGACCAAATTGCCTTTACGCAAGGTTTATATTTTATAAAATCACAACCTCTTGATTTACAAAAGCGTCATAATAATTATTTATCTAGTATTGCCAAAATGCATTTGGCTATTCGAGTGGCAAGGTGGTTGCGGCTACTCCCTAGTGTCAGATTGATAGCAGTATGTAACTCTCTGGGATATCTTAACGCTGCTAGTGGTAGTGATATTGATTTATTTATCATCACTAGCCCGAATCGGATTTGGCTGACTAGGTTTTGGTTGCAGAGTTTTTTGAAGATAAGACGTTTACGACCTTATGATCGGGGTGGCAAACAAGATATGATTTGTTTAACCTTTTTTTTGACAACAGACAGTTTGAATATAGCCAATTTAAAGATCAATCAAGACGATGTGTATTTGACTTATTGGTTGACTAAACTATTACCGATTTATAATCCAGACAAGCTTTATGAAAAATTTTTTCTAAGTAATGATTGGTTACAAAAGAATTTGCCGTTGGCGCAACCAATTGATTTGGTTGGTCCTTGGGTGATCCGTAGAACTTTTTTTAGTCGGTTGTTTAGTTGGTTGACCTGGCGGGTTTGGGAACAGCCACTTAAAAAAATTCAACTCAAATTGTTACCCGATAATTTACAGCAGCTAGCCAATCAAGATAGTCGGGTAATGCTGACAGATGAGGTTTTGAAATTTCACGGCCAAGCAGACAAGCGCGAATATTATCAAAAGTTATGGGAGGAAAGATGTATAAAAGAATATAGTATTAAGTATTAAGAGTAAATGTTTATGTTGCAAAAAAAATTAGAGAAAATTTTAGAGTATGGTATATATTTGTGGGTATTTTTGTTGCCCTGGCAGATAAGGTATTTTTATGAGGCAAAATTAAAAGGCGGTGTTTGGGAAGCTGGCAGTGTTAGTATTTATATTAGCGAAATTTTACTTATTTTATTATTGGTTATAAATTTCATTTTGTGGATCAAAAATAAAAACAATTTTAACTACAAAAGTATTGATTTTTTTTCACCTATTTTTTGGTTGGTAGTTTTTGTTTTGCTGGCATTTTTCAGCGTCCAGTGGTCGGTTTTTCCGGCTTTGAGTATTTATTATGCCGTGAAATTATTTTTAGCCCTGGGTGTTTTTTGGTTGGTTAAAACCAATCAAATTTCTTTCATTAAACTAGGAATAATTTTTATTTCGGCTGGATTAATGCAAGGGCTGTTATCTATAGGGCAATTTTTAAATCAATTTGTCACTGGTAGTAAATGGTTGGGGATGGCGACGCAAGACCCACAAAATTTAGGTGTATCAGTGGTGGATACAGGTCTTAGACGTTGGCTTAGAGCTTACGGCTCTTTTCCCCATCCAAATATTTTGGGTGGTTTCTTGGTGATAGTATTAGTTTGGGCAATTGATCTATTGCAGCGGGCGGAAGTTTTGTGGTCCCAGACAAAAGCCAAGCAAATACAGATATTTGAGATGACATTACTTTTCGGAATAATTATTATTATCTCTGGTATTGTTTTGAGTTTTTCTCGCGCTGCTTGGCTGGCAACAATATTTTTGTTTTTGGTGATGTTGGGGCAATTGGTTTTTAAAAAATCATTTATTAATTGGAAAACTTATATTTTGGTATTAATATTGGCAATATTTACGGCTGGTCTCTGGGTTGGAATTTATAGTGAACCTTTTTTTACCAGAGTCAAAGCTAGTGAACGGCTAGAGGTATTATCTTATTCTCAGCGTATAGATAGTTTTATTGATGCCTGGCAAACGTTTGAACAAAAACCAATTTTAGGCACTGGTCTTGGCGTTTATACTTATAGTTTGCAGCAGCAACACCCGGAGCGTTATGTTTGGCAGTTGCAGCCACCCCACAATACCTTTTTACTTATTTTAGTGGAATTGGGAATTATTGGACTGGCGCTGCTGCTTTTTGTTTTTTTATTACAAGTAATTAATTTTTTATCACCCAAGAGTTGGTTGTTTTTTCTGATTGCTTCTTTTCTGTTTTTATTTGATCATTGGTGGTGGAGTTTGAATTTTGGTATTTATTTATTTTTTTTGATTTTAGGTATTATTACTGTAGCTAAATCCGTTAGGGAATAATATAGGTTGTGGATAATTAGCACTCTTGACGGTAGAGTGCTAATTTTGTTAAAATTGATTTTGGTCGTTATCTTAAATTTACCCATAAATCCTATAAAATTGGACAATTTTAAAATATTAGGGTAAGCTAAATTTTAAATATTTAATAATTAATAGTAAAATCTATGAAAATAAAACCTTTAGGAGATAGAGCTGTATTAAAACCTGCTAAAGCTGAAGAAGTGACTAAGTCAGGTATAGTTTTACCTGATACGGTTGATAAGGAAAAACCAGAACAAGCAGAAGTGGTAGCAGTGGGAACTGGTGAAAAAATTGCCAAACTTGGTATCAAACCCGGTGATCAAGTGTTGTGTTCCAAATACGGTGGCACAGAAGTGAAAATTGATGAAGTGGAGTACAAGGTTGTAGGGGAAGATGATATTTTAGCGGTCCTTGAGTAGAATTTTTAATTTTGTAATTTTTAATTTTTAAAAATTAGAGATTAAAAATTATTTAAAAAATTATAAAATTCAAAAATTAAAAATTTTTTTAAATCATAATTCTTAATTCTAATAAATATGGCTAAATTAATTAAATTTCATGAAGATGGGCGCGCGGCAATCAAGGCTGGTGTTGATAAAATTGCCAATGTAGTCAAAGTCTCTTTAGGTCCAAAAGGTAGAAATGTAGTGTTGGATAAAGGTTTTGGCGCACCGACTATTACCAATGATGGTGTAACTATTGCCAAAGATGTTGAACTAGAAGATAAGTTTGAAAATATTGGTGCGGAGTTAATTAAAGAAGTTGCAGAAAAAACCAATGACGTGGCTGGTGATGGTACTACCACTGCTACGGTTCTAGCTCAAGCTTTGATTGAGGAAGGTATCAAAAATATTGTGGCGGGCAATGATCCAATAGCTTTAAAACGTGGTATGGATAAAGCCCTGGCGGCTGCGGTGGCAGGCATGAAGTCAATTTCCAAGCCTATCAAAGATAAAAAAGAAAAAATGCAAGTTGCCACCATTTCTTCACTGGATGAAAAGGTAGGAGGTTTGATTGCCGAAGCTATGGAGGAAGTAGGTACTGATGGTGTAATTACTGTCGAAGAATCACAGACTATGGGCTTAGAAAAGGAAGTGGTTAAAGGAATGCGTTTTGATAAAGGTTATGTGTCACCTTATATGGTGACTGATCCTAATCGGATGGAGGCAGTTTATGAAGATCCTTATATTTTAATCACTGATAAAAAGATTTCAGCTATCAATGAAATCTTGCCTTTACTGGAAAAAGTAGCTCAAAGCGGGAAGAAAGATATTGTAATAATTGCTGATGATGTGGAAGGTGAAGCACTGGCCACTTTTGTAGTAAATAAATTGCGAGGTACTTTTAACGTGTTAGCAGTAAAAGCACCTGGTTTTGGTGACAGGCGGAAAGAAATGCTCAAAGATATTGCGGTTTTGACCGGTGCAACATTTATAAGTGAAGAGTTGGGATTAAAATTGGAAAATGCCAATCTTGATGACTTGGGTAGTGCCCGTAAAGTTGTAGCTAGCAAAGAAAATACTACTATTGTAGAAGGCAAGGGTGAAGTCAAAGAGATTGAGAATCGCATTGGTGCTATTCGTAAAGAATATCAGGATTCCACTTCTGATTTTGATAAGGAAAAATTGCAAGAGCGACTGGCAAAATTGGCTGGTGGTGTGGCTGTTATTAAAGTTGGTGCTGCTACGGAAACAGAAATGAAACAGAAAAAATATAAAATCGAAGACGCGCTCAATGCTACCAAAGCAGCCGTTGAGGAAGGGATTATTCCCGGCGGTGGTAGTGCCTTGATCAAAGTAGCTTATGCCTTAGATAGTTTCAATCAAACCAAAGTGGAAGAAGATGAAGAAGTGGGTTTTAAAATAGTACAAAAAGCGTTGGCCGAGCCACTTAGACAAATTGCCAAAAATGCTGGGATCGGTGACATAGCCAAAATTGTTGAAGATATTAAAGATATCAAAGACACTACCAGTGGTTATGATTTTGCCAAAAATGAAAAAACTGACATGATCAAAGCTGGTATCATTGATCCTTTGAAAGTAACCAGAAGTGCTTTGGAGAATGCCGTTTCAGTGGCTTCTACTTTACTCACCACTGAAGCAGTAGTGACTGACAAACCAGAACCAAAGGAAAACCATGATCATGGCGCTGGCATGCCGGGTATGGGCGGTATGGGAATGATGTAATTTCATTTTATTTATTTAGTTTAGAAACGACCTTGTTCCAAGTGAATAAGGTCGTTTGTGTATTCATATTTACTCAATTTTTAATTTTAAATTATTAATTTTTAAAAATTTTGATTTATTTAAAAATTATAAAATTATTCCCCATCTTTTTATTCTAAATTCTAGACCCCAGCTTCTATTTTCTTTTTATTAATTTTTTTGCTAGAATAAATACTGCTAAATAATAAATAATACTATATGGAAAATAACCAAAACAATGTACCTAACCCTGACAATATGCCCCCCGTGTCCAATGATGATAAACCAGTGGTGATTTTGTCTTATTTATTTCTACTTTTTTTAATCCCACTTTTGACCAAGAAAGATTCGGCTTTTGCCCAGTACCATGCTAAACAAGGATTGGTACTGACAATTTGTTGGTTTATTGCACCATTGACCATGTTTTTAGCACCACTGGCTTATTTGTTTTGTTTAGTGATGGCTATAATTGGTATTATGAACGTGGTAAATAACAAAATGACACCATTGCCTCTGATTGGTCAGTTTGCTGAAAAATTTAAACTCTAATTTATTTATTCAACTACCCCACCTTTTAGGTGGGGTAGTTTGTTTATGGTATAATAAAATGAGTTATTATTAATAAAAATGAATATGAACAAAAAGAAAAAATTTGTTTTGCGTTTTCGGGAAATCAGAAATACCGATGTAGAAATTGTTGGTGGTAAAAATGCCTCACTAGGTGAGATGTATTCGTTACTCACCAAGAAAGGAGTAAATATTCCGAACGGTTTTGCTACTACTGCTTTTGCTTATAAATATTTTTTAGACAAAGCCGGAATTAAAAAAGAAATCAAAAGAATTTTATCCGATTTGGATGTAAATGATATTAGAAACTTACAAGCCAGGGGTAGGCAAGTGCGTAATTTGATTTTGCGTTGTCAGTTACCAGTTGAATTGGAGCAAGAAATAATTACTTATTATCACGAATTATCCAAAGACTTTAAAGTAAAAGATGTTGATGTAGCGGTACGCTCATCAGCCACAGCCGAAGATCTACCTGATGCTTCTTTTGCTGGTCAGCAGGAAACCTATCTTAATATCAAAGGTGAGAAGGAGTTGTTGCTTGCAGTTAAAAAATGCATTGCCTCTTTATTTACCGATCGGGCAATTGCTTATCGTGTGGAAAAAAAGTTTGATCATTTCAAAATTTCTTTGACCGTTGGCATTCAAAAAATGGTGAGATCTGACTTAGCCGCTTCCGGAGTGATGTTTTCTATTGATACAGAATCTGGTTTCAAAGATACTGTACTTATCAACGCGATTTATGGACTAGGTGAGTATATTGTACAGGGTATGGTTACGCCAGATGAATATTTTGTTTTTAAACCTACTTTAAAACAAGGCAAGAACGCAATTATTTCCAAAACTCTTGGACCCAAGACAAGAAAATTGGTTTACAATTTAACCGGTCCTGAGCCTGTACAAGATATGTCTGTGTCAAAATCTGCTGCCAATAAATTTGCTCTAACTGATAAAGAAGTTATGCAGTTAGCGCGGTGGGCAGTGATTATTGAAATGCATTATCAAAAGCCCATGGATATGGAATGGGCCAAAGATGGAAAATCAAATAAACTTTATATCGTACAAGCTAGACCGGAAACAGTTCAATCGCAAAAAAATATGGCAGTAGTTGAAGAGTTTAAGTTATTGCAAAAAGGTAAAATTTTGACTACTGGTTCGGCGGTTGGAAATAAAGTTGGCGCTGGCCAAGTAAGTGTAATAATGGATGTTAAAGATATTCATAAATTTAAAGCCGGTGATATATTAGTAACTGACATGACTGATCCTGATTGGGTGCCAGTAATGAAAAAAGCTGCTGCTATTGTCACTGATGCCGGTGGACGTACTTGTCACGCGGCGATTGTTTCCAGGGAGTTGGGGATTCCAGCTGTAGTTGGTACCGGCACTGCTAGTTCAGTTTTAAAAACCGGTCAAAAAGTAACCGTATCTTGTGCGGAGGGAGAAGTCGGGCGGGTTTATGAGGGGAGTATAAAGTATGAAGTAAAACGCACCAATATAAAAAATTTAAAAACACCCCGTAAAGTCAAAGTGATGATGAATGTGGGCGAACCGGATCAAGCATTTAATTTTTCCTTTATCCCCAATAGTGGCGTCGGGCTAGCGCGGGAAGAGTTTATCGTCAATACCTATATCAAAATTCACCCCCAGGCGTTACTTGATTATAAAAAATTGCCAGATAAAAAAGTTTTAACCCAAATCGATAAGATCACGGTTGGTTATGCTGACAAAAAAAAGTTTTATATTGAAAAATTGGCTGAAGGTATAGCCAGAATTGCTGCTGCTTTTTATCCCAAAGATGTTATTGTCAGATTGTCTGATTTTAAAACCAACGAATACGCCAACTTGATTGGTGGTCTTAGTTATGAACCTAAAGAAGATAACCCCATGCTAGGTTGGCGCGGAGCTTCCAGGTATTACGATCCCAAGTTTGTGGAGGTATTTAGAATGGAATGTGTGGCTTTGAAAAAAGTCCGAGAGGAAATGGGGTTAATAAATGTGAAAATTATGATTCCTTTTGTCAGGACTTTGGATGAAGCAAAAAAAGTTATCGAGATAATGAGTAGTCAAGGACTTAAGCGCGGAGTGAATAAATTGCAACTATATATGATGGTAGAGATACCTTCCAATGTGATACTGGCTAAAGAGTTTGCTCGGATGTTTGATGGTTTTTCTATTGGTTCCAATGATTTGACACAGCTAACTTTGGGACTTGATCGCGATGCTGGAACTTTGGCACACATTGGTAATGAGCGCAACGAAGCAGTTAAGAAATTGATTGCTGAAGCTATCAAGGTAGCTAAAAAATCAAGAACAAAAATTGGTATTTGTGGACAAGGGCCATCAGACTTTCCTGATTTTGCTGAATTTTTAGTGAGAGCGGGAATTGATTCAATAAGTCTAAATCCCGACTCAGTGATAAAGACTATGATCATGCTAAATAAAAAGAAGCTTTGATATTTAAGAATTTATTCTTTAAAACCCCCAGACCTATTGTCTGGGGTTTTATTTACATTGACAAAAAGTAATTTTTATGCTAATATTAAAGCCTTGTTCCTTAAATTGTTTTTTTAACTCAAACTAAAATTTATTTCGGAGGATATTATGTCAAAAATCTCTGTGGTACCTATTGGTGAAAATAAACAAGCGGAAGAAATTCTGAAACAAGCTTTGGCAGATCAAAGTGATTTGGTCTCAATAAAAATTTTTGATGATTCTGTCAGAATTAAAAATATTGCTTCAGATGTAGTAATAAATAAAAATGGTAAAAAGAAACATATTTGTTGCAGCGTTACCGCTGATGTTATTCCAGGACAGAGATTTTCTGTTAATGACTTGAGTTTTCAAGTTAGATAAGACACCATTTGTTTTTTATAGCCCAGATTTATTCTGGGCTTTTTTCTTGATTTTATTTATAGTTTATAATAATATGTGTAGGCATTTAAATTTGGAGAGGTCGCATAGTGGTTTAGTGCACCGGTCTTGAAAACCGGAGTGCCGCAAGGTACCGAGGGTTCGAATCCCTCCCTCTCCGCCATTCCTAAATTTGTGACGTTAGTCACGAATTTAGGAATGGTGAGTGCGGATGTTGGGATTCGAACGGGCAGGAATGAGCAAGTCCCGACAAGGTCGGGACGCAGCGAGATGACATTGAATGTCCGGTGGACATTCAATGCTGCTCAGGACAGAATAATCTCGCGTAAGCGGGAGCATGCCGATAGAAATAAGAGATTATTAAAAAAATAATTCTAAATTCAATATTCTAGATTCTTAATCCAATATTCTGATTACGGAGAGGTCGCATAGTGGTCTAGTGCGCTTGCTTGGAAAGCAAGTAACGGTTAATAGCTGTTCGAGGGTTCGAATCCCTCCCTCTCCGCCACACTTTGCTAAGGCTTCGTGTGGCTTATTACCACCTATGTCTAGTGAAGTGTTCAATTCTAAGCTTTAGTCGTAGGATTAAAATAAAAATATGTTTTTCCACAAAAGAAATTTATTAAAATATTTTTTGAAAAATCTTTATATTGTAGTAGGGATAGTTTTGATTTGGCGAGGGATTTGGTACACCTTGGATTATATCGATAAAGTATTATTTGCTGGTGGGCATGTTTGGACAGCACTAGGCGGGATTATGATAGGGTTGTTACTATTGTATTTACCGGATAAAGATTTAAAAGAAATTGAAAAATTATAATTCATGAATAAAAAAATAATAATTTTTCTAATCGTTTTATTTTTTATTGCTACTGGTTGGTATGTTTATTATTATTTAAATAGTCAAGACCGATTACTATCAGATATTACAAATATAAACAAAGTGGGTGATTTAAAAAAATTAAAATACCCAGAAAATATAAACACTCTGGATTTATCTAGTCAAAATTTAACTGAGTTCCCAAAGGAAGTTTTTAAACTGGTGAATTTGCAAAAAATTAATTTAGCCAACAATCAACTCACTATTTTACCCTCGGAGATTGATCGGTTGACAGCAGTAGTAGAAGTGAAAATAGAAAACAATCAGTTAAGTGGTTCTTTGCCAAACAATATTAGCGCTTGGCAAAAATTGAAAGTTTTCGATGTCAGCGGTAATAATTTAACTGCTTTACCTACAGAAATTGGTAGTTTGACCAATTTAATCACGCTCGATTTAAGTCACAACCAATTGACTTCACTGCCAGAGGAATTCGCCAATTTAAATAATTTACGTTATTTGTTTTTATCTAGCAATAGCTTTTTACGTTTGCCCGCGGTGTTAAAAGAATTACCAAATTTAACCACTCTAAATTTGGTAGGTAATCGACTAAAGCCAGTAGAGATAGCCGAACTACGTGAGCAGTTGCCGGCGACAAATATTATTTACTAGAAAAATAGTTTACTGTCAAGTCAACTTTGGGGTTGACTTTTTTATTGTTTGGTTTTAAAAATAATTATCAACAACATTAACAATCAAATAAAAATAAAGGAGAATAGCTATGGAAATAAGTGAAGCAATCTTAATTGATCCGGAAAATATTTTACTGAAACTCAATGAATTGATTGATCATCAGGGCGGACAAAAAATACCAGTTTTTAAAAAAAAGTTATGCTATTATTTGGCAGATTATAAATATAGTGAAGAAAAATTAATTGAAATTGGTGAACGTTATTGGCAGATAATCAATTTTTGGTCATTGCCGACAGTAAAAAAATATTTTCGTAAAGTTTTGTCTAATCAATTTGTCAATATCCCTATCACCACTTGTCCGGATAATATTAAAGTTTCCAAACATAGTGATCGCCGAATTTCAACCTGTGTACACTATATTTCTTTTCGCCAAAGTGGCGTATATTGGTACAAGCCAAAATACAATATTGCTGTTAATTTGCCCCAAGAAAAAAGTGATTTAGCCGTGATGCTAAAAAGTAAAGGAACTTACACTAGTGATATTTTAGCTGACGGGCTAAATCTACTTGGCTGGGAACAGGAAAATTTTACTGACAATCTAATCAAAGCTTTTGATCTATAAAAAATAAGACGGATTTTTCCGTCTTTTTTAATTTAATGATAAAATAGTATTTATGGATACAGCATTGATAATTTCTGCTTTTATTGCCGGACTTTTGACTTTTTTTGCACCCTGTACTTTGCCTTTAGTGCCAGGATATTTGGGCTTTATCAGTGGGGTATCGGTTAAAGAGTTGGCGGATAAAAATTTATTCAGCTCGGCTCGGCGGAGGATATTGTTGAACGGTTTATTGTATGTGGTTGGGTTTAGTACAATATTTATTTTTTTGGGACTTTTATTTGGTTTGGGTGGGGTAGGACTTATCAAGTATCGTTTAGTATTGGCACGTCTAGGTGGAATAGTAATTATTATTTTTGGTCTTTATCTGTTACTCAGTGAACTTGGCAAATTTAGCTTGAATAAATGGAATTTTTTAAATAATGATTGGCATTTAAAAATTACTAAACAGCTAAAGCCTGGTCGACCAATTAGCTCTTTTTTATTCGGTGCAGTATTTGCTTTTGGTTGGACACCATGTATTGGTCCTATTTTAGGAACGGTTTTATTATTAGCCTCCCAAAGTGCCACCCTTAGTATGGGAGCTTTTTTGCTGACAGTTTTTTCTCTAGGGCATGCCATTCCGTTTTTATTGGTGGCGGCCGGACTCGGAAATGGTTTTTACGCTCTGCGAAACAAACAACTATTTTTCAAAATAGTAAGCATTGTAGGTGGGGCGTTTTTGATAATTATTGGCTTGCTTTTACTGACCGATGGTTTTGCTGCTTGGATATCTTATTTTTATCAACTATTTAGTTTTATAAATTATGAAAGTTTACTTGATTATTTATAAACCATTATGATGATAATTATTTATTCAACATTTCCCAATAAAACTAGTGCTAGCAATTTAACAAAAAAGTTACTCAAACGTAAATTGATAGCTTGTGCTAATTTATTTGTTATAGGGTCAATTTATAATTGGAAAGGAAAAATTGTAAACAATAAGGAAGTTGCTGTGTTTTTTAAGACGGAAAAAAAATTGGCTGGACAAGTAAAAAATTTTTTAGCCAAGAATCATCCTTACCAAATACCTTGTCTTATGACTCTCAATATCGCTTCGGTCAATGTGGCTTACAATCAGTGGCTTAAATCAAATTTAATTAAATAAACATATGAGCAAAAAATTAATTTGGGCAGTTGTAATTATTTTATTTTTTCTTTTAGTTGGTCTGGGTATACAACGTCTAAAAAAAATAACTCCTGGTTTTTTTCCACCGGCTGACAACATTGTGCGGCTGTTGGATACTAGTGAAAATCTAAAAGAACAGGTAACAAATTATAATCAACGAATTGAAAAAGAATTAACTACTGACAACAAATCTGAAGCTATTAAGACAGAATATTATCAACAAGGTCCACTAAATTTACCTAAAAGTTTTTCCATCTCTGTATTTGCAGAAAATTTGGGCAACCCCAGAGTAATAGCGCACGCACCTAACGGTGGTTTCTTGGTGAGCGTGCCCAATCAAGGAAAGATAATTAAAATCCGAGATAAAGACGGTGATGGAAAAGCCGAAGAGATAAAAACCGTCGTTGGTGGCCTAAATCGCCCACACGGTTTGTTGGTTAAATGTTATAGCGAAAACGAATGTAAATTATATGTAGCCGAAACCAACCAAGTGACATTGTTTGATTATGATTTTACCTCTGATCTGGCAATAAATAAAAAGAAAATTATTGACTTGCCAACTGGTGGTGGGCACTGGACCAGAAGTATTATAGAAACTCCCCTAGACGGGCAGGAAAAAACTCAACTACTTATAGCCGTTGGCTCAACCTGCAATGTTTGTTATGAAGATGATTGGCGTCGTGCAAAAGTTTTGGTAGCAGATTTGGATGGTAGTAATTTACAGGAATATACCACGGGGCTGCGCAATGCACCATTTCTGTCTATCCATCCTGTTGATGGGAAAATTTGGGCCACCGAGATGGGTCGTGATTGGTTGGGCGACAATTTACCACCCGATGAAATAAATATTTTGCAACCTGGTAAAGACTATGGCTGGCCTATCTGTTATGGTCAAAATATACACGACACTGATTTTGATAAAAATCAATATATCCAAGATCCTTGTAGTGACAAGATTCCAGCTCAGATTGATATCCCCGCTCACAGCGCACCTTTGGGGCTGGCATTTATTCCGGAAGAAGGTTGGCCAGAAGACATGTGGTATGATTTGTTGGTGGCTTACCATGGTTCTTGGAACAGGTCAACGCCCACTGGTTATAAAATTGTCCGTTACCGGCTTGATGCTCAAGGTAATTATCAAAGTGAGGAAGATTTTATTAGTGGTTGGTTAAATAATGGAGATGTTTTAGGTCGGCCGGTTGATATACTGATTCAGCCTGGTGGCGTGATGTATATTACTGATGACAAAGCTGGGGTAGTTTACCGCGTAACTTATCAACCATAATCATTCTTAATCCTATTTTCTTAATCCCATATCCTTAATCCTAATCCTATGCCTGAACTTCCTGAAGTAGAGACTATTCGGCGTGACTTAATCAAACAAGTAATAGGTAAAAAAATAATAAAAGTCACAATAAAAAAATCAAGATTGGTAAAAAATCCAAATAAATATTTTATTAGAACTTTGGTAGATAATAAAATTGTCAAGATTGATCGCGTCGGTAAGCTGATAATTTTTGTGCTGAAAAATAATTTATATCTATTGACTCATCTTAAGATGACCGGACAATTGATTTATATAAATGATAAGAATAGAACTGTCGGCGGACACAGTTTTACATCAGATAAAATGGATTACCCCAATCAATATACTTATATCATGATTGGCTTTGCTGATGGCAGTAATTTATATTTCAATGACATACGCACTTTTGGTTATATGCAGATTGTAGATAATAAAGATTTGCAACTTATTAAAGAAAGATTTGGCATCGAACCCTTGACCAAGGATTTTACTATCACCAATTGGGTAAAATTATTTAAGAACAGAAAAACCACCCTCAAAGCATTATTACTGAATCAGCAGTTAATAGCTGGTATAGGCAATATCTATGCTGATGAGATATGTTTTGCTGCCAAGGTAAGACCGATGCGAACAGTAAATAAATTGACCAAGCAAGAGGTTAAGATATTGTTTAAGCAGACTAAAAAAATTATCAAGCAAGCCATCGCTAAACGTGGTACCACTTTTAACAATTATGTAGATACTTTTGGACGGCGGGGGAATTTTGTTCAGTATTTGCAAGTATACGGACGAGGCAAAGATAAGTGCAAGATTTGTAAAACCAATATTAAAAAAATAAAACTGGCCGGCCGGGGCACACATTTTTGCCCCAATTGTCAAGTTTGATATAATTAAATTAATTAAAAATTTATAATTTATAATTAATAATTATTAATATATGTATACACTACCAGATTTATCATATAAATATGATGCGTTGGAACCATACATTGATAAAACTACTATGGAAATCCATCATACTAAGCATCACCAGACTTATATTGATAAACTAAATTCTGTTTTGGAGAAATATCCCGAATTATTAAATAAACCTTTGGCTGATTTGTTGAGAGAGTTGATAAGTTTGCCAATTGATGAAGCTGATAAAGTAGCAATCAGGAATAATGGCGGGGGACATGCCAATCACAGCTTATTTTGGGAAATTATGTCGCCCGAGAAATCAGTTGATGAAAAATTAGCAAAAGAAATTATCGCTACTTTTGGTTCAGTTGAAGAATTTAAAGAAAAATTTACCCAAAGTGCCCTGACTCGATTTGGTAGCGGTTGGGCGTGGTTAGTGAAAAACAGTGTTGGTAAATTGGAAGTTTATTCTACTGCCAATCAAGATTCGCCGTATCTCCAAGGGCATATACCAGTTTTTGGAATTGATGTTTGGGAGCATGCTTATTATCTCAAATACCAAAATCGTCGGCTGGAGTACGTGACCAATTGGTGGCAAGTGCTAAAATTATTGTAATTTAATATTTTACAGTTTATAGTTTGAAAAAAGTCCCGAAATTTTCGGGACTTTGTTTAATAAAAAAATCTTCTAACCAACAGATCGGCAACAAAATAAAAAAATAAAAGAAATAAAATTATTAGGATACCTATACTTGCTGATTTAATCAGCCAAATTTTCTTTTGTGGCATTAGTTTGGGTTTAGGTAATTTATAAATAAATTCATAATACCAGCGTTGGAATCTCGCAAGTTTTATTTTTGGTAACATAACTTCTCCTTGATTGTAAATGAAATTTTAATTATCTTAGACAATATCAACAAACATGTCAAAACTAATATTGGTGTGGAATAACTGTCGATAGTAAAACCTAGACCTTTATCATATATATAAGGTAAGATTTAGTAAGTAGCTGAGTTAATTTATATTCCAAGATGGACCAAATTCAGGAAATAAAAAATAAGTTAAATATTGTTGAGGTAGTCAAGGAATATTTACCTCAACTAAAACAGTCTGGGAGTAATTGGAAAGGATTATGCCCTTTCCACAATGAAAAAACCCCGTCATTTATGGTGTCAGAGGATAAGCAATTCTGGCACTGTTTTGGTTGTAATGAGGGCGGTGATGTTTATGAGTTTATAAAAAAAATTGAAAATGTTGATTTTCCGGAAAGTTTGCGGATGTTGGCCCAGAAAGCTGGGGTAGTATTAAAAAAACAAGATCCTAAACTTTTGGATTTAAAAGCTAGACTATTAGATTTGCAGCAAGAAGCAGCAAAATTTTTTGTGGCTCACTTATGGCAAACTAAAACAGGCGGGCAAGCACTTGATTATTTACGACAACGTGGGTTGCAAGATGAAACTGTGCAAGCTTGGAAAATTGGTTGGGCACCTGATAGTTTTGATAAATTGCGACTACACTTACTGGCCAAAGGTTATAGTGAGTATGAAATCAAACAATCGGGTCTGGTGTTTGTAAAAGATCGAGGAGATTTTTATGATCGGTTTCGGTCACGGATAATGTTTCCATTGTTTGATGGACACGGGCAGATTATAGCTTTTACTGGCCGTCTAATTTTTCCAGTAAAAGATCAAGGTAAATATGTCAATTCCCCGGAAACACCTCTATACAATAAAAGTCAGGTGTTGTATGGCTTGTTTCAAGGAAAAGAAGATATAAAATCATTGGGAAGAGTAGTCTTGGTGGAAGGACAAATGGATGTTTTGACTTGTCACCAAGCTGGTTTTACCAATGTGGTAGCTACTTCAGGAACTGCTCTGACTGTAGAACAATTATCTTTATTAAAAAGGTATGCCGCGGAAATAGTCTTTGCTTTTGATGCTGATAATGCCGGTGTCAAAGCAATTTTACGTAGCACTGAGTTGGCACTTAAATCTGGTTGGCATATTTATGTTTTGATTTTACCGTTGGGTGAGGATCCTGATTCTTTTGTACAAAAAAATCCTGGTCAGTGGAAAAAAATGGTTGTTGGCGCACCTGAATTTATGGAATATTTTTTTTCTTATTATTCGCAAAACAATAATTTAGATACTTTAGCTGGCAAAAAGAAAATAGCACAAGATTTATTGTCTTTGATTGCCAAACTCCCTGATCCAATTGAACGAGATTTTTATTTGCAGAAGTTGGCAAACTTGGTAAATATTTCGGAGAGTGCTTTGCGGGATAGTTTGCCCAATCAGAAATCAACCGATCAAACCAACAATCAGACTATTGCTTGGCGGGAAATATCCCAGCAACAGAGAATGAGTCAGCGCTATTTAGCTTGGCTCTTGTCCAGGGCTAATTGGTGGGTGAATGGAGTAGAGGTAATCTTACCTGAGATGTTACAAGGTAAAGATGAGGTTGACCTTTACAGTCAGTTAATCGTGTATTATACTAATAACACTTCACATTGGTCGCAAGATTTTTTATTGGCGACCGATTTTCATAAAGTTAGTAACCTCTCGCCAGCACAAATAAAAATTTTACAGGCAATTCAGTTGTTGGCTGACGATTTGAAGAATTTTTCTTCCGAAGCAGATGCTGTTCGTGATTGGGAACAAGTTTTGAAAAATCTGCAGCGTAATTTTTATCGCGAAAAATTACAATCTTTAAAACATAAGATCGTTACAGCAGAAAAATCCAACGACCAGGATGGTTTGGAAAAGTTAACCCAGGAAGTAAATCAGATATTGATGCGTTTGGCTAAATTGCAATAAAATTACAATTTAAAAATAAAAAAGAAAATTAATATGCCCCCTAAAAAGGCAAAAAAATTAGGTTCGTCAAAAAAACCTGCTTCAAAAAAGCAGACTAAAAAAATCTCTACTCAACGCACCGCTCCTAGCCGTGCGAAAAAAAATACAGCCAAGAAAAAGGCTGATAAAATTACCTTAGTGGGTAAAATTTCAAAAAAAACAAAAATTATTCGTCGTGTCAAAGCTTTGCCACCACCACTAACACAAATAGAGCGTTTGTTGCATAAAGGCCGACAACGCGGTTTCGTGACTGAGCACGAAATTATGTTTGTTTTTCCGGAAGTAGAAGATTACCTTTCGGAATTTTATATTTTTTTGGATAAACTTGATTTGGCTGCTGTACAGGTGATTGAATATAGTGGTGGTTTATTGTCGCAAAAAGAAAATCGGGAAGAAGTTTTAAAACAAGCTGGTTTTGGCATTGATAAAAAAAGATTGGATTTGACAGACATTTCTGCTGATTCCATCCAAATGTATTTACGAGAAATCGGTAAAGTGCCACTTTTATCCAGTGAAGAAGAGCTACAACTGGCTAAACGCAAAGAAAAAAATGACAAAGAAGCTATGCGGCGCTTGATTGAGGCAAATTTGCGTTTGGTAGTATCAATCGCCAAGAAATTTACCGGCCGTTCTTTATCACTGCTTGATTTGATTCAAGAGGGAAATATTGGACTGTTTCGAGCAGTTGAAAAATATGATTATCGCAAAGGTTTTAAATTTTCTACTTATGCTACTTGGTGGATCAGGCAAGCTATCACTAGAGCTTTGGCTGATCAGTCTCGTACCATCAGAATCCCGGTTCATATGGTGGAAACAATCAATAAATTTCAGCAAGTAGAACGTAGATTAATACAAGATTTAGGTAGGGAACCCTTGCCGGAAGAGATTGCCTCAGAAATGGGCGAGCCGATGGAAAAGATTTTACATATTATGAAAATATCCCAAGAAACAGTTTCACTAGAGACATCAGTTGGTGATGATGATGATGGTGATTCCAAACTGGGTGATTTTATTGAAGACCAAAAAACCATTACCCCGGATCGAGTAGCAGCCCTGCGATTACTGAAAGATCATGTGACAGAAATTATCAGTCAGCTTACTCCCCGAGAGCAAAAAATTTTGGAAATGCGTTTTGGTTTGACTGATGGGGTGGCTCATACCCTGGAAGAAGTGGGACAAGAATTTGGTGTCACAAGAGAACGCATTCGACAAATTGAAGCCAAAGCCCTAGAAAAGATTCAACAGAATTTGCAAATGAAAAAGTTGAAGGATTATTAGTTTAGAAATTAGAAAATAAAATAAGAGCAGCTAAAAACTGCTCTTTTTTGTTAGTTGGTGTATGAATTCTCAAATCTGGTGATTAGCGCCAGGAGTTTTTCAGTTGTTAGCTGAAGATTGTTGTTTTCTATAAGAAGCGGCACGATATAATTTACCAAAAATTCTGAAGTTTTTTTCTCACCCCATTCGGTAGAATGGAAATAGATTATTTTTGAATGTTCCTTAGAAAAAGCATAGGTGATTGGTTTGTGATTATTTTTTTGTAAGTAGTCGTTGATAATCTGTTGTTGAATAACAGAAAAAGATTTGATTTTTTCTAAAAATTTTTCCATTCGCTGATCGAATTTAACTCCAAAAGATAAACCTTGGACTGCTTCCAAAAAAGAATCAACTAGTTGGATAAAAAATTCAAAATGGGTATGGCATTCACCCAAATGTTCCCAGTTGAGAAGTTTGGCATACTGACCATCAGTTTGTATATCGGTTTTAGTTAACATGCCTCTTAAGTGTTCAACTATTTCCAGCGGTTGATATTCATCATAATCTTTAAAATCATAAAGATATTTAAAGTTTGGATAAAATGTTTTGAAATGGATATAAGCACTCCGAAGCGCATGCCAGACATGCAAGGTGGTAAAGGAACCACGAAAAGTGGGATGTTGGTAGGAACTGTTTTGTCTGTTTGTCAATTCATATATCTCATGATAGATCTTTTTGGGAAAGTCGATTGACAGTGACGGAAAAACAATAGGTTGGTTGTTTTTTTCCATTATTATTTCCTTTGTTTATTGTTAATGAAAGATTTATTATTCTAGCAGTTATTGTTTTTTTTGTAAATAGTTTTGTAGAAAAGAAAATAAAAAAACCAAGTATTTGCTTGGTTTTGTTAAACTATTTTTGTGATTGTTGTTTATGGACTATTTGTCCGTTTTCAAGATAAGCAGCTTCTTCTGCTCGGTTGAAAACCAGATTACCACTTTCTGACCAGTGCAGACGACCACACTGGTTACAGGGGTGAGCTAAAGCTCGGCCAAAGCAGCAGTTGCAGCCAGTTTGTAAATTTATGTTGATATCAGTATTTATTGTCCCTAGACAATCTTTTTTTTGGCAGTTCATTTTTTCTCCTGATTTGTTTATATATTTTATATAAAGGACTAATAAACTATTTTAATTATAGTTTCAATAATTGTCAATTATCTTATTAATTATAGGAATTTGTTTACTTAACTAAATAAAAAGACTGCCTTGATAGACAGTCTAAATATATAAATATAATCTATATTAATGCCAGCAAGATAAAAAATATACCTATAGTAATCGCAGTTTCACTTTGCATCGCCTGTTTATGAATTATGAGATGACTAGCGGTGAAGAGAAATATTATTACTGATAAAGCTATCATAAACTGTTGAAATATACTCCCAGTAAACTGTAGTAAGGAAATAATCATTACCCCAGCCGCTATCAGCAAACTGCCGGAAATTTGAAGTACTCTACTTGTCCCTAATACCATAGGTAATGTAATACGTTTTCCATTATTGGCAATAATATCTTTGACGTCTTTAATCATCTCTCTTGCCAGATGAGCTAGTATTGCTATCCCAAGTGCCCAAGGTACTATCGGGTGGGTGACATTTCCTGCTTGCCAGCCTATGGCTACAGGGGTAGCACAAACTAAGCTCATAGTGAGATTTTTAGTAATCCAATGTGAAGAAAGTTTGGCTGAGTAGGCAGCAACTGCAATAGTATTGAATAAAGCAATATACACACAATGTTTCGGTAACCATTGAATCGCAATAGCAATAGATAAACAACAAATAGCTAGTCCGATCAACATAATGATTTGAGGATCAGAAAATTTTAATCGTTCGGATTTGCGAGCATACATCCAGTTTGCCCCACCATAATGATAAAAACTAGCTCCGATTGTACCAGTTCCAATAGATGCGGCAGCAGCTATGGATGATTGAATATTAGCACCACAAGCTTGAGAAACTATCCAAGCAGCTAGACCACTTGAGATTGGTAAGATAGGGCGTAGCAATTTATAGATTAAATACCACATAAGAACCTCCTCTTTAAATAAATATATTTTTTGAATTGTTAAATAGCTTTTTATGTAATAAATTATACTAACATATATTTATAATTCGTCAAACATATTATGAAATTTGAAATGGTAATCCAGATATACAAAAAACACCAATAAAGATTGGTGGTTTTTGTATGGCTCCACAGATTACATACTTACCGAACTTACTAGGATATATTTATCCATAAAAATTAGTAAGAAAGAGTTAAATAAATATAACTTAAATAATTAAAAAGGCTTAACAAATAGTTAAGCCTTTAGGTGATAATTGAAATAAATTATATTAGTTTAGAATGTCTGGATAGGATGTGTATATATTAGTAATTGTAACAGATTGAGAAAAAGTTACTATAAAAGAACTCTTGGGATAAATATGGTCAAAATAGCAAGACCTATGGTGCTATTTATATACATTTTTTTATCCATATTTTTATTGTTAATTATTAACACAATTATACATTTATATAATGGGCAGTTATTTAAAAAACGTTACACTTTTACTGTTTTGTCAATAAAAAAACATTTTCACAAAAATACCCCTTAGTGGAGTATTCTATATTATAACTGACAAACTATTACTAAACAACACGGTCGCTAGGAACTAAAAAATTTAACTACCTTCATTAGGTATATTTCATAATGTGGAGAAAATTAGAACCAGCGGTGTGGTGTAATATATACTTTCTAGTCTACCCTACTCTCCATATAACAATAGTTTTTATTAATATATATTATATTTTACTTTGCAGTACTAACGTCTTGAGCTTTTTGTAGCATCTTTCGTGCTTCTTCAGGCTGACCTCTCTTTTCTAAAATTGCGGCGAAGCCCTTATAAGCTTCTATATTCTGTGGGTCTAGTAGCCAAGCTTGATTAAATCTTTTCATCGCTATATCAATATCACCCTGCTCAAAAAATTCCCAAGCTCCGTTTACGATACCCTCTGCCGCTTCCTCTCTACTTCCTGCAATGTCAATCATTTCTGATATAAATTTTTCGTCTGCTTCTATTTGAGAAGATGTTTTTATTCGATTTTCTCCACCGTACATAGGTAACAAATTATCTACACTACTTTGGGTTTTAATAGGCTCATTTATTAATGATGGTAATATAGAAAAGATGAGTAAAGTATAAATACCGGCAGATGAAATGATCGTGAATAAAACAATTCTTAATAATTTCCAATTCTTTTTCTTAATACCTCTATATAATGCGATCGGCAAAATAATAAAAATAGATATTGAGAGCACAAATGAGCATAAACTAGCTAAAATATCAATAAATAATTCCCACATAATTATACAACTTAATTATTAAATTTAAGGTCTATGTATAATTATACACAAAATTATAAAGTTTGATTATAACCTTCACTTGCCCTATACAAAAAACACCAATAAATGTGGTGTTCTTTGTTATGGCTCCGCGGGTCGGACTTCCCGCCGTTGGCGGGATAAACTTCTCATCCTCCCAGATATGAAAATAGCGCCACCTAATGGTGACGCAATTTTCATGGCTCGCCCTTCTCCGTGACTTTCGAGCGTTTGACTGGATCAAAGAGTACAAATACCCGACGGTTATGCTCGACCAGATGAAAGGTTTACTCGCCAAATACGAACACGTTTAGAACCCACCGGAATTGCCGTTTGTTTGCCCCGGGGGCGAGCTTTGTCCCCGGGCTAGACGTTTGACCCATGTTGCAGACTCACCAAGCCATTGGACGAAATTTGAGAGCCTGGGACGATTTGCTTAATTTCTGAAAAGTTAAGCAAATATGACTCGCTTGATTGCGGACTCAAGTTTTTCTGTCTCGTCAGTGCCGATGCGATAGATTTTTCCGTTTTTCATAGTCAGCTCTATGGCATCAAAGCCGGAGACATTATAAATCCACATTTTCGGCCAAAACCACAATCGGATGCCCCATCCGTAATACCAATGATTTTTTACCTGCGCGACCGAAGCAATCTCACTTGTTGAGAATTTTTTGCGGAATATTCCCCAGCCAAACTTGATTGCCACATGTTGTTCGTCAACTCTCACGGTAAGCCAGCCGAAAGATGCAAGAATAAGCACTACCAGTACCATGACGGCTGTCATAGCAAAATTTGCACCTGAATCAACAGAGGGCGGCTCGGCTCTAGCCGTAATCTGAAGCCATGCGAAAAAGACCAGCACCATGAGCGTTATAAAGATCATCAGATAACCAATTTGAGTGTGTTTGTAGTGTTCCATATGTTTAATTCAACATCCAAATAGAGTAATTAAGATACGCGGCAAAGCTGACCCAGAGGATATATGGCACAAGAAGCCAGGCGGCCGGTTTCGAGATACGTGCAAAAGCGATGATCGTAGTAAGAATGGCAAGCCAGAGGAATATGATCTCAATAAACGCGCCGCCCGGAGAATGCAGGCCGAAAAAGATGATTGACCAGAGTGTATTGAGCACTAGCTGGCCGAGAAATATGCCGAGAGCGATTTTTACATCCCTGCGATCCAATCCTTTTTTCCAAACAAGAAACGCCGCAATGCCCATAAGGGCAAAGAGGGTCGTCCAGACGGGTCCGAATACCCATGCCGGAGGATTAAGTGCTGGCCTAACAAGCGTCGAGTACCAGCCATCAATAGACGGAGTCGTAAACACCGAACCGATGATACCTGCCAGCTCAGAAACAACTATTGCGATGATGAGTTTGAATGTGTTGTTGATTTTCATATTTATTTTTTAGTTTTATTGTGATGCTCTAATAATTTCTCGGCCGGAGAGATGCCACCGAGTACTTTGTGCGGAAAATAATTCCACGCATCGCTGACCAACTCGAGCACATTTTCAAGCTCGGTGGCATCACCACCGCGACCTGTGGTGAGCGAAGTCGAACCATCAAACATAGCAACAACTTTCATCATGTCGTCGCTTTCTTCCTCGTTATAAATAGCATCCCGGACATGATCCAAAGTAAAATCACTCTCGGTCTCTTTGAGCTTTTCCACGAGTTCCTGCTCAATCTCTTTCCGCCGTTCAAGAATTTGTTTTTTTGATTCGATTTCCATACTTTTATTCCTCAAATTCAATTTTTCTTAGCTGTTTTTCTTCGTCCGTGCGCTGGCGTTCTCTTTTTGCACTATCAAGAAAACTTACTATCATTCTTTCCGCAAATTTCATAACTCGTTTACTTTCATCATTTTTATATTTTTCTAGTGCTTTTGCTTTAGCCTCATAGGCTTCCGCTAGTCCATACTCACCTGACACGACACCAGTTGTGTACATATTGCTGTCGACCTGACTTAAAACTCTTTTATTATCAGTTTGGCGTACTATTTCAATACACAAATCAAAATTAGTTCCTTCAATAGAATGCATAGCACGAGCTGCTTTCAATAAGCTCTCGTCATCACCTTTCTCTATAAGAGAGGCCAAGATTTCATCAAACCCTTTACCATTCCTTTGTAGAAAATGACTAACGTGCCAATTGTAGCCACTCCAGTCGGTAGTCATTTCAGCAACCCAACTGCCAGCAATTTTTATGTAGTCTTCGTGCTCAGTAATAAACGCACTTAAGTCTGGGTTGAAATGGTAAGGAATCACTTCATACCTATCGTCACCAATACGTCGTGGCTTCTTTTTATCTTTCTCTGCATCTTTTTTAATTCTATTCATAAACACGTCCAGTACTTTGCCAAGACCATATTGTTGTCCGATTTCTAACAACAGCTCTTGAACGTGCCAATCAACATCAGGAAGCTCAACAATTTTCTCCTCAAGAAAAGCAATGGTTTCGGGTTGTAGATTTTTGATATCGATCCACTTCCTATGAGTAATCATTGATAACTCAGAGAAAAACATACCCAAATATTTAGGGTGTTTCTTTATCTGCTCTACAATTAGCGGCTCAATGCTTTGAGGGGCGCGCTGGAAATTACGAGACAAAGTATTAAAGAGGGCATATAACAGGACCCGGTCATCTTCCTGATCAAGGAATGAAAATTGGTCAACTCGATTTGCTATTTTTTTAAGTAAATCAATATCCTCTTCTCTCATAAGCTTCTGTAAGTCTGCATCAGCGGGAAGATTAAGAGAGAAAACTATCCCACTTATCAAAGAAGTATCTTTATTCTCAATGATTTTCGATATAAATTTATCCCATTGTTTGAAATGGGAACCCATTCTAAAACCATCCAAGAAGCTGCTAGTAAAATGCTTGAGAGGGGCATTGCTTACGAACACACTTTCTAAGATTTTCTCAGCTACAATAGGTTTTGTTTCAGCAAGCTTTCTTAAAAGTCCTTTAAAGGGGTTAAATTTCCACTCATCAACAAGCACATGCTGAGAAGCAATTTTATTAAATTTTTCAAGCCATTTTTCAATTTCAGTTTCCTCAATTGAGCTTATGACTTGCTCAGTCTCTTCGGCTCTATTTTTTTCAGCCGTATTCCAACCTTCCTGTTCCTGATATGTAACAGGGTCCCCAACAAGTAACCTGAAAAGATGATACAGTTCGTCATTCAAAATATCTTGACGTAGTTGTTCCGATTCTTCAGCACGCCTTTTCTCGCTTCTGTTAATCCAATAGAGTCGCTCCTCAACAGTGGCAATGATGCCTAAATGATCATTCATCTTTCCGGTTTCTGGGAAGATGATTTTACGATAAATTCCAGTTAGATATTTAAGATCATCAACAATCATTTGAGCTACATCATCTCCATAAGCTACATTTGAGGGAGTCCGTGTTGTTTCATCAAGAATCTCTACAAGTTTTAATTTTAATTTTGAATCTTTGGTTGTTGAATATAACTCATATACAAGATCTATTACCTCACGGCGCAATTTCTTCAAAAAATCTGTTGGCGAGACAGCACCAAAATGCATCGTTATTGTATACTGTGCTTCATCGTTTAATCCTGACGTGGTTCCTTCTACAGAAGCGCTAAGCAACTCTCTTAATACTTTTTCAACAAAATCAATATGTTGAAATTGCTCATCACGGGTCCATGCAAGGATGAAATCAAGAGCCTTTCTCTGTGCTCCATAACCAATTTTACTCTTGGTAAGGACATTAAAATCGTATTGAGCAAACTTTTTTAAGGCTTCTAGAGTTTTGCTTTTTATATTTTGGTCTTCTGATAGCGAAAGCTGCGCAATTAATTTCAAGACATCATCCGGAGCAATATATCTGATATGACCAAGTAGTTCGATACACTTCAATATCAAGTCCTTGTATGACTTTCCTTCAAACTCACCGAATGGAGATTTGTGAGTGGCTGGAGGATTGGGTTTTTTATCCACAATGTGGCTTACGATCCGAGTAGTTTCGTTAGGTGCTTTATAAACAAATTCTCCAAGTAATTCCAAATACTCAAAAATTTCATCATAATCTGATGAGTTCTGAATTTCTGTTTTTATTTGATTCGCTAAATTAGCCAGATATTCATCGGCCTTCTTGCTACTGAGCGACATGTATGTCGCTATTAAGTTTTTGTCTGGTTTAATCTTCATTTTGAGAGAATAATTGCGTTATTTCTGCTAGATCAACTTGGCCATTATCAATGTAACGTTCAATAACGGAAACTGCTTCTTCTTTGCGTATTGGAAAAATTAACTCGCCAACTCTCCCTAGCAAATTCGCATTTATCAGGCTTTCTATTAGAAATCGTTCTTGAGAATCAGTTATTTGCAAGAATCTCAGGAGTATTCTGCGTTTTTTCTCTCCTCTTTGATCTAAATAAAATGGCTTGAGAATATGAACCAGAGCAAAATATAACATCATCTTATCGGTCATGTTACCAAGCAACGAGGCGAACTTTTTTCTTATTATGTCGTAATCAACACCCTCTTCTTTTTGCGCCCCATCGGTTAAAATATCGATCTGCTTTTGCTCTGCGGAAATATTGCTTTGTACTTCTGCCTCTACTTTTGACTTATCTTGATAATGTTTCCTACATTCCTCAATAAGTTTTTGTGCATTATTATCTATGAGTTTTTCTTCTGAAAAACTTATCCTTTTAGTTTGTTGATTAAAATCGGTCAAATTTTTTACGCCAAGCACATCCTCAATGTAAGACTGAGTAATGTGCTCCCAGTAAACTTTTTTTTGGGGAATATTAACAAAAACTATAAAAGTTGGTTCAGCAGATTGATAACAATAATTTAAAAAGGAACGATCGCAATCATGATATGCAATATCCTGCTCACTGCTTTTCAATTGGAAAAACAGTTTAACAGTTGTAGAACCATGTTCTCCTAGAAATTCAATGTGACCGTCAGTATTAGGATTTTTGTCTGGATACCAGATAAATATTCTACCTGTCAGCGGTAACTTTGACTCAAAGATCTGCTTAGAATTTTGTTCTATCAGGTCACTTGGAGAAGGTCCTTTTGTTGCAAGATTCTCATTAGCCATTTATTACAGGATTTACAATTCTTTAACTTCCTTCAGCACTTCTTCAACATTCCCCGTATGCACCAAGAAAAAGTATAGTTTTCCTTTGCCAAGCTTCGACCACATTCCACCGATCTCAACTTTGTATGCCGTATCTTCGTTGCTTATCCGGTCCGCACCCTTCCATTCAAGAGCTACGATTGCGCCCTTCTTAGTGACCGCAATGAAGTCCGGATAAAACTTTCCTCGCTTCCAACCCTGAATATAAAACGGATCGGTTTTCTCGCGGCTACGAACCCAATATTTAACATTGGGTAAGGTGTCGAGATCGAGACGATCAACGAACTCACGCTCTTCACCATTCAATTTATCGATTTTCTCGTAATAGCATTTGTTAAACTCCTTCGGCTCTGGTCGCTTGAGAGTAATAACAGCCGGAAATGCCTCGAACTGTTCAGTGACGATTTTCTTTTTCTGCAACAGAGCATCAAATTTTTTCTTGGCATATTCCTCAAGGATGCCGTTGATAACCTCGCTCAAGCGATCAGCTAAGACGTAGCGATTTACTGAAAGTTCGGAAAGTGTATGAGTTTTAAGCTGGTGCTCAATAGCTTTATCGAGAAAACCAACCTTGTCTGATTTTTCTAAAAGCGGGAAACGTAGCTTTTTATCAAGCCATTGCACCAACTCATTCTTAGTGAAGTTTTTGTCTGAATAACTTAGCTTCAAAAACATCTGCTTGCCGCGCATCCATTCATCCTCTTTGATATCAATGATCGCTCGGCCGTCGTTATCGTAATGGATCTGGAACTCAAATTTGTAATCCTGCTTTGACAACTCAAAATCACTACCAATCAAGTCTTCAAATGACAACAGTTCACCATCCAAAGCCACCATCGGCATTTTGAGCGTGTCAGAAACCGCCTTTTTGGTTTCCAACTCATACGAAGCGTCCTTTTTATCCGCACCTATGATATCTGCCTTACTGTAGCCGTTAGTCTCAAGGCCTGAAATAATTTGGCTTGCTGCCTCATTAAAGTTCCTAGCAGAAGCAAAGACATAACTTCTATTAAAGTCTTCATTGGCTTTTTTCTTGGCGTACGGTAAACGAATGATGCGCCCGATGATCTGCTCAACAGCAATTTTTGAGCCAAGGTTCGCAACCGAAACAAGAATATAAGCGAAGGAACAATCCCATCCTTCGGCTAGGGCATTTACTGTAATGATGTAACGTATCGGACATTTTCTGTCGAAGAGGTCTACTCTCTCGAGTTCGTTTTTTCCTGAGATTTTTATTGCGATCTGTTCAGCAGGTATCTTCCGTTCGAGTAAAAATTCTTTTATTTTCTCAACAGTGATATTTTCATCTTTTGGCTGTGCCTGAAGCAATGCAATAGGCCGTATATACTCGCCTTTAATTTTCTTTGCATCCTTCTCTAGCTCAATGCGCTTTTCAACACCGCGGATAATGGCGTTCTGCCACTGCGCGGCGCTCTCGAGAACGATGGGGATCTTCACCATTTGTTCTTCTTTCAGCTCGGAAGCATGAACCTCAACGAGAATGTTGCTGTTATCCCGTGGAGTAGCGGTATATTCAATAATAAAGCTGGGATTAAGGTCTTTGAGGAAATCAATCGAAAGTTTAGTAGCCGTTTTATGACCCTCATCGATAACCACAAGTGGGTTGCTTAACCGGACGACATTAGCAAGAGAATTAACAACGGTTCCTTCACTATCTCGTTCGAGATAATCTGATTCCTCGATATGCTCAAAGTGATCTAAGAGCGCACCATTCTCCTGATAGACTTTATATTTATTTTGGAGTGTTTTTTCTTTTCTGAATGCCTCAAGGCTGGCAACAATAATACAAAGGTTTCCGTTTACGTCTTCTTTGCGAATGGTAAGAGCCTCCTCGTTTGAAAACACCTTAACGTTATTATCAAAGGCTTCGTCCAACGCCCTGCGATGCCAATCTTTGCGATCTTTAAATTTCTTAAGTGTTTGTGTCTTGATGGCTTCGGACGGTGTAAACCAAAGAACTATGCCACGATCCAATTTGTTCTGTAGGGCACCGCTCATTATTTTTTCTACGGCATGACAGCCAACCAATGTCTTGCCACCCCCGGTAGGAATTTTAATGCAGACAAATGGAACTTCGCCAAAAGCTTCAGCTCTGTACGGCTTTTCCGTAATGCCCATGAAGGCGTACTTCAAGCCAGCTTTATGCAATTCCTTCAAGAATTGCTCGAGCGTCTCTAATGTATTTTTTTGGTAGCGTTTTAGTTCCATAGTATTAATAGACTTTTACTTCATAAGGTATCTGCTTGAACACGACGTTATGCTTAGCAAGCGTTTCGTCGTCGATCAAGCACCGGTCCGCATAAATGACCTTCTTATTATCGGTTTTTCTGATTTTCTTCAGGAAAGATTTATTGAGATCGTTCTTATTCTTTCCTTGATAAAGCAGGTAGTACTCAGTCGTACCGAGTTCTCCGATATAATTCTCATTAATCAGTTTTGGATCAATGTTGGTTTGCGTTTCAGTAAAGTAAATATACGTTGCGAATTGCCGGAAATCACATGTTTCCTCAATCTGGCCGTGCTCATTAAAGAGCGGCTTATCTAATTCGCAATACTCGAAGCCATCCTTATAATCGTATTTCTTAATCGCTCTCTTAACCCGTTCAGCGGTAATGTCCTTTGCAACTTTGTCTTCCATTTCAACCATAATAAATTTACGAGTTCCGTTATCTTCCTTATTCAAATCCAACACCGCATGACCGGTTGTGCCAGAGCCAGCAAAGGAATCTAAGATTAACGAATCTTTTTCCGTTGCGAGTTCCAAAATTCTTCTAATTAACCCTACGGGCTTTGGCGTTTCGAAAGTACCATCTCCAAATAAATTTACTATCTCATTTTTTCCTTCTTTGTTTGTCGCTACATCCGTCCAAATATTGCTTGCTGGTATGCCCGTGCTTTCGTGCGCGTAAATAACACGCTGAGGAACCCCATCACCGCTTTTTCCGAAATATATTTTTCCTTCACCTAAGAGACGCTTATAACTTTCCTCGGGATAAGCCCATTCTCTTTTATGCTTTTTACCGGAAGGCGTGACAATCTCATAAGTATATCCACCACTTTTATGTCCTTTTGTCGTGGCTATAGGAACAGGCCTCCACTTCCCATGAGGGAATTCTTTGGTGGGTAATTTATAAGCGGTCTCAATATAGGATTCACTTAAAGAAAGTAAGTTTAACTGGGCAATTTCTGACCGTGCGTATACCACAATATATTCTGCTTTCACAGAGATGTTTCTGCTATCATTTGAACTCTCTTTTTTTCTTTGCCACGCAATAGTCGTAATATGATTTTTCTCAAGAAAGATCTCGTCCATTGCACCACGAAGATTGCAGTGTTCATTGTCATCTACGGAGACAAAAATAAATCCGTTATCTGCAAGTAAGTCTCGCATGAGCTTGAGACGCGGATACATCATGCATAACCATTTATCATGGCGAGTTAGGTCTTCGGATTCTCGGCCGACAACTTTACCAAGCCACTGCTTAATTTTCGGCGAGTTTACTTTATCGTTATATACCCAACCTTCATTTCCGGTGTTGTACGGAGGATCGATATAGATACATTTTATTTTCCCAACATAATGAGGCATGAGTGCCTTAAGAGCCTCAAGATTATCTCCGTGGATTATTAGATTTTGAGAGTTGTCGCCAACTGAAGCTGTCTTAACTTTTTTGAGCAACTTAAAAGGCACCTCCTTATCGTGGTTTGAGACTGCCTCTTTTCCAATCCAATTTAGTGATGCCATATTTATTTCTTCTTTTTCTTAACGTTACTCGTTTCTTCCAAAAATGCGTCTAAATCAGACTGCTTGATCCGCCAGACCCCAAGCTTTGACGCCTTAAGTCGGCCAGCCTCAATATACCGGGTAACGGTCCGGGTATGGACTCTTAAAATCTCGGCGACTTCCTCAATGGTGAAAAGTTTTTCGATGTCACTCATAAAATTATTTTAGCCGTTGATACCATTTTACCGCTTTCATTTTTCATTGTCAAAATCGCCGCGTTTTGTCATAATAATAGAAAGATGACTATGAAAATGAAAAAGGCCGCGCTGGCTACCAAGTACAAATTCAATATCAAACGGACTGTCGCCAAGACGAGCACCTATCCATTTACCATTTCTGCTGTCGTTAGCGAGCTACGGTCTGCTCTCAAAGATTTTGCGAATATAGAGAATCCGCAGGACATCGTAAAGACTGGTGATCCGGCTATTGTAGACCTGACCAAAGCATTGAACCGTAATACGCAAAGCGTGGAAGCTATGACCCGAGCGTATCAGACGGCCATAAACAAAGTTGCAGACTTGGAAAAGAGCATTGCTCGCATGGCGGCCGAGGGCGCGGCCTACGGACTAGCCGCCAAGAAAGCGAAACCGACAGATAAAAAGAAAGTCATCTATTTCTCCAGCGACGGCGACTTATACCGAGAGCCGAAAGCCAAACATTGCTATGAAATGGGCAAAGAAAAGCAAAGACAAAAGATCGTCCGGATTTTACTTGAGCGTAAAACATTCGTGCCGACAGACGAGCTGGTAGAGCTTACCGGAAGCAAAAACCGGAAAGCATTGCACAATGCCAAGCTCATGATCAATCGCAAAGCAAAGTACAATCTTGGCGTTGATAATTTCATAACCGGCCGGTCCGTGAGCGGTTACAAAATCAATCCGGAGTACAAAATAAAACAGGTGTAGTTCTAGTGTAGTTAATAAGTCTCAAGATCAGCGGCAGAAACAGCCGCTTTTTTGTTTTGCAACTATACGCTCGCAGTATTCAAGAAGCCCGATCCCGTTTGCAAAAATAAAAGTGTGTGAGAGGAAGTTAATGACGATGAAAATGCCAGCATATGGAAAACAATTATTACAAAACCGCCGATCTGGCATTGGTCGCGGTGCTTTTATTATTTATTCCTGATTCTCTTGAGGTCGTGGATCGGGGAAATCCGCACAAGGTGCTCTTCTGCTTCGGCAAGAGCCATGAGCTGGATTCTCTGGTGAAGCGATATTGGAGCCGCGAACTTCAAGTCGAGCCTCAAGCGTTTTTCAACCAGTTGAAGCAGGTCAAAGTACGGATTTATGCCGAGGACTAAGACCTGTGAACTTACAACCGGAAACGCTGGAAAAACTCCGCGCTATCCTCAAAAAAGACTTCGGCCAGGAGGTCGATGACCGCGATTTGCACGATATCGCTTTCAACCTGCTTGGCTTTTACGATGCCTTGATGCGCTTCTACGTCGAGGACATCACGAGCGGCCGGAAGCTTTTAGTGCCATATGACGATGAACCAGCAAAATAAAAATCATAAAGTCCGCGACTACCGCGAAGCGCCGTTTGCTTATCAGGATAAGCCGGCTTTGCGGTATATGCGGAAGCAGTGGCTCGATAAACATATCAGCGATGATGCTTACCGCAACCTGCGGAATGTTTATTGCGCCTTAACCGAGATTGCTTCCAACAAGGCGAGCCAAACCATAGAAGCATCCAACAAAACGCTTCTCACGTACTCCGGCCTCAAAGATTGGCGGACAATTAAGAAGTGCCTCACTAAGCTCGAGGAGTGGTGCTTTATCGCGATCACGAAAGTCCGGGGCAAGGATGCCAAGTTCAAACCTCGGAGTATCACTCTGCTTTCCGTCCTACATCTCATGCAGGACGGAAGCCAATCTGCATCTAAAACCGATCGGCTTGGGAAGCAGACTGCCTCGGACGGCGGTGATATAGAAGTTAAGGGTTTAAAAGAAATTAAAGAAAATTATAAAGAAAATAACGGTGGCTCGCAGAAATTACAGGAAATCCGCCGGATGAAGGCCGATTTACTGGATAAAATGACGATGCGAGGCAAATAAACATCTCACCAGAACCCACCAGATACCACCGGTTTTCGGCAAGATTCGGCAATAAACGGCAACGTTTTGAACAAAAGTAACTAACACTAACTGACACTAACTAACACCAAAAATGGAAAAAATAAACCCGACAAAACCCGGTAAAACCCAACAAAATGAGCAAAAAACAGAATAATTACAGGATTTTACAGTTAACTGCGGTGTTTTTAGAGAATGTGGGCAACTGCCGCTTAGCTTGTCATAAAAATTAGTATAGGGTGTTGGGTACCAAAGGTCGTATTCGAACAAATAATTATTAACAAAAAATGACTATGACAATGAATGAAAATCAACCGCCGAAAGCCGTAGGATATGCCCGTGTCTCATCCAAGGATCAGGAGGATACCGGATACTCGCTTCCAGCCCAGGAAAAACTCCTTCGTGATTATGCCGACCGCAACGGCTACGAGCTCATGAAGGTTTTTGCTATCCAAGAGTCGGCCGCCGGTAAGGTTCAGCGCAAAATCTTCCACGAAATGATGGCGTTCGTAAGCAAAGCTAAGATCAGCACCGTGTTCGTGGAAACCACCGATCGGCTGACCAGAAACTTTGCCGATGTGCCGGTGATCGATAATTGGATATTGGAGAGCGACGATCACAAAATCCATCTGGTAAAAGAAAACTGCACGCTTCACAAAGACTCCAAATCGCACGAATGGTTTATGTGGCGCGTCAAAGTGGCTACGGCCGAGTATTACATCCGGCTTCTTTCCGAAAACGTAAAGAAAGGTCAAAAGGAAAAACTCTCTCAAGGATGGCTTCCGGCCAAGCCGCCGCTCGGATATAAAACCATCGGCGAGAAGGGACACAAAATCCACGTGCTTGATCCGGATAAAGCGCCGCTCGTCAAACGGATGTTTGATCTGTATGCCACGAACCGCTACTCGACCAAGAAGCTGGCCGATGTCATCTACGAGGAAGGATTGCGGTCCCGGGGAGGCAACAAAGTGAGCCACTCAAGAGTCCACCAGCTTCTGGGCGATCCGTTTTATTACGGCATGAACCGTTGGGATGGCAAAGTAACCAAAGCCGGACACGAACCCTTGATCAAGAAAGAATTATTCGACCGGTGCCAGGAAATCATGCATACAAACGGCACGCCAAGATACTTCAAGCACAATCCGCTCTTTAAAAACGTCTTCCGGTGCGATGAATGCAAAGGCCGGATCACTTGGGAGATACAGCGAGGTCACTGGTACGGCCATTGCAATCATTATAAAAACTGCACCAAACGCGAATTTGTGCGGCAGGAAGCGGTGGACGTACAGATGCTTGAGAAAATCAACTCGCTCAACCCGAAAAACGAGCAAGCCGTAGAGAATATGCTCAACTGGGTGCAAGAAGCTTTGAAAGAAAGCCATAGCGAGGAGATAGAATTCCGCAATAAAGCCACCGGCGAGCTTAACCGCCGCTATGAAGTAGCCACGCAAAGGCTGGATAAGCTCTATGACGACAAGATCGACGACAAAATCAGCGAGGACTTTTATAAAAAGAAATTCGAGCAATACAAAGTCGAGCAGGAACAGATACTCGATACGCTGAATAAGCACAAGGACGCCAACCTGAAATATTACGAAATGGGCGTCACGGTTTTGCAGGTGGCCAAAAAGGCATGGAGAATTTACATCAACCGTGACACGGAGGAGATGGTGGACGATAAAAGACTTTTACTGTCGCTCGTATTTTCGAACGCCACGTTAAACGGCAAAATCGCCCAGGTTTCGTATCACAAAGCGTTCAAGATCATCTTTGACCACGTGGGAGAACTGATAGGAGAGAAAATAGACCCAAATAAGATTTTCGAACATCTGGTTCAGCCCGTGAATAAAGAGAAAAACGGACGTTTTGCGTCCGTTCATCCCATATGGCTCCGCGGGTCGGACTCGAACCGACGACCCACTGGTTAACAGCCAGTTGCTCTACCGACTGAGCTACCGCGGAATAATATTAAAATAAGCAAAGAACAAATTACCGCGAGGCAACTTCATATCAGTGAGCAACTGGCTGACACAGCCGTCAGTTTGGACATCCAGTCCAACCTGACCTCTACCGACTGAAGAAACCTGCGGAATAATATAATAAATGAACAATATAAATATGCTACTATTTTTATATAAAACCGTCAACATATGTAGTAGAATTAATCATTGCTTTTTATAAAAAATACGCGCATACTCAATATACTATAATAATTAACATTAATTTATGGGAGATTTTAAAAGAGGTGGCGGGAAACGTTTTGGCGGAGGAGGTTTTAGAGGTCGTGATGATAGACGAGGAAGAGACCGTGGTCCGGTTTCTATGCATCAGGCCGTTTGCGATCAATGTGGTAAAACATGCCAAGTACCTTTTCGCCCCAGTGGTGATAAACCAGTTTATTGTGATAATTGTTTTGCCAGTAAAAAAAGTGGTGGCGACAATCGCGGGGGATATAGGTTTGCTCAAAAAAGCTTTTCCAATAAACCAGCTGTCAGTAGTGGGTCAAATGATGAAGTAAAAAAGCAGTTGGTGTTGTTAAATGAGAAAATGGAACGACTGATTAAAGTAGTTGAGTTAAGCAATCAACCGCAACCAATAGTTGCTATTCCCAAAGTTAAAAAAATAGTAAAGGAATTACCAGTGACCAAATCTAAAAAAGTGGCTAAAAAGAAAGTAAAGAAGTAATAATATATTTTAGTAAAAACAACGGCTAAAAATCCGTTGTTTTTTAATTTTGGTTGTTTTTCAAAAGGATTGACAAAATCCAAAAAATGTGCTATCATAATATGTTTGGTAAATGAACAATTAAATAAATAATCATAAATAAATTATAGGAGTTAGTAGTGAAAACCGGTTATATTGTTACTCATGGAAGGAAACTTTCTAATATTCCTGATCCAGGAATGACACCAGAAGGTTTTATAGAAGTAAATGCTTTAAAAAATTTAGTTCCAAAAAATCCCTCCATAGTTTTATCTGGTACCGGGAAACGTCATATTGATGTTGCATTGGCACTTGAACTTGAGCCAACTCGTTATTCTAGTACTATTGGGGATGGTAATTCTTTGGAAGTAATTGATGAAAAAAAGGTTATTCTTTTAACCAGCGGAATTGCCGTTGATCCAGATAAATATACTTCCTTAGATGATACTTCTTCTGCTGCAAAAACATTGGTAGCTTCGCTACCTGATAATTTCGTTGTCTGCGCTGGCAGACCATCAATGATCATGTTAGGCTTTGCTGATGCCAAATCAGCTGCCGTATACAAAGTAATTATTGAAGAAAATGAAATTATCAGTATTGAAGAAGTCGTAGCAACTGGAGTTGCTGAAAAGGGTACTGTTTAGTACCAACTAATTAATTTTTTTAAGCCGAACAAATAAGTTCGGCTTTTTTATTCGACAGATTATTAATAAAATAGTATATTTTTTATATGAAATGGCAAAAAACATTATCAAGAAATAATTCAATTTTTATGGATGCCACAAAATTGTTGGGTGGATCTAGAATTTATAATAAGATAGGTATTGATTATACAATTGTTGATTATAAAATTGTAAATGGAGACAATTTTATAACCAATGCCTATGAATTATTGGGAAAAAGGTTGAACAAAAAGTTAGAAAAAGATCCAAATTATTTTAAAAAAATTATTGATAAGTGCTATCAGGATATTTATAATTTTATTTTACTTAGTGACAATTTTTCCAAAACAAAATTAATTAACCAAGATATTGGTCAACAGTTAGATATTTATTTGTCGGGATTATACAAAATCATGGCATACCTACACTTGCCTTTAGTCATAGAAAAATATTTAACTAATAAAATCAATGAGATAGTTTCATCCAAAATTGATTTTAAAAAGAATCATAATAAGTATCAAGAAGTTTATCTTTTATTTACCTCTGCAAAAAAACGTAGTGCAGTTCAACAAGAAAAAATTGAATTTTTAAATTTGGCACAAAAAATTAAAAATAATAAAAAATTTAAAAAAGAATTCAAATTATACAATATTCTTGGTAAAAATAAATCTGACTTATCAAATTTAATAAACAGCCATTTAAACAGATGGGCATGGCTTGGCGACCATAACTTTAAAGGTAATTTTTGGTCGCAAAAAGATTTGATTGTCAGATTATCTAAACAAATAAAAAGAGATGGTCAACAAGAAAAGAATGACATCATCATCTCTGAAAAGCAAACAGAATTAAAATATAAAAAAGCAATTAGAAAATTGCAATTAAACAGTGCTGAAATAAAATTGATTGAAATTACCAGAGAATTTGTTTATTTAAGGACTTATCGATTAGATGTATTGTTTATTTCTTTGTATAAAGTATGGCCATTGTTTATTGATCTGGAAAAAAAATTTAATATTAAAGCAAAAAAGTTTTTATACCTGACACCAATAGAAATTAATTTATTATTAAATAATAAAATTTCAATACTTCAGGCAAAAAATATTATTAAAAAAAGAATTTTAAATAGCGTTTTAATATTAAAAAAAGGGAAACTAAAAATTTATAGTGGACAGTTAGCAGTAAATAAATTTAAAGAAAGAGAAATAATCAACAAAACTGAGATTATTATAGGGACAACTGCTTATCTAGGAAAAGTCAAAGGAATAGCTCGGATTGTAAATACTACAAAAGATTTAAAAAAGGTAAAAAAAGGAAATATTTTAGTAACCAGTATGACTACACCTGACTTTGTTCCAGCTATGGAAAAAGCATCAAGTTTTATAACCGATGAAGGAGGTATATTATGTCACGCAGCCATTGTTTCGAGGGAAATGAAAAAACCCTGTATCATTGGGACAAAAATCGCCACCCAGGTTTTAAAGGATGGCGATTTGGTGGAAGTCGATGCTAATAAAGGAGTAGTGAGGATTTTAAAGAAATAATAAAATAAATGATCAAATTTAAAAAATCTAATTGGAATATATCAGTTACTAGGAATGTTTCATTTTTTCATTCTGTATTGGATGTTGTTGCTGATATTGATGAAGTTTATTTAAAAAAATTTAACATATTAGCAAGAAGGACAGTTTTTATAAATAAAAAAGGTAAAGAAGGTAGCATATTTGATCATGTTTTAGATACTCAAAATTACAATAAACAGATAGAAAAAAATTGTTCTTCACAAAAATGGATCAATAGATTAATAAAGATTTATTATAAGCATGGTGCTAATCTATTGGCAGCTAGTAAAGTTTTACAAAAAGATTTTAGTAAGGATTCTTATTTTAGTTTTGTGGAAGCTTATAAGCATTTAACCCCAGGTTTATATTTGACAACAGCCATAGGTAGACGAATACATGAAAAAATTTATAAAAATTTAAAGAATTTATACCAACAAAAATCGATCAGTGAAATAGATTTATTGATAGGAAATATAACTTACCCAAACCAACACACACCTTTATTTAATTCTCAATTATCTATTCTAAGACTAGGTAAATATATACAGCAGAATAGACTAAAAATAAATCAATTAGAAAATAATAAAAAATTTAATTCAATGATAAGGAAGCATTTAAATATGTACCAAGTTATTCCAGTTAATTTTAATGAAGATCCTTGGTTTATAAAAGATATTATAAATCAATTAAAGCAGGTTTTACATCATGATTGTGCTCATCAGATTGATGATTTAATCAAGTCTCATAGACAGAAATTAATTAAAAGAAAAAGGTTATTGAGAGATATAGATAATCAAGAAATATCTATACAAGCCAAAGCCTTACAAATAGGCACTTATTTAAATGAATACCGAAAAAATATTTTTAGTCGGGCTAGTTTGTCTTTGCGTTATTTATATCATCATATAGCCAAAGATTATGGTTTAGAAGATTGGAAATTGTTGTTGAAACTGACTCCGGACGAGATTGGTCATCTTTATTATGATAATGATGATAGTGTATTGGAATATACAACCAATATCTGGCGAGGTGTTATTGCTGCTAATAATAACACAAGATACCATTTATTAAATGAGTCAGAATTAAAACCGTTTATTAGAGAAATTAATAAATTATATATTAAAAAAAATAAAGTTAAATCAACTAGGTTTCTACAAGGTACGATTGCCAACCCAGGTAAAGTTTTAGGTAGTGTAAAAGTAATAATAAATAAAAAAGATTTTAGTAAATTCAAACAAGGAGATATTTTGGTGGCGCCTATGACTTCTGTTGATTTTGTGCCTTTGATGGAAGTAGCATTAGCTTTTGTAACCAACGAGGGAGGTATAACTTCTCACGCCTCAATCGTATCTAGGGAAATGAATAAACCCTGCATTATCGGCACAAAAATTGCCACTCAAGTATTGAAAGATGGTGATAGAGTAGAGGTTGATGCTAATAAAGGAATAGTAAGGATTTTGAAAAAATAGTAATTGAAGTAGTATTTTCTAAAATCGTCTTAAGTGACGATTTTTATTATTGACAAAATCCAAAAAATGTGCTATACTGATCGGTTATAGATAAAATTATCTATAAATTTGGTCATTGAAAATTAAATAAATATTCATCAAAAAAAGGAAGAAAAAATGAAATCCCTGTTATTCTTGTTGTTGGTTGTCTACTCTCCAGTAGTAATTTTTGGTCAGGATTTGGAAATTACTAAAAAATATGCCGGTATCCTTTATACTGGTAATATAGACGAGAAAATAAATGTAATCAATGATTTTGATTACATGTTTGGTTTAGAAACCAAATATTCTATCAGCTCAGAAAATTTTTTTATTTATCGTGTGCGGTATTCAAACCCGGAACAGTACTTTGGTAGCTTTTGGTTTGAAAATAATAGTTGCGGATTAAAAACAAAAATTGGTCTCATTCCGAGACAAATTACTCTGATCAGGCCCACCCCTATAAGTCCTGCCTCGCATTTTGAGCCATTTCCATATGGCAAAATCCCAGGTGTAGTCCCCGGTATTGATGTTTCCTTAAATGGAAATAACTTATCAGTTGGTATTGGTTATACTTATTCTCAAAAACAAGTGGGCGAAGCCAATTTGGGAATGGGCTTCAAAAATGAAAATTTTGAAATAAGATTGGGGACTTTTTACAATAAGTTCCAACATGGAGTAGCCGGGGAAATTGTTGGTCATTCTTTTTTTAAATTTATGACTTTTTTTGAATCAGATTCGCTTCTGACAAATTTTTTGTCTATCAATGGACCAGTAGATCTTTATTTTGCCTCTATCTATGATTATCGAGAAAAGAATCCTGAAAGAGTTGAAGTTGGCTTAACTAAAGATTTCATGGCATCTTACTTTAAGGGTTTGATTGGAGCAGGTTATGATACTTCAAAAAAAATAGTCAAAATTTACTTTTGGATCTATTTCCAATAAAAAATATTTTCCAACTTTCAAAAAGAAAGGAGGTAAAAATTCGAGTCGTCTGTTAAAGACGACTCTTTTATTTTGTTGTATAATTAAATATTACTAAATTAATCTTTATGAAAAAATTTGTTTTTGGTTTATTTGTATTTTTATTCTTGTCTTTGACTCCAGCTAGAATTTTGGCCAATACAACCAATATATATTTTTTCTGGGGGCAGGGGTGCCCACATTGTGCCAAAGAGAAATCATTTTTGGAGAAATTTGTTAAAGAAAATTCGGCCTTGACACTTTATGATTATGAAGTCTATTACAATCAAGACAATCAAAAATCACTGCAAGCTATCGGTCAGTCTTTAGGTTTTTCTATTCAAGGTGTGCCGATTACTATTATTGGCGATCAACCGTTGGTGGGTTTTAGTGAAACTATCACGCCTGATGAGATTGAGCGCCGGGTTGATGCGTGTTTACAACTAGGTTGTTCGGATAAAACTGGTGAAATTTTAGGCATTGCCCAAGCAGAGCCAAATGATATTTCAGATTCAGTCGCTGTATCAGTTGATTCTGATAAAATCAAAGTACCCTGGCTAGGTGAAATTGAAATAAAAAATTTTTCCCTGCCAATACTCACTATTATTTTAGGAGCACTGGATGGTTTTAATCCTTGCGCCATGTGGGTGCTGTTGTTTTTGATCAGCTTACTTTTGGGGATGAAAGACAAAAAACGGATGTGGATTTTGGGTAGTGCATTTATTGTAGCTTCAGCCCTGGTTTATTTTTTGTTTATGGCCGCTTGGCTCAATTTAATAATTTTTCTTGGATTTATCGTTTGGGTGAGGGTATTGATAGGACTTTTGGCTTTGTTTGGTGGTGGTTATAACTTGAAAGAATATTTTACCAATCCAACCGGTGCATGTAAGGTAACCGGTTCTACAAAGAGACAACAAATTTTTGGCCGATTAAAAGAAATAACCCAGCAAAACAGTTTTTATTTGGCCTTGGGCGGGATAATCCTACTGGCAATGGCTGTCAATTTAGTGGAGCTTATTTGTTCAGCCGGACTACCTGCTGTTTATACGCAAGTACTTGCTCTAAACAATTTGGACCAGTGGCAGTATTATTTATATATTTTGCTTTATATTTTTGTATTTATGCTAGATGATTTGTTGGTTTTTTTTATTGCGATGACCACTTTACAAATTACTGGTTTAACTAGTAAATATTCCCGCTATTCGCATTTAATTGGAGGAATACTGATGTTGATAATTGGATTACTTTTAATATTTAAACCCGCAGCGTTGATGTTTGGTTGAATTGAGTTATAATAAATACTGATACTAATCATTCATTTATATATTATGAATCGTTATAAGATATTTCCTATTATTATGATAATATTGCTGGCTATGTTGATAGTTGGTGGTGGCATTTGGGCTTTGCGTATTTGGGATCAAAAACAATTACCCCCTCCGGCAGAAACTTCTTCTGATCAAACAGTGCCGCTACTAGGAGCTGACCGTGATGAGTATGGCTGTTTAAACTCGGCTGGTTATAGCTGGTGTGAATCAAGTCAAAAATGTCAACGTCTTTTTGAAGAATTTTGTCCTGATGTGGTGTCCAATTTAGTGCGAGTGATAAATCAAAATATGGGCATTGTGTTTAGTGGGCCTGTAAATAAATCTTTCAACTGGATAGTTGGTGATGAACAGAGCCAAGTGGATGTCAGTATCGATGGATTATCTTACCAGGCAGAAAATTTGACCATGAATGGTGTTTTGGCAGTAGAAAATTTTTTGAATAATTTATCACCGGGTGACTCCTACAATTTAGCTGATGGTTTCGAAGGCGGGCAGCGAGGATATTATTTCAATTATATGGTATGTCTTTATGATTTTCGTCACGCAGAACTTGAAGAAAAAGCTGACGGTTCATTACAACCAGTGGGTGATGATTTGAATATTGAGCTTTCTTGTGGTTATTTTAATCCCAACTTAACTGACAATTTAGCCATCAATCAAGCAATCAAGGAAAAATTTGCTCAGAAGTATGAGCGGAATTTGGATGAAATAAGTATCAATATTACCACCAGCACACCCACTCATATGCGAGGAAGTGTAAAGTTTGGTATAGCAGATGAACCTGGCGAGGGCGGAATATTTTTTGCAGCCCTAGTTGATGATGAGTGGCAGTTGGTTTTTGATGGCAATGGTATTATCCCTTGTGATTTATTGATTGAATACAATTTTCCGGAAGATTTTCAAGCAGATTGTGCTCAAGTTGAATAAATTTAAAACCTCGCTAACTAGCGAGGTTTTTTTCTTTTGCTAAGGCTCGTAAATATAGATAAAAAGGAAAAGCAAAAGACAAACCAATTAAAAAAATACCCACAATCGGTACCCAAAAATGTTTAACTCTGATATTTTTAATTTCAATAAAGATAAAAATTATCAATACTACTGCTGCCCACATAGCATCCAAAGCAATTCCGCTACTCATGCGATTGATAAATATTTGTTGAACCATCAGATTTATATCAAAACCGTATTGGTTGGTGAATTGCATAAATTGAGAATAAGGCAAAATTATGCCTATGATACTTAGTGTTAGAAATAAATTTTTTTTCATATCATATTTAGTTTTAATAGTAATTTTTATAACTGATTGATATAATAAATCAATGAATTGGTATAATTTTATAAAACTTATCAGAACCATTTATGGGCCAAAATTGGCTGATTTAGATTTGATTCAAAAATTGGGACTATTGGCAATAAAAATTGGACAAGTGCATGCTTTGCGGATAGATTTTTTAAGTGAGGAAAAGTGTCGGCATCTGGCTAAACTTTATCAGGGAGTAAATTCAATCCCCGCAGAACAAGTTGACAAACTGATTGTAGAATATGCTAGTAATGAATTTTATCATAATTTTTCTCAATTTGAAAAACGTCCATTTGCTTCCGCTTCAATCGGGCAAGTGCATCGGGCTAAACTGACTAGCGGCGAGGAAGTAGCCGTAAAAATTGTCAAAAAAGAGTTTACCGCTTCATTTGAAAGAGATGTACAAAGCGTACAAAGATTTTTTCAGATAGCCACCTGGTTTTATCCTAAATTGCGCGGGGTAGCCAATCCCACTTCACTTTTAAAAGGTATAGAAAAAACTACTTTAGCTGAACTTGATTTACGCAATGAACAAGCCGGCCAGGAAATTTTACGGCAAATTTATGAAGATAAAAAGGATAAGTTCGACCTGTCACATTTGGCTTTTCCCAGGGTTTATCCAAATTTATCCAATGAACATATTTTGGTAAGTGAGTTTTTAGACAAGCCAACTGTCAACGAGTTGTTGGCAAAGAAACAATTTTCTTATGATCAAATGCTTGAATTTTTTCATATCCACGGTTTTTACATGTTTGTTGTAGGAACATTTCATGGTGATATTCATCCTGGTAATATAATGTACGATGGTAAACATTTTTATTTTTTGGATACTGGCTATATCGGTTCAGTGACTGATAAAATTCGTCTAAATTTACTTAAATTTTTTGAATATTTAAGTGATTATGATTACCCGCAGTGTGCTTATTATTTACACGCTATGTCCAAACAACAGTTAAGTGCAGAAAAATACAAAGTATTTACCAAAAAATTTATTGAACTTTATAGTGATTTCAAAGATAAGACTGTCAGTGAGATTAGTTTGACCAAAAAAATGATGCAAACTATAAAACTTGGAGTTTTATCGGGGATGGAGTTTGAAGAAGGAATTTTTGATATTATTAAAAGTTTGATGTATATGGACGGAATGGTACTGGCTTGTAACCCGCAGGCTATACTACTTAAAGATATGAAAAAGTTTGTGGCGGAGTTTCAACAGATTTAGAATTATTTTTTATATATGTCAAAAAAAATTATTGTTGTTGGCGCAGGTCCTGGGGGACTTACTAGTGCTATGATTTTAGGCAAAAGAGGGTTTGAGGTTTCGGTTTATGAAAAAAATTCAATGCCCGGTGGTAGAAATGATGCTATTCGTGAGCAAGGTTATACTTTTGATTTGGGGCCAACTTTTTTGATGATGAAATTTATTTTGGATGAAATGTTTCAGGAAGCTGGGAGAAATTCAGAAGATTATCTAAAATTTACTAGACTTGATCCGATGTACCGGCTGTTATTTTCTGATTTATCCATAAATATTTATGATGACAAAGACAAAGCTAAACAAGAATTTGCCAAATATTTTTCAGGGTCAGTTGAGGGTTTAGAAAAATTTTATAAGAAAGAAAGCAAACGCTTCCCTTATATTTTTGCTTGTTTACAAAAAGATTATACTCATTTTAGAGAATTTTTTAAGCCCACTTTTTTAAAAGCCATACCGCATATACCTTTTTTAGGATCAGTCTATAAATATTTAGGTAATTATTTCTCTCAAGACAAATTGAAACTAAGTTTTACCTTTCAATCAAAATATTTAGGTATGTCCGCCTGGGAATGCCCGGCTTTGTTTATTATTATTCCTTTTATTGAACACGCTTTTGGTATTTATCACGTGGAAAAAGGTTTGTCAGAAATATCAGTCGCCATGGATAAAGTAGCCAAAGAACACGGGGTAAATTTTTATTATAACCAAACCGTTAAACAGCTGATTTTAAAAGGTAAAAAAGTGGTGGGAATAGAATTAGCTGATGGCAAAAGAGAACATGCTGACGAAGTGATAGTTAATGCGGATTTTGGTTATACAATAAATAATTTATTACCAGTTGATAAGCTACGCAAGTGGTCGCCGCAAAAATTAGCACGTAAAGATTTTTCTTGTTCAACTTTTATGATGTATTTGGGACTGGAGGGGGAGTATCCGGATATTGCGCATCACACGATTGCTTTTGCAAAAAATTACCGACAAAATGTTGATGATATTTTCAAAAATAAAAAACTTTCACCAGAAATATCTTTTTATGTCCGCAATGCCAGTATCAATGACAAAACTTTAGCACCTGCCGGGAAATCAAATTTTTATGTTTTAGTACCAGCACCCAACAATCAATCAGGAATAGATTGGGCGGTGGCTAAAGAACAAATGCGCGAATTGACCTTGGATAGTATTGAAAAAAGATTGGGTATAAAAAATATCCGAGCCAAGATTGATTTTGAGCGTATAATTACGCCAGCTGATTGGGAAAATAATGCCCATGTTTATTTGGGCGCCACTTTCAATCTTTCACATGCAATCAAGCAAATGTTATATTTTCGGCCGCACAATCATTTTGAAGATCTGGATATGTATTTGGTCGGCGGGGGAACACACCCAGGTAGCGGTTTGCCAACAATTTATGAATCAGGCCGGATCGTGGCTAATATGATTTCACAAAAATACCAAGTGCCATTTACTAAACCCACTTCACTACAAGAAAAATTACTGATTAAATAAATATAATATCCGCCCCGAGTGTAAGCTCGGGGCGGTTTTGACATATTTTAATAATATGTTAATATCCCTATAGGGGGGATATATAAAAATTATAAATTTTGAATTATTAATTATAAATTACTAATTATTAAATAATTAATATGGATAGAAGAAGGAAAACCACAGTTAAATCACGGGCTTTGCACCGGATTAAGATTATCCAAGGACACTTGCAGTCAATAGAGAAAATGCTTGCTGGTAACACATATTGTATTGATATTGTCCATCAATCCCGAGCGGTGCAAAAAGCTTTAAAACAACTCGATCTTTTAATTATAGAAGATCACCTTAAACACTGTGTGGTCAATCAAATTAGAAATGGTAAAGAACAAAAAACTACTACTGAACTATTACGGCTTTATGAGTACAAATAAAAATATGTCACAAAAAATTTATTATGTTCAGGGCATGCATTGTTCCTCATGTGAACTTTTGATTGAAAAAAAATTATTGAAAAAATCTGGCGTTACAGCAGTAGATGCTTCTCTCAATAAAGGCGAAGTAAGTGTTTATATGTCTAATAGTCAAAATTTAGATTTAGCTGAGATTAACCAGGAGTTTAAAGATTTAGGTTATAGTTTTTTTACTAAGCCACAAATAACCAAAATAAAAAAACTTTTTTACAATGAAAAAGGTAAATGGCAAATAAATAAAGAAAAATTAAGTACACTTTTTAAAACATTGATTTTCGCTAGCATTTTTTTATTATTATTTTATGGATTAGACAAGTGGCAATTAGGTAGATTTATTTCTGTAAATACCAGTTCTTCTTTATCAGCTTTTTTTGTTTTAGGATTGGTAGCTGGAGTATCTAGTTGCGCAGCATTGGTGGGAGGGTTACTTTTGTCGATGACGAAAAAATGGCATGAAGTATACATAGATAGCGATAGTAGAAAACAAAAAGCTTTACCCCACTGGTTGTTTCATTTAGGTAGATTGTCATCCTTTTTTATTTTAGGAGGTTTATTGGGTTTATTGGGCGGTGGTTTGTCTTTCAACAATGCCACAAGTTATGCTATTTTGGTCGGTTTGGTGTCCGTAATAATGATTATACTGGCTTTACAAATGTTGGAAGTTTCTTGGGCAAAAAAGATTTCATTGCGCTTACCAAAATTTTTTACTGGCAAAATTGTAAATGAAACTAGTTGGCAGGGAAAATATTCTCCTTTTATTATTGGGGCGCTCACTTTTTTCTTACCTTGTGGTTTTACATTGATTGCTCAAGGTATAGCTCTGACTACTGGTAGTTTTTTTACTGGAGCGCTGATTATGTTGTTTTTTGCTTTGGGAACTTTGTCAATACTAGCGGGTATTAGTTATTCTGGTTATCGTTTTACACAAAAACCACATCTGACCGCTAAGTTTTCTCAAATAGCAGGAATTATTATTATATTTTTTGCTATTTATAATATCAATGGCCAGTTAAATGTTTTGGGACTGCCAAGTTTACATGACATCAGAAATTATTCCTCTGTCAAAGTTGATTCTCAATCAGAATCAATAATTTTATTTGGTCCTGATGCTGGGAAAAGTTTGTCAGCAAGTAGTGGTACTGGTAAGCAAAAAGATATTGGTGATGTTCAACAGTTAAATATTATAGCTTCAGGTTTTGAATATACAAATTCTAGTAGTGCTGTGCTACAAGCTAATATCCCTACGGTAATGGTGGTAGATAATCAAGGAATCTTAGGTTGCGGTGCGCAAATGGCAGCACGTGGGTTGTTTAGTGGTTTTGTCAATCTTAAAGCTGGCCAAAACGTGATTGATTTGGGTAGTCCAAAACCGGGTAGTTATAAAATAACTTGTTCGATGGGTATGGTGCCACCATTGACTGTAACTTTTCAATAATATGGAAACAGTTTTACAAGTTGAAGGTATGCATTGTAATGCCTGTGTATCATTGATTAGAATGGAATTTGAAGAAAAAGGTTGGGGTGAAAAACTAAAAGATATTAAACTTATTCCTGGTGAAGAAAAGGGTTTGGTGTATTTTTCTCAGCTAAATTCTGAAGAATTAGTGCGAGTAGAAAATATAATAAACAATTTAGAAAATTATCAAGTTATTAAATAAACTATATGATTACTAAAATATATCCGATTGTTGGTATGCACTGTGCCGCTTGCAAGAATTTGATTGAAAAAATGGTAGGTAAATTGGAAGGAGTTTCTGAAGTAGTGGTGAATTATGCTGCCGAGCAAATGAAAGTAGTTTATGATGAAAATAAAATTACTCTCAAGGATTTGATGACAGCTGTTGGTAGTGCTGGTAGTTATCGGTTAATAACCACAGAAACCAACCAAACTATTTTAGCTGATCCCAATCAAGCTAAAAAAATAAGTTCAGTGCAAATCGATCCTCATGATCATGCTGCAACTTTGCGTCAGCAAGAATATTTGCATTTACAAAGAAAAGTCTGGTGGGTGGGTTTTGCTAGTTTGCCTTTTTTGGTGATTATGATTTTTATGGTAGCAGCAATGTTTGAGTTTATAGATATGCCAATGTCTCCAATGGGTTATTTAACAATTGAAAAGTTTGGCTATCAGATTGATTTGTTTTATTTATTGCAATTTTTAGTTGCCACGCCAATTATTTTTATTGGTGGTAAACAATTTTTTCAAAGTGCTGGGGCTGCTCTGCGTGTCAAATCTGCTAATATGGATACTTTGATTGCTTTGGGAACTTTTGTGGCTTGGTTGTATTCAACCATAGTAACTTTTGCTCCATTTATTTTTACTGATTTATCAGTAGAGGTATTTTTTGAAGCTGGGGTATTTATTACTTTTTTTATTTTGTTGGGACGTTTACTGGAAGCTCGTGCCAAAGGACAAACCAGCGATGCAATCAAAGCTTTGTTGCAATTGGGAGCTAAAGAGGCAACTGTTGTCAGGGGAGATAAAGAAATAAAAATTTCTATTAGTCAAGTAGTTAAAGGTGATATTTTAGTGGTTCGGCCAGGAGAAAAAATTCCCGTGGATGGTGTTATTGTTCAAGGTGCTAGTACGATTGATGAATCAATGGTGACTGGGGAGTCAATGCCAGTAGAGAAAAAGATTGGTGATGTGGTAATTGGCGCAACTATCAACAAAATTGGCAGTTTTCGTATGCGAGTAGAAAGAGTAGGTAGTGGAACTTTACTTGCTCAGATTATAAAAATGGTTCGTGATGCCCAAGGTAGTGTACCACCAATCCAAAAATTGGTTGATAAAATTGCGAGTGTGTTTGTACCAATTGTTGTTACGATAGCGGTTTTGGCTTTGGTATTTTGGTTGTGGTTAGCACCAAGTCTGGGGTTGATACCGACAGATATTAATACTTTTCAGCTGGCAGTTTATATTGCTTTGACTATTTTAATTATTGCTTGTCCTTGCGCTCTGGGACTAGCCACGCCCACAGCAGTGATGGTAGGTTCAGGTAAAGCTGCTAGAAATGGAATTTTGATAAAAGATGCCACTGCACTAGAGTGGGCCAATAAAATAAAAAAGATTGTATTTGATAAAACCGGAACATTAACCAAAGGTGAACCAGCTGTGAACGAATGGCAGGTGGCAGAAAATGATAACCAAGAGGAAATATTACGTTTAGCTTACGCAGTTGAACATTTATCTGAACATCCTTTATCAACTGCCATTACCAATTATGCCCGACAGAATAATTTAACGAATGATTTAGAAGTAGAAAGATTTCAAAATTTAGTTGGCTTGGGTGTAAAAGCGGAAATTGCCGGTAAAAAAATAATTTTGGGCAATGACAAATTATTCAGAGAGCAAAATATAAGTATCGTGATTTTTGCCAAGCAAGCCGCCAAATGGAAAAATGCTGGGCAAACTTTGGTTTATATGGGAATTGATAACCGCGCAGTAGCTTTGTTTGCTTTGGCTGATGTTGTTAAAAATGAAGCTAAAGAGTCGCTTACAAGATTGCGGGCCTTGGGAATTACCACTATTATGTTAACCGGTGACAACGAGGTTACCGCTCGGGCGATTGCTAATCAGTTAGGGATAGATGAAGTAATAGCTGAAGTATTGCCACAAGATAAAGCCGATATTATAAAAAAATTACAAAAAGAAACTACAGGTAAAATAGCTATGGTGGGCGATGGGATCAATGACGCACCAGCCCTAGCGCAGGCAGATATTGGTATTGCTATGGGTACAGGTACTGATGTAGCCATTGAGACTGGGAGTATTGTTTTGGTCAAAGGCAGTTTAGATAAGGTAGTGGAAACAATAGAATTATCTCGTTTGACTTTTGGTATTATCAAACAAAATTTATTTTGGGCGTTTGGTTATAATGTTGTGGCTATTCCGGTTGCAGCTGGTATTTTGTATACAGCGTTTGGTTTATTGCTTTCACCAATTATTGCAGCAGCAGCCATGGCTTTTAGTTCTATCTCGGTGGTGCTAAATAGTATAAGATTGAAAAGATTGACTGTGAAAAATAAAAATCTATCAAACTTGTTTTTTTATATTTTTATTTTTATTTTTGTTTCACTAGTATTTTATTTTGGTATAATTTTAGGGAAAATGTGAATATCACCCTTGGAAATAGTTGATTTTTAGTATATAATAATTTAGCATCTAAAAATTAACTATTTTAATATGCCCAAAAGTTTTTTGATCGTCTTTATATTACTAACATTTTTTTTAGTGGGTTGTACCACCAAACAAGCCAGTCAACCAGTGGAAACAGCACCTGTAAATGAAAATAATACCCAAGACATGACTATCAGCAATCCAACTTATACTATGTCAGAAGTAGCCAATCACAATACAGCCAGTGATTGTTGGTCGGTGGTAAGGGGACAAGTGTATGATTTGACCGAGTGGATTGGTAAACATCCTGGCGGTGAAAAAGCTATCACCCAGCTGTGTGGTGTTGATGGGACCGATAAGTTTGTCGGAAAGCATGGTGGTAGTAGTTTACAGGAAAATACTCTAGCCGGATATGAGATAGGTGAACTGGCCAATGAATAAAAAATAATATTCAAAAATCCTTTGTATAAACAAAGGGTTTTTTTATTTGTTTGATTGAGAGGTATTGGCTAATTACCATTGACAAAATACAAAAAATGTGCTATCATTTAGGGTTCGTTCTTAAATAAATTATTCTTCAATTAAACAGGAGTTAGTCATGTATATCAGGCCAAAGCACATTGTTGTGTTAACAATAATGTTATTTGTAAGTACTTTTTTATTGTCAGAATTTGACATGCTAGCAGAAGCAGACTATGCCTGCTACTACATTTATCATTATGTTTCATCTGGTTTTCCAGAATTGGATGAAGCAACATTAATAGACGGTCATACGATCGTTGCCTTCTGGTTCTATCTATTTTTAATATCTGCTGTTATTATTTTTTATTTTATAAAAAATAATACAGTAAATATCCCTTTAGGTACTTTAATTTTTTCCGCTATTATAGCCTCAGTCTTTTTACTGTTCAAAAATATGGAAATTGAGTACTTCTATTGGGAAAATGTATTTTCCCCTTTAGTGGTAGTGACCACTTACATCTTGGTTTTTGTTTTGTGGAAAATTCAATTTCCAGAAATCAGGTTTAAAAAAACCAAAATAAGAAAAGAATACGAATCAGTACATGATTTAACTGTTTAATAATAGTTAAATCAAATTTTAACCCGCGTTGAGATATATGCGGGTTTTTTATTTTGTCTAAATAAAATAATTAACTACTACCAACTGCCGCCACCGCCACCACCAAAACCACCTCCACTAAACCCACCTCCTGCAGAACCTGCACCGCCGCGGGAGGCATGGGAAATATTATTTCCCATTTGAGTATTGAAATTAGATAGATCACCAACAAATTGAGTTGCTAAAAAGGCATTGGTGACGCTACCCTGATACCAGTCAGGATTTTGGATATAAATATCTTTAAATTGCTCGGCCCATTGTTTTTCTACCCCCATCGCCACAGCATATGGTAAGTACTGCATAAATTGTTCAGGGTTTTTGGCCGGGGCGTTGTGAAATTTAAATCTTTCCGTATCAGTCACTGATAAAAATTCTTTAAAGCCAAGTAAATGATTTTTTACTTCCGCGCCCAAGGCTGTTTTTTTGGGCATTAGCCAGCCAAAAATCATTACTACTCCACCGGTCAAGAGTAAAGACAAAAAATAAACAAAAGCAAAATCGCCGATAAAAAACCCGATTGTTATTAATAGTCCACCCAGAGTAGTGTATTTTATTTTGACAGTGTTAGGATTTTTATCATACCAGCCAAAAGTAACCATTTCTTCACTAACATTTTTTTTAAATTCAGCTATCCTTTTGGCAATTTGTTTATCTTTTTTTATCTCTGATAATTTTATACTACTGCCGACCTCTCTATTTTTTGGTGGTATTAACTCTAGGTTTGGAAGTTTTAAGGAAATAAATTTATCTTTTTCTTTTTTATATTCAGAAAAAAATATTTCACTGATTAAACCACTTACCCCTTCATTTTTGTCGGGTAGATTTTTAAGGACTAACAACTCATAATCAACTGATTTAAAAATACTAGTTTTTTCTATTCTATTAATTTTGATAAAACCTTGTTGGGCTAAGTGTATAAGTCCGGCAGTAATGTCACGATTATCAATTTTCTCATCAATAAGGGCGCCTACCAAAGTAGGAGAAACGTTTTGGGGTGGTTCATATTCAGCAATGATAGTGCCACGACCAATAGGATCTTTACCATGACGCTGCCAGATTAAATACATTATCAGCAGCACTATTAGTGGTAGTAGCAAAATAATATTGTCTTTGATAATTTTGCCTATTTTTTCCCAAATAGTTGGAGCTTGAAAATAACCTTTATCTAGTCCCAACGCAATGGTCAAACCCTCACCAGGATATAATATATTGGTAGTTTGAAAATTAATATTATTTGCAGTTTGTGCTTGGCGACAAGGTGTTTGCGATCCGGCTATGCCTTGATAGCAAGCAACTTGTTTTAACTTGGAAGACGCAGGCAAATTAATTTCCGTTGTTACTTGTATCATGTTAATTTGCCAATTATTACCTGTGACATTCCAATACAGTTCGTCAAAGTCAGTAAAAAAATTTATTGCCCCTGTTACTTGGTAGGTGATTTGATATTCTTGCCGACCGGTGATTGTTATGTCAGCCGAGCCAATTTTTATACTCAAATTTTCCCCTTGAATTTTGTCTGTGTAGGTTTCATTTGCACCATTGCGCAAAACCTTGAGTACTTTGATAGAAATATTTCTTTTGCCATAATTTGTCTGATATTTAATCGGGATCTCACGATAAATTCCGTGTTTCTGCAGATCACCAAAATCATAGACAATTGTTTCTGTAATAGTAAAAAATTTTGGCGCTAATTTTATGTCTGAAGTAAAACTATGGATAGTTTCTGCTTGAGCAGTAGTAGTGCCAAGAAGAAAAAAAACAAATAAAGTAAATATTATTCTGTTTAAAGTTTTCATATTTTAATTGTAGGCTTGATTATTTATAATTTCAACCTTTTGGTTTAGAGGTGATTATTCTATAATTAGTCTATGAAACCAAAGAAAGTAGTGATCAACGATAAAATGCAAAAAAATTATGTGTATTATCTGACTGAACCTAGGGGAAAGAATTTTCATCCTGAGTTTAAACCAGAACTCACTCCCAAAGAAATGCTGTTTTTGGGGGTGTTTGGTGGAAAATATATGAATGATTGTAAAAAAGAGTTTCCCAAGGATTGGTTTAAAAATGCCAAACTAAGTTCAAAGAAAAATATCAGATTAAATTATTTTAAAGTTGATGCCAGTTTGCCCTTGGCTGAATGGCGCAGGAAGGGATGGATTTACCCGGAAGATCCCAGGGGTTGGTTTCAGTGGTATTGTCGGTATTATTTAGGTAGGCGAATTCCTGATGAAGACTGGCGACAAATAAAAAGATGGAAAGCAATCAGGCGTCATTATGCAGCAGTTAGAATTCATTGCCTGCGGGGAGATTTTGGTTGCAGGCCCAAACAAAGACAAGCTTTGCTTCATTGGGCGTATGATAGTAGAAAAATATAAAATTAATTACTAATTACTAATTTAAGGATAAATTTTAAATGGATTTGAGTAAATTGAACAAAATATTAATAACGGAACCGCCATATCGTCAGCAACAGATAAATCAAGCAATGTTTATAGATTTGGTAACTGATTGGGACCAGGTAAAAACTTTACCGCAAAAATTGCGCAAGGTTTTGCAAGACAGTTGTCCGCTAGAGATAAAAGCAGATATTTTTCATAGTCAAGATAAAAAAACCAGTAAAGCTTTGATTACCTTAAACGATGGCAATAAAATAGAAACTGTATTGATGCGACACGAAGGGGAGAGGCATACAGTGTGTGTGTCTTGTCAGGTGGGTTGTTCCCTAGCTTGTACATTTTGTGCCACGGGCAAGTTTGGTTTGAAGAGAAATTTAACAACTGCGGAAATAGTTGAACAAGTATTGTTGTGGAATCGAGTATTGAAACAACTTGGTGAAAAGGATCAGGTGACCAATGTGGTTTATATGGGCATGGGTGAACCGTTTTTAAATTATACCAATGTACTAAAATCAGCGCGTCAGTTGAATGACGAAAATATTTTCAATATCGGAGCTAGGAAAATTTCTATTTCCACTTCTGGTATTGCTCCCAAGATAAAAAAATTTGCTGAAGAAAAAATGCAAATCAATCTAGCTTTGTCTTTACATGCACCCAATGATGAGTTGCGTTCCAAACTAATGCCTATAAATACTCATTTTCCCCTTAAAGAAGTGTTGTCGGCGCTTGATTATTATATTAAAAAAACCAATCGTAAAGTTATGTGTGAATATCTAATGATTGATGGTGTAAATGATTCTCTAGCGCAGGCCAGGCAACTAGTTGAGTTATTAAAAGATAAATTGGTTATGGTTAATTTGATTGCTTACAATCCAACCAATGCTTACCGGCCGGCTAAGTCGAAAAATATTAAAGTTTTTAAAGAGTATTTAACTAAGCAAGGACTAGAAGTAAGCCAGCGTTTTACTTTTGGCCAAGACATCAAAGCAGCTTGCGGGCAATTGGCACTAAATAATAAATAAAAATAAAATATAAAAATGAAATTAAAAAAATTAAAATTTTTAAAAGCTTATACACGTGATAATTGTTTCTTAGTACAAGAGCCATGGTTCCGACGTTATTTATTGAGTGTAAACAATAAAAGAAATCCATATTCACCTATCCAAATATTTTATATAAATAATGGTGTGGTAGAAATTTGGGAGAATAAAAGGGCAATACAATGGTTTAAAGACGAATTATTAAAAAAGAACAAACAAGATAATAATTTTTTTGAAAAGTCAGTAAAGCTTTATGAAAAAATATTACAAACAATGGTTTGGTATTGGCGTAAAAGGTATTTAACAAATTTAAAAGAGTTAAGGGATTTTATTGAATTGATGGATTTAGGAACTAAATATTTTTTAATCTATTATTATTCTTGCCTTGATAAAAGAAATCCTCAATATATAAAAAATAAGGCAATCAAAATAAGACAAGCAGATTCCTTTTATGACAATAGTGATAGAATAATAAGAAATACCATTCATTTTTTATATCCGCATATTTCCTACAATCAAGCACTTTCAATAGTTTATAAGGAAATTGGCAATCCGCCAACTACAAGGGAGTTAAATTTACGAACAAAAAATTGTGTATTTATTCCTGGAAAATATTTTAAAATTGAGGAATTAGAATTTTTTTTACAAAAAAAACCACGTTATGTTTTTGTTCGTCATAGTATTAATATTAAATTAAAAAAATTTAGTGGAAATATTGCTTATCAAGGTAAGGTAATGGGAAAGGTACGAATAATAAAAAATAAAACAGAGATCAACACCTTTAAAAAAGCCGAAATATTAGTTTCCGCAATGACCACCCCCCTTTTTTTACCGGCTATGAAAAAAGCTTTAGCAATAATTACTGATGAAGGTGGAATTACTTGCCATGCTGCCGTAGTGGCACGAGAGCTAAAAAAGCCTTGTATTATTGGGACAAAGATTGCCACCCAGGTATTAAAGAATGGCGATCTAGTGGAAGTAGATGCAAAACGTGGTATTATTATAAAAAAGGAATAAGTTTATGATTGATCAAATAAAAGAAATCAAACATCAATATCCACCACATACAGCGGGTCGGTTGGCAATTTCCGCCGTACCGGTGGTAAGGCCTGATAAAAAAATAACCGAAGTCACTAAATGGTTGGAGCAAGATATTCATAAATTTGAATCTATAAATTATATATATGTGGTAGATAGTATAGGTAAATTGGTTGGAACATTGTCTATCAAAGATACTCTGCGTCAGGCAGCTGATGCTTTGGTTGGTAATGTGATGAAAAAAGAATTAGTAGTGGCTTATCCGCACACTCATCAAGAACGGATGGCATTACTGGCTTTGAAAAATAATCTCAAGGCCATACCGGTGGTTGATAAACAGGGTTTTTTTGTTGGCGTAGTGCCGTCTGATACAATTCTTTCTGTACTTTATACAGAAAGTCAGGAAGATGCCATGCATTTGGCAGGCGTACCCTCAATTTCTGCTAGGGAAACTGTGATTGATTTGCCGATGAAAAGTTTATTATTACATCGTTTACCTTGGTTGTTGCTTGGACTGTTGGGGGGAGTGTTGGCAGCGGAAATAGTTGGTTTGTTTGAGAGTACTTTGCAACAAAATATTATTTTAGCCGCCTTTATCCCGTTGATGATGTACATGGGCGGAGCGGTACTAGCGCAAACCCAGGCATTTTTTATTCGTGATTTGGCTTTAAATCCGCAACTCAATTTTCGTAAATATTTTTTTAAACAGTTGAGTGTAGTTTTGATTATTGCTCTTAGTATCAGTGCAGCCATGGTCATAATAGGTTTTTTGCGTTATCAAGATTTGACTATCATACGAATAATCCCGGTAGCTTTGGGCGGAGTGATTTTTTCTACCATGATAACCAGCTTGCTGATCCCTTATTTGTTTTATCGTTTTAGATTTGATCCAGCTGATGGTAGTGGTCCCATTGCTACTGTAATTCAGGATTTGATGGGAGTGATTATTTATTTTCTGATTGCCGGTTGGTTGCTTTAGATATGTGAAAAAAAATATAGTCAAATCAAATATTTTTTGCTAGTATAGGTGTTACGGATGAAAAATTATTATAAAATCATAGTTGTCTCAATAATACTCATAATAATAGGAGTATTTGTTTTTTATGGCTGGCAACGTTCTGCCCAGATTGATGCTGGGCCAGTTAAGCAAGAAGAGATGGTAGTTTCACCCGATCGTATGGTGGAGTATATTGTCAGTGAGAATGATACCTACGGCAAAATAATGACTGAACAAGGCTTCGCTACTTCAGTAGCCCAAAGTATTTATCAGTCGGCTTTGGAAATATACGATTTGGCAAAAATAAATGTTGGTCGACCGGTCAGATTTTATTTTCAACCAGACAGTGATCAGTTTTACAAATTATATTATCAACTGGATAGTGAGGAAGAGTTGTGGGTAGAAAAAAACAATAATGATAGCTGGCAAACTATTAGACAGGCAATTCCTTATGAAGTGAAAGTAAAAACTAGCCAAGGGACAATAGAAAATTTTTTGTATGCTGATGCTCTGGCCGCCGGAGTTGACGAAAGAGCAGTGATAGCTTGGGCAGAAGTATTGCAGTGGAGTTTGGATTTTGCTATGGACGTTAGGGTGGGTGACTCTTACACTTTTATCTATGAAGAAAGATTTTTAAATAATGAGTATGTGATGCCAGGTAAGGTATTAGCCGGCAAGTTTGTCAATGATGGTAAAGCTTATTATGCATTTTATTATCAGGATCCAGAAGGAAATAGTGGTTACTATGATGAAGAAGGCAACAATGTACAAAAAATGTTTTTGAAAGCACCAGTAGCTTTCAAATATATTTCCAGCGGTTTTACTACGGGACTAAGGTATATTCAAGCTTTTGACATTTCTACTGGACATCGCGCAATTGATTATGCAGCTAGCGCTGGTACTCCAGTCAGGAGTGTGGGTGACGGTAGTGTAGTATTTGCCGGTTGGGAAGGTTCTTATGGCAATAAAGTAAGTATCAGACACAATGGCACCTATACCACCAATTATGCTCATTTATCAAAAATTTCTGTGAAACGAGGACAAAAGGTGAATCAAGGTGATACTATTGGTTTGGTAGGTTCCACTGGTCTATCAACTGGACCGCATTTACATTATGAAATGGTAAAAAACGGCGTAAAAATAAATCCCTTACGAGAAGTGCTGCCCCCAGGTGAGGCTTTAAAACAAGAATATCAAGAGGATTTTTTTCGATCCATTGTTGTTTGGCAAGACCAACTTGATAATTAATAATTTTTTGTGTGATTCTGTTTTAATTCGTTTTTTATAAAAAGTCCAAATTTTTAGGACTTTTTTTATATGTGTTTTTGGATATGATATACTAAAAATATAAATATTAATTTTTTTATATGATTGATTCACAATTAGCCATGATGGTGATTAAAATAGCAGGAATAACCAATATTTTATTTTTACTTTTAACTTTTTTTTCTTGTCGGTGTCTACTCGGGCCAAAAATTTTTCAAAAGTTGGTGCAGTACGAATGGTTTAAAAAGTTTTACCGTTGGCATTGTTTGATGTGGTGGGGTTTTTATATCTCGGTAATCATTCATACACTCCTGGCTTGGTATTTATTTGGCTTTGGTTTCTAATTTAATTTTATGAAAATTTATAGTAATGATTTTTCAGACAATCAATTTTTAGATTCCAGGTTTACTTGTGATGGTGGACACACCAGACCACATTTAGCTTGGACTGATATTCCAGTTGTAGCAAAAGCATTGGCTCTTTGTATGTTTGACCCAGATGCTCCGGGAGTTGGGTTTTTGCATTGGTTGGTAGTAAATTTACCAGCTCAAGATTTATCATTGGCAAGTTCAACTCAATTACCATCAGCAGCGGTGCAGATTAAAAATGATGCCGGTAAATTTGAATATCATGGCCCGTGTCCACCCAGCGGGGTACATCGTTACCAGTTTATTTTGTCTGCTTTGGATGTAGAAACAATTAACCCAGAAGATTATCAAGATTTTTTGTATCAGATTGAAGGACACGTTTTAGATAGGGTAATGATCACAGGTTTGTATGAGAGAAAGAGATGAGTAATTTTAAATTATAAATTTTAAACCAATTTTTAATTTTTAAATTTTGTAATTTATAATTCATTTATAATTTACAATTTATAATTTTATAAACCTTGTTTTATTTCTCTTAGTGTGTTATCATAATTTCACAAAATTTTAAAAATAACTTAATTAATTTTATGCTTAAAAAGAATAGAACGCGTTCTGGTAATCCTTCAACTGGTGTAAAGTTGCCAAAATTCAAAATGAGTCGGCAAAGCAAACAATCACGCCATAGTGGAAAACTTGCCAAAAAAACTTACGGACGTTTTCGCAATAAAAAATAGTTTATTTTACAAAAAAATCTTGCTACTAGTGGGATTTTTTTGTTTGACAAAATATTATTTTGACCTTAAGATAGATAAATTATTTGTTCTTACAAAATACTAAACAATCACAAAAAAGGAGAAAAAATGGAACGTATTTTCAAAGCTGTAATCTGTGGTGAACTAAACCGTTTATACTATATCACTTTGGATGAAAGTGGAAAAAAAAGATATTTTTTGGTTGATTCTAATGAGCCGGAAAAAATTGGCGGTATAAATATTACCGCTGAAGAATATAAAGATGCAGTAGACGAGCGCGGACATTTGATTTTTGTTAAAAATGAAAAAAGTAAGTATTTTTCACTTATGATTCAGGGTCTTTATATCCCATTTCAATCAATGTATGAATTTTTTCTATTCCAATGCTCCAAAGAAAGATTATTTCAGAAATTTATTGCTTGTAATGAAAACGATGATTTTGACCATCATGATTTATTGGAAATAGAAAAAAAATTACTTAGTAATCCCGGTTTATCCGTTGCAGTGACAGACAAATTTTTATTGTGGCAGGAGGATCACGAATTCAAACATCAGGTTTTTGATAAAATCATAAAAATTTGTAATCAGCATGGTTACGTAAAAATCAAAAGCATTTTTAAAAATAGTTTTATCCCTATCTAAAGGGCGAAATTAAGACAACAACTGAAAACTTAGGTTTTCAGTTTTTTATTTGAATTTTTAGTGTTATACTTTATTGGTATTATGAAAGAAAATATTATCCGCGGGAATGTAATTCATGGTTTTGACAAAGGCAAAACTATGGGTTTTCCTACTTACAATTTACACTTGGCTGAAAAATACCCCCTGACTGATTGGCAGGGTGTTTGGTGTAGTTTGACTTACTTTCGGGGACAAAAATTATATGGCGTGACTCATATTGGTCCAGTTAAAATATTTAAAGAAGAAAATATTAGGGTTGAAACGCATTTGTTCAACTGGCGAGAAGATTTGTATGGTGAAGAAATGCAACTAGAACTTATTTTTAAATTGCGTGATACCAAAGATTTTACTGATGAGACAGAACTGATCAGACAAGTGATGGAAGATATGAGACAGGCGAGAGTGTATTTTAAAATTTAGAATATATGAAATTTGTAGAAGTTGGAAAAGCAGATATAAAAAAATTGTTATCTGATTTTGACGATTTGGGAGAATTAATTTTTTTTAAACAAGAAAAGGAAGGCATGGCCAACCTTTCATATAAAATTGTCACCACCGGTGGTAGTTTTATTTTGCGTTTGGCTTATCGTAATACTTGGTCTCAAGTCCAAGGTGAGATTGAATTATTAAACAATTTAAAAAATTTACCCACACCTAGATTATTAGCAAATAACAAAGGTCAATATTTATTTAAATTTAAAAATCAACCTACTATTATTTATAAATATTTACCAGGTAGGGTAATAAAAAATATAACAGCTCAACATGTAAACCAGATTGGCAAGTTTCTCGGCCAATATCACTCTCAAGCAAGATTTATAAAATCATCAGTCGGACGTTACCGATTTTACGAATGTTCAGAAAATATGATTGAAAAGACCTGTGCCCAGATTATCAAAAAATTTAATCATCACACCAAAGATATAAAATATATCATTTTATTAATAAAAAAATTCCGTTTACCAAAAATTTTGCCACTTGGGGCGATACATGTTGATGTTAGACCAGGAAATATTTTTTATCAAAAAGGCAAGTTGTCAGGAGTTATAGATTTTGACAATTTTTATTATGGACCATTGGTTTTGGATATTGCCAATACAATTATCTGGAATTGTGCTAGAGAAGGTTTTGTCAATTATAATTTGACCGATAAATTATTACGCGGTTATGAAAAAAATAGAAAATTAACTTCAAAAGAAAAAAAATATTTATGGCCGTCTTTAAATTTTCTTTTTGCCAGTCATATTTATGAAGATATGTATGGTTCGGCTTTTGGTTATAATTCAGGTAAATTGCCACAGAGTTTGATAAAATGGGAATTAAAATATTTATTACCAGCCCAGAAGAAATTATTAGCAGATCAAAAAAAATTTGATAAATTAATTTTGAAAAGATAATAATAAAATTTAATTTAACACCCACTATTAATTATTAAAGTGCTATTTCATGGTCTTTGGCAATTTTTGACGGTGATTTTAGATTGGATGATAAATAAAACTATTCTTACTCTGGCTAATTTAGGAACGATAACTTTACTGATAACTATTTATATAATCCTTGCAAAATAAATTTAAATTGGATAAATAAAAAAGGCCAATCAGACCTTGTGGATTTTTGTTTGGTTGATTGGCCAGATCCTCTTTACTTGCTGGTTCTTCACATCTGCTTATTTGATTTGGATGTTGAACCGCGTATACGTGCGATTAAATGTTTCATAAAACCCTCCTTGGGGATTGATTGAATTATTCCAACTTTAAAGTTGGCGTAATTTAATTATAACTAAACAAAACGGGCTGTCAATATTTGACAGTTTTTTGTTTTTTATTTAAGTTAATTTAATCTGCAAATTAATATTTTAAGGAGGTAAAGATGTTGTTGGCTATACTAACCATCTCTGGGGCGTTAATATTTTATTCTTTGGCTATTTGGTCAGAACAAATCTGTGGTCATTTAAAAAAATGGATGTTGGGTGTATTTATTGGCGCTTTTACTTTTGATTTACTAGGTACAACACAGATGTACCTAATAGCCACTTCCCCAACAATTACTTTTCATAGCTTAGCCGGCTATCTGGCTTTGTTGATTATGTGTTTGCATCTTTTTTGGGCTATATTTGCTTTTTGGCAAGGAAAAGAAAACAGACGTTATATACATTATTTTCATCAAGGTTCAAAATATGCTTGGTTTGTTTGGCTAATAGCTTTTTTTAGTGGAGTTCCCTGGAATTAATAAATCCCGTAATATTTGCGGGATTTTTATATAAAAGAGAAAACCGATTGCAGAGCAATCGGTTATAAGAGAAATTTGTTTGTTTTTTTGGTTGTTTGAGGTTTTAGTTTTAGAATGTGCGATGTTGTTATTAACACTATAGCGCAGATAAAAAATTAGGTCAAGGGGTGGATTGGGGATAACTTTTTATGATTTTAAAAAGCTGGCTTTTTAGGGCCAGCTGATTGGTTTTTAGATTATTTTTTTACTCTTTTTGCTCCGCGACAAGTCGGACAGGTTTTTTGGTAAGGTTTTACCTTATTTTTGTTTTCCGGATTATTTATTCCGGTTTCAGGTACCTTGCCGGTGCCACTGCAAGTAGGACAGGGTTTAGTATTGTAAATGGCATTGTCTGGGACAATATCTTCGTTTTTTTCAAAACTAACTTCGGGTATCATGTAACCTCCTTATTCACACAAAAAAATTTCTTCATAATCAATGGCGACTAAATTGCCGGGCATAGTTTTAAATAACCAAATTTCTCTGTCTGCTTTGTCAGCAAATTTATCTAGGTGGGTAGGAATTTTATTTTTATCAACCAAAGTAAGGTTGTATAAAATAAGCGGATCACCAAAGCCCAGGGTGTAGGTTTTACCTATAGGTAAATCTTTGGGTGGCCTTGCCTGATTACAGGCGCAAGGCAAAGAATTGTTTTTTGCAGAAAAATTTTCTATTTTTATTTCACTTACCAAAGTGATGGTATAGGGTGATACAGCCGTATCGCCGTCACTGTCATAGCAAATAGCTTTTTTTGGTAAAGTGATGGGGTTGATAGGCAAAACGTTTGCTACCGCCGTTTCTTCTCTCATATTTTTCTCCTATGAATTGATGAATAAATAAATTGTTTAAAGGGCAATTTTGGAATTATATTTATTTTTTATTAAAAAGTCAAGAAAAATAGAATTAGGAATTATGAATTATAATGTAAGAACAATTATAAGGTAAAAAATATTTAAAAATAGAATTAATGTCATACTGAATTTTTACTTTTCCTTGGTGAAACGATCAATTTTAACATAAATTGAAATAAATAAAAACGCATGTTTTTTGGTATTGACATATATTTAAGAAAGGTATAATTTAATATATTCTATTGTGGATAAATGGTTGATATAAATACCTTTAAAAAAATTGACAAATTTATAGTAAAATGGTGAAATTACAATGCAAAATACAAAATCCAGTTTATCTTGAATAAATAAAATTTAAATATATTTGAGGAGGGAAAAAGAGGAGAAAAATTAATAAATAAATAAACAATTTATGTCAAAAGTTTTAAAGCACACCAAACAGGCATATAAACGCCTGACTTGGCAACGCGGACTGTATATCGCGGTCCTTGCTACAATGGTTTTATCTCTGGGACAGTTTTCTGTTCCTCAGAAAGCAATTGCTGCAACAACTGGTCCACAAAGCGGATCAAGTTTTAGTAGTATTGATTTTTCTGGAGCAGACCATGCATGGTCAAATCCTGGACGAGCAATTAGCTCTAATAATTCTGATGCTACTGTTACAATTACAAGTTCAAGTAATGTATCAGAGTATTTAAGGGCGACTGGTTTTGGTTTTTCAGTGCCTAGTGGGGCAATTATTAATGGGATACAAGTTGGCATTGAGAGAAGTCAGACTGACAATGGTGGTGAAATTAGAGATAACATTGTTAAGTTAGTAAAAAATAATAATGTTGTTGGAGACAATAAAGCAACCAATTCCAATTGGCCGAATAGTGATGCTGTAGCTACTTATGGTAGTGGTACAAGTGATCTTTGGGGAACTAGTTGGACAGTTTCTGATATAAATGATAATGATTTTGGTGTTGTCTTATCTGTTGGTCGGACTGGTGGTGGGAATGATACAGCCAGTGTTGATCATATTACAATAACTGTTCATTATACACTACCAGTTCAACCAGTAACCAATCCAACTCTTGGCGCTACATGCGGTTTGGATATTGCTTTGGTAGCTGATACTTCAGGTAGTATAAACAGTACAGAAATGACACAAATGAAAAATGCTTTGTCAGCATTTGCAACTGCTTTTTCTGGTACACCCACAGAATTTAGTTTAACTAGATTTTCATCTTCAGCCACAGTATTGAATAATTTTTCTCTAACCCCAGCTCAAGCAGCTACAGCTATTGGTGGTTTACCTTCTAGTGGTAGCGGTTATACCAATTGGGAAGATGGTTTAGCTAAAGCTTGGAGCACTTTTGATCCCAGACCAAATCCAAATTTGATTATATTTGCCTCTGATGGAGAACCAACAGAAAGTGATGGTCCTTTGAGTCATTTGGAAGATGCTATTACAGTTGCCAATACAATAAAAACAGCTGGTACTAGGATTATTACCCTTGGAATTGGTATTGATGCGGGTGGTCAGGCAAATATGGAAAAAATTTCCAGTGCAGATGCTTATTATGGCGCTGCTAGTTTTGATGCTTTAGCCACAACTCTAGCACAACTAGCCAGTGATCTTTGCGGCGGCACTATTACTGTAACAAAACTTATTGATGATACCCCAACTGCGGGATGGACTTTTGATGTAGCTGGTGAGAGTTTAGTTACTGGTCAAAATGGTCAGACCTCAGCCAAAGAAGTAAATCCTGGTACCTATAGTGTGACTGAAACAGTAGAGAATGGTTATGAAGTAGCTAATGCTGTTTGTTATAACCAAAGTCAAGAAGTAGAAGGCACTTGGAATGACAATGCAGTCACTGGAATCGATGTTAGTGCCAATGATATTATTACTTGTACTTTTAATAATCGTATAGCTCCTTATTGTGGTGATGGTATAGTCAATCAAGATAGTGAAGAATGTGATGGTAATGATGAAGTAAGAGAAGGTTGGATGTGCACACCAAATTGTATATTGGAAGAAATTCCAAGTTCTTGTGTGCCAGGAATGGTAACTGTTGTTAATGGTGATTTTGAAACTCCAGTTGTGGATACTTCTGAAAATTGGAACATATATCCGTCTGGTACCTCTGATTTAGGTTGGACAGTTGGTTGGGTTGGTTCTTATGACGGTGCACCAGCCACAGCCAATCTGGAGTTGCATAATAGTGGACTATACACTCCAGCTGAAGGTAATCAATATTCTGAACTTGATTCGGATTGGGATGGACCTGGTGGATCAATAAATAATGAACAAGCTTCAGTAGTAATATACCAAAATATAGATGTTATACCGTATGCAACCTATCAGTTGTCTTTCAAACTGGCTGCACGTCCAGGATATGGCTTAGACGAAAATATTGTCAGAGCACAGTTTGGCAGTATTGATCAAACAAATAGTCTTGATGGTACCGGAGAAACAGACACTACTTGGTATAATTATTCTTATCCAATGGTTAACGACAACAGCACAATGAAAAGTCTTACCTTTACTGATATGGGAACTCCAAACTCATTTGGTATGTTTATAGATGATGTGAGACTTGAGTTAGTTGAATGTCCATATCCAAAAGCCACGGTGATTGCTCATAAGATTGTGTGTGACAGTGAAACAGATTTACCCAACTGGTCAAATGATATAACAGTCAATGCAAGTACTGCACAAGATTTTGTAAATAATTCTCAAGGCGCTTGTCGTTTTGAAGAAGGTTGGGAGTTCCAATGGGGTGATCATCAAATTGATCCTAAACTAGATGGAAATGTAGTAGGTCCAACCAACGAGAATGGCTGGTATATGTTTGACAGTGCCACTGGTCCAGCTGAACAGCCGGCACAAGTAGATATTAATTTGACTGGATTACCTGGTAAATTGTGGTTTAGGGAAGTATTACAAACAGGTTATATCCCATTTTCTTATCCATCAACTGAATATCCAACAGCTCCAGGTAGTGATGTTAGTGCAGAATTTTGGTGTGATACTGACGTCTTAAATTATGATAACTCTGAGTTTATAAATGTTTCTGAAGGAAATACCTATTACTGTGTGGCGATGAATGTGCCAGTTGAAACCCCACCAGATCCGACGGGTGATATTCATGGGTATAAATGGAATGATGTTGATGGTGATGGTCAGCGTGGCGATGAAGATTTAATGTCAGGTTGGAGAATATTTATTGATGCCAATGACAACGGTATATTGGACAATGAAGAAACTTATAAGGATACTTCAGATAGCCAAGATCATTATGGTTGGTATTGGTTTGAAGATTTACCTTATGGTGATTATAAGATTTGTGAAGTACAGCAAAGTGGTTGGATACAAACTTATCCAAACCCTAGTTGTCACACTGTAACTTTACCTGATTTGAATCCATTAAAATTTGCTGTCATTGCTAATTATATTGATCCCGCACCAGAGTATAATTTTGGTAATCAATATAGTTCAGAAGAAATTCCCGGTTGTATGGATCCATCAGCCAATAATTACAACCCTAACGCTACTTATGATGATCAAAGTTGTACCTATGGCGGCGGTGGCGGTGGACCGATTTCAACTACCCAATCAACACCAACCGGTGACACACCTCCACAAGAGCCAACCCCAGAGCCAGAAGTGCAAGTACTTGGCTTTGAAACTGAAGCCCCAGCAGAAGAACCAGAAGTGCAAGTTTTAGGATATGAAGAACTACCTGAAACTGGGGGACCAGTGGCAGCTAGCAATTATACTTGGTTTGGAGCTTTACTACTTATGGCTGGAACTTACTTAGTACGAAGATACAATATATAGCTTTTAGCGATTAGCTTTTAGCTTTTAGATAGAAAAACTCCTTGGCCGATTTGGCCAGGGAGTTTTTTGGTTGAAAGGTTTAATTATACACACTTTTTTAGTCTCGCTTATTTGACAAAAATGATATAAAATTATTATATAAGTAAATAAATCCGGGTATTAACTATTTTATATATATAGGAGGAGAGTAAAAAATCATTAACAATAAAAATTATGCAGGGAAGTAATTATTCCCGTTTTTCCCGTTCGTTTTCAACTTTTGTAAAAAAACGAATGCGGCAATGGCATACAAGTACCCGGATATTTGTTCTCATTGCCTTAGTATTTTCTTTGGGTTATGGACAATTGTTTTTGGTCAATAACTCACAAGCAGAAGTAGCTCTGACAGGAGACCTAACTATTTGTAAATATCAAGATTTAACCGGTGATGGTCCAACTAGTGATGACCAACCTTATTTATTGGGTTGGAATATGACGGTAATTAATAATAGTATTGGATTTAATCAACAAGTGACTACTGATGGGCAAACTGGTTGTGTAGTGTTAAGCGGTTTAGAGTTTGGTGTTTATCAAGTGACAGAAGAAACAAAAACCAATTGGACTCCAAGTGGTTGGCAAGTGGTTTCAAATCAACAATATGGACAGATAACCCCTACTGAATTAGCAGTAGATATTTTAGATACCAATGGAGCCGTTGTTACTTTTTATAATTATCAAGTGCCAACTGGTTCTATTTCCGGTATGAAGTTCAATGACTTAGACAGAGATGGACTGGGACCAAACGAGGGTGATACAGATGACCCAGGTATTGCTGGTTGGACAATTTTTCTATATCGTCAACAAGATGAAGCTTGGGTATTGGTTACCTCTGTACAAACTGATAACGAAGGAATGTACCGATTTGATGATGTTCCAGCTAACGTAAATTATAAAGTAGAGGAAGAAACTCGCAATGGTTGGCAGGCCACAATGCCTAATGGGCAAACTTATTACACTATAAGCCCTCTGCAACCTGGATCGAATGTTAGAAAAATGGATTTTGGCAATTATCAAATTTGTTCAGGCAGTGGGATAATAGATGAAGTTTTACCGGGTAGTTTATCAACTTGGTCAGTAACAAATTCTGGTGGTAATCCTATATTTTCTTATGGTGAAATTACTTCACCTTATGATGGGAGTACTGCGATACAGACCAGCGTAGTTGGAAATACTTATTCATTGTGTCCCAGTCAGTATATTGAAAAAATATACAATATAATTGGTAATACTGATTATACAGACTTGGAAGCTTATTTGGCTTTTAGTTCAACTATGGATGAGTATAATTTTCCTTATTTAGTGGTATATATTCTTGATGAGAATGAAACAAATCTTGGTTATCAAGTTTATTATGGCAATGGAGTGATTAGTGGCATTTATCAAGGTTATGCTGCAGCTGATCCTAATCATTATTCTGAATTGCCATCAGCTAGTGGTTATATGACACTTGATCTGTCTAAGATAGGAACAAATATTAATTTTAGTAAAATAAAAGTAATGCTGGCAAACTATGCTTGTGTTGGTGAAAATTCTCTTGTCTTTGATCATTTGCAAGTTGTTGGTCAGTGTGATGTACCGGAGTCAACCGGAACAATTCGCGCCTGTAAATATGAGGAGTCATCATGTTTGATTGATAGTCAAATGCCTGACTGGGCTATACTAAAGAATGGTCGTTATTGGGCTTGGGCCAGTCCTTGTTCAGGTAGTTGTAGTACTGTTGAACCAATAAAAATTCCTGGCTGGAGATTTGCAACTCCTGAAGAGTGGGAGCAAAGGCCAGCAGTAAGCGATTTTGGTACGTCTGATAATTATAAATGTGCTGCCCCTTATTTTGACTACACGCACAGTCACTGTGATTATTCGGACGCGGAAAATGGTTATTTAACTAGTGAACCAAATAATGATAGTTGGGAAACATGGTTAATCTATGATTGTGTACCGGCTGACAATCAGCAGGTAAAAAATGATAATTTTTTGGTGGCTGGTTTAGCAAAACTTTGGGATAACATCAAAATAAAAACTGCTCAAGCATTAAGTTTATTGCCGGGTATCCCGTTGTCCAATTGGACAATAAATCTCAATGGCAATGAAATCAGTCAATCAAAAGTGACTGACCAATCAGGTTGTGTAGAATTTACAGATTTACCTTACGGTGACTATACTGTATCAGAAGTAATACCAGAAGATTGGCAGCAAGTTCAACCAGGAGGTGCGGGTATTCATCAAATTACATTGGATGGTTGTTTTGAGGAAGTGTATTTTTTAAATCGCTATGTTGATCCAGTTTATGGTTGTACTGATCCCACGGCATTGAACTATGATGCTGAGGCCAATAAAAATGATGGTAGTTGTGAGTATCCAGTCAGAGGTGGTGGCGGTGGACCTATTGCAACTACTCAATCAACTCCACCCCAAGAACCAACGCCCCAAGAACCAGTTGAGACATTATTGGAAGAGCCAACTCCAGAGCCAGAAGTGCAAGTTTTGGGTTTTGAAGTAGAAGTTGAAGAACCAGCTGAAGTGCAAGTTTTAGGATATGAAGAATTACCTGAAACTGGGGGATCAGCAGCCAGTCGTGATTTCACCATATATGGTTTACTCGTAGTTATTGCTGGTGGTTACTTGGTGAGTAGATATAGTATGGAGAAGAATTATAAATTATAAATTATTAATTTTAAATCAATTATTAATTTATAAATTTTCATATAAAACCCCGCTTTACTTTTTGGTAGAGTGGGGTTTTGGTTGTTTTCCAAATATTCATGAGTGGTATAATGGATTTACTGATTATTAAGTGAAAATTTATGACAAAAAATAAGTTTTTTATTGTTTTAGGTTTGTTTGTATTGGCAGTCGTTTTGCTGGCTGGAACGGCCGAAGCTAGAAAAGGGGAAGATGACAACCAACCAGTAAATGGTGCATCTGCCCAAGCACCAGGATTGAAACAGCGGGGTGATGGTAGTGTGGATGATACTCAACCAAACACTCTATTATCAACTTCCACCGGTACTTCTACAGCTACCTCCACCGCTACCAGTACAGCAACTACCACACCAACCACTACACCACCGGTCAAGAATCGCAATCGAGCATCAGTGAATGCTTTGGAGCATCGCAGTGCAGTTGCTAATTTTGTTCAAGGATTACTTGGTGTAGCTGATAGAGAGCCGGGTGGTATTGGTGAGCAGGTGAGAGAAGTAGCCAGAGCGCAAAGTTCTTCAACTGACAAAGTAGTACAAGCCATGGAGCAAGTACAAACCAGAAGTAAAATCAAAACATTTTTGTTTGGATCTGATTACAAAAATCTAGGCGCTCTGCGCAGTGAAATGGTGCAGACCAGAAATAGATTGGAACAGTTGAATCGTTTGCTGGCAGACGTGGTAGATGAAGTTGATAAAACAGAACTGCAAGAGCAGATTGATACTTTGACTGCAGAACAAACTAAGATTGATAATTTTATTGCACAAAGAGAACAGGCAGGAAAGATTAGTTTGCTGGGGTGGCTAGTTAGGTTGTTCAATTAGGATATAGGAGTTAGGATTAAGGATATAGTGAAAAACTTCCGTTGACTCAGCGGAAGTTTTTTTAATTTTAAATTATAAATTTTACCTGCCTGCCGGTCTTCGACTCCGAGGCTCAGACTCGAGGAGCAGGCAGGTAGAAATAAAGAGTATTTATTCTTTCTACTTTTTTGTTAGCAAAAAAGTAGCAAAAAACTACGGCCAGTACTTTGGTTCAGGCAAAATTGCCAACCGCTCGCGTGCCTCTCAAAATCGCTTCGCTAGTTGAGAGGCAAATTCCGCTCGCTTATTGGCAATTTTTCACTTCACAAAGTAAATGGCCGATTAAATAATAATTAACTATTTATTTATTCTTAAATCTTACTTCTTAAATCTTTGTCATTCCTGCCCCGCTTATTTAGCAGGATAAACTTTTAACTGTTCCCAAAGTAAACGGCCGTTTCATTATTAATATCTTCCCTAATATTAGTAAAATATTCTGATTTGTGGATAAAGTGCAGAAAATATGCTTTTTTAACAAATTTTTTACAGTTTTATTTTTGGAAAGAATTTAGCAAAAATTTAAATATAAATTAAAATGATTTTTTTGTTTAAAATTAGGTAAAAAAATACAAGAACCTGAACACATAATTTGTATTTGACAGCATATTGATACTTGCGTAAGATATAACAAGTTAAAAAGACTAGGGAAGGAGGGGATTAATTAATAAATCCTGCCCTATGAGCATAAAGTTTCACTTAAAATTGAACCAAGTCGCTTGCTGGAACAATCAGTTGTTTTTAAGTAAGTCCTAATTCTCACGTTGGCGCGTGGGTTTTTTTGTTTAAAAATTTTTTGAGCAAGGGGAGAAGAGTAAATGTTTTCAGAAATGGAACATTTGCTTTTCTTTTCTTACTCAAAGAGTAAGTAAATTTATAAATTAAAACATAAGTTGCCTGTTTAAAATATTGGAGGAGAAAAAGGTCGAAAAAAATAATTATTTGGCAGGCGTATATGTTTCAATTTCTAATTATTAAGTAATACATAATTATGAAAAAGAAAATTTTATTTAGTTTGGTGGCAATCGCTGCAGCCGCTGCCGTCATTATCGGTGGTACTACTGCTTTCTTCAGCGACACCGAAACATCCACTGGCAACACCTTTACTGCCGGTGCGATTGATTTGACCATTGACAATGAGAGCTATGTCACCAATGAAGATGGTGTACTGGTTTATAACAATGGAACTTCTTGGGGATTAAGCGATTTGACTAATCAGCTTTTTTTCAATTTCCTTGATTTAAAACCTGGCGATCGTGGTGAAGATACAATCTCACTTCATGTCAATAATAATGATGCTTGGGCTTGTATGAATATTAATTTAACTGCCACTCTAGAAAATGGTCAAACAGAGCCAGAAGCTAAGGAAGATTTAACAGCTGGTGAAAATGAAGGTGAATTACAAAATGAATTGTATTTTGCTTTCTGGGCTGATGATGGTGATAATGTTTATGAAGAAGGTGAAGTTATATTTAAGGAAGGTTTGGCTAAGGATTTATTTGATGGTAAGTATTGGACTTTATCTGATTCAGAAAAAAATGTATGGCTTGCGCAAAATATCGCCCCATTAACCGGCGCACAAACTTATTATATTGCCAAGTACTGGTGTTATGGTGAGTTGGGATTTGATGCTGTTCCACAAGATACATTTGGTAAGACAGGTGAGAATGGTCCATTGAGTGGACGTGGTACAGGGTTTACCTGTAATGGTCAGCCAGTAACCAATGTTTCTCAAACTGATGGTATTAAAGCTGATGTTTCATTCTATGCAGTTCAATCCAGAAACAATGCTGGATTTACTTGTGATAGTTTGAATGAGGTTGTTATTAATGCTGAAGGTCCTTTTGATGGATGGAATGGTCCCGGAGTATTAAAATGGCAATCAGAAGGTCGTTTCGGTAGTAATACTATGACTGGTGATTGGGAGGTAGGTGTAGGTACAAATACACAAAATTCTGGAACAATGAATCATACAAATAATGTCATGACTTCCGGAACACCAGTTCCATTTACAGTAAATTATGATGGAAATACTGCCAGCTTTACTGTTAATGGAAATACTGCAAGTTATGTAGTAGGACCAGTAACTAATACTGCTGATCTTAATATTATTGCAGGTAAGGTATCGTCAGGTGCTGGAGATAGCGTTGAATTAACTAATTTGAAGTTAGACGGAAACGCGCTTAATCCGGACGTTTTAATTGATACTGACAATACTGATGCAAAATATTTAGTTATTTCTTCGGAAGATCTTTCAGGTGGTTTTATATTAACTGGTATGGTTGAGTTTAATTGGACACCTGCTACTACCGCTGGTTCACGCCCTGCTTTTCAAGTTCAGGTACGTGACTAATTAAATTACTTTAAAATACTTAAATTAAGTATAAAACAAATCTAGTGAGTTATCTCATAAGATTGGGCATAAGGGCTTTGCCCCTATGCCAAATGAGTAAAATAATTTACTTATTTGGTTTGGGGGCACAGGTTTGAGTTGGTGATTTTTGAATATAAGTTGGTAGATTTGGATAAATTTTAAAAATTAAATAAGTAATTTATTACGTAATAAATTACTCACATAAATTTAATTATAAATATTAAACCTAAAACTATGCGCAAAAAGATTTTATTTAGTATGTTGGCAATTGCCATTAGTGCGGCGGTTGTCATCGGCGGTACCACTGCCTTTTTCAGCGACACCGAAACCTCCACTGGCAATACCTTTACTGCCGGTGCGATTGATTTGAAAATAGATCACAAATCAATTGTTTATAACGGGGAGGAATGTGAAGAGGATTGTGTAGAAGACACTACTAACAATTTGATATTAAATGGTAGTTTTGAAGTGCCAGAAGTGACCCACAATGCCCAGTGGCAGATTTTCCCCAATGGCACTACAGGATTGGAATGGACAGTAGAATGGGCTGGTTCGGAAACAACCTACAATGGTCAAAACCGGCCAGATCCCTCACTTGTAGAATATCATGAAGGCGTATTGGGCAGTGCCCAAGACGGTGATCAATATGCTGAACTTGATTCAGACTGGTTTGGTCCTGACAATCCATTAAATGGTGAACCGGCTTTGGTTAAGATTCATCAATTTATTCCAACTACTCCGGGTCAAAAGTATAAACTGCATTATTATTTCGCGCCGCGGCCAAATACCGGCGATGGTGAGAATATTATGTATGTCAATATTGACGGTAATCTAGTGGAAACTATTGGTCCGGTAGGTGGAGGAGGTAGTATTGTTTGGACTGAATATACCAAGGAATTTACCGCCAGTAACGCCTCAACTAAGATAGAATTTGAAGGCGGAGGAACAAATAATTCTTTAGGTGTGTTTTTGGACAATGTCAGTGTGCACCCGATAAATTGTACTTATGAAATAAACGGCAGTGTATGTGAACTATGGAGTGAAGCAGATCTTACTACCCAGAAATTTTTTCAGTTTGAAGATGTAAAACCCGGGGATATGGGCAAGCACGTGATTAGTATGCATGTTTATGACAATGATGCTTATACCTGTATGTACACAGAAAATGATAAAGATTTTGAAAATGGTTGCACTGAACCAGAATCAGTTGTTGATAATACTTGTAATGATCTAGGTTTGGGCGACGGTGAGCTATCACAATATCTAAATGTGTTTGCTTGGCGGGATGATGGTGATGGTTTGTATAATCCGTTAAATGAACAAACTTTAGCCGGCCCAAATACTTATGAAAACATATTTATCAATGGCAACGGACTGGCTTATGCTGACAGTCAAAATGATTATATTTTGACTGCCACTTCCACCGAATATATCGGTTTTACCTGGTGTGCTGGCACTTTGACAGTTGATAATCAAACAGGAGATTTTGTTTGTGATCCGATTAGTATGAACAATATCACCCAGACAGATTCTTTGGTGACTGATGTGATTTTCTATGCTACCCAAGTGCGTAATAACAACCAGTTTACTTGTCAGAGTTTGTTTGCAGGTGAATAATTATTGACTGTTTATGAACGAAAAGCAAAAAACAAAAAAAACAACTGAAGTATTTTTCAAAATTATATATTATGTAGTGATCGGAGCTATTTTGGGCGTCGCTTTACTGTTGGTAGGAACACGTTTTCCTATTCCAGGTAATTTTCAAGTCTATGTGGTGCAGTCTGGTTCTATGGAACCCACGATTCATACTGGCGCGGTGGTGGTGATTAGGAAAGCTGATACTTATCAGGAGGGAGATATAATTACTTTTGCTAATCGCGGCGAGAACATACCAACTACGCACCGGATTGTGGAAAAGGAAATTGTAAATAATCGCCCAAGTTACACCACTAAAGGTGATGCCAACAATGCTCCGGATGGAGAAGCGGTTTTTAGTAGCCGGATATTGGGTAAAGTTTTATTTGATATTCCTTATGTTGGTTACGCGGTAGCGGCAGCCAAACAGCCCTTGGGATTTTTTATCATTATAGTACTACCGGCGCTGTTTATAATCTATGATGAGGTTATGAATATTTGGCGAGAATTAAAACACAAAAAAAATCAAGCTAAAGATAAAGAATGAAATATTGGTATAAAAAAATAAACCAGTATAAGAAAAAAATTATTCGCTGTCAGCGGTTGTTTAGTCGTTTTTATATTCGTCAGTTTAAAGTTTTTAGTCGGTGGTATAAACGTCAGCGGAAAAAAACTATCAAACAGATACAAAGTCAGTTGGGTTATTTTAATTTATATTGGCGGAAAAAAACTAGAAAACCAAAAATTTTTATAGCCAACTGTTACGGACGGCTTTATCAAGCGTATTATATAGGGCAGAAAAAAATGACTGTGTTGGGTTTGGCTATGTTGGTAGTTATGTTTATGATTTCACAAATTGGTCTGACAGCATCATTTTTTTCTGATGAAGAAATTTCACCGGATAACTATTGGCTCATGGCTACACTTTATATTGATGCCAATCGGGTAGATTTTGCACCTACAGTATCTGATACACAAACAGCGACAGCAAATGTGGTGGTTGCTAACAACGGTCAGTTGAAAATAAAATATAATACCACCCTGCAAAACACCACTGGTGTTTTGTGTCCAGCATTGAATTTAAAAATATATCGGGGTGCAACTTTGCTTTATGACGGTCCGATTCAGGATAATGCGACTTGGTCTGACAATAGTTTGCTGGCTGGTGGTAGTGGGGATTATGATTTGTCAGCGATTATGACTACCAATGATGAAACTTTGCAAACTCAAACTTGTCAGTTTAATATGGCTTTCCAAGGTTGGCAAGAAGAAATAAATGATTCTCAAAGTGGCGGATATACAGATCAAACGATTGTACAACTTACTATCAATTCAGGAGAATGGCAAGAAGAAGGCGAAAGTTGCACTTTGACTCAAGGTTATTGGAAAACACATTCAAAGTATGGTCCAGCGCCGCATGATGACACTTGGACTTTGCTTGGTGAAGATACTATATTTTATTTAAGTGAACTGACATATTATGATGTAATCAATACCCCGCCAGCTGGAGGAAATTCATATTTTAGCTTAGCTCACCAGTATATTGCGGCGGTTTTAAATCAATTAAATGGAGCTAGTGTACCAACTGAAGTGCAAACAGCAATTACTAGCGCGGCTGATTTATTTGGACAATATACCCCAGCTGATATCGGGGCTCTGGCGGGAAATAATCCAGTTAAACAACAGTTTAATACTTTGGCTGAACTGTTGGATGATTATAATAATGGTCTAATTGGTCCTGGACATTGTGATGATTAATATTATGAAATACAAAAATACAATTAGAAATATATTTTTTGTCAGTCTGTTTTTGGTAATGTCTTTTTTGTTTGGTGCCAAAGATATAAAGGCGCAAAATATAAATGTTGAATTTCAAAGTTCACCTTTGTTTTTGGATCTTGACACTAAACCTGGCGATGCCACCACGCGCTGGGTCAAAGTGACCAATTTTACAGGTAGTATGCAAACAGTTGGAGTGCAAGCTTTAAATACTTATGATTGTAGTGCTGACCCGTTTTGTTTGGCAGATGTTTTGCAGTTTGAAGTAAGACAAGGAGCTACGCTTTTATACCAAAATTCATTGGCTGGTTTTTTTGCAGATGGCGAAGTAGTGCTTTCCAGTCAAGCAGGTGGGAGCACTGAACGATATGATTTTACAGTTCGTTTTCCTTCGGTGATTGGCAATGATTATCAAAAACTTTCTACTTATTTTGATTTGCTGGTTGGTTTTGTTGGTGGTTCATCTGGAGGTGGTGGGGGATCTGGCGGTGGCGGAGGCGGTAGTGGTTCTACACCGCAACCAATTATAAATATTCAAAAGTCAGGTGACAGTTCAGTAGTGCCAGGTCTGACGGGTTATTATTTACTCACCATCAGTAATACCGGTAGTGCAGTGGCAGAAAATGTAGTGGTGACTGATACTTTGCCAACTGGGTTTACTTTTGTAAATAATGGCTTATCTACGCAGGTTTGGAATTTGGGCAGCCTGCAGCCCAATGAAGTGAGGATTATCGCTTATGACATGAATGTGCCGGTTGGGGTAGTCGGTGAATTTATCAATCACGTTGAAGTAAGTGTCAATGGACGACAAGATAATGGTTATTTTGCAGAAGATGATTTTCCTTTTACTATCGTGCAGGTAAGGGGATTTGAAACTCCAGAATTGCCTGATGAAGAAGTCCCCGCTATTTTAGGATTTGAAACTCCTGATCAGGGTTATGATGAATTACCAACTACAGGTGGTAAAATTTTGTCATGGTTGGGTTATAATCCTAGTCGAAATATTATTGAAAGTGGAAAAAATATTTCTTATTATTATCTTTGGGCATTGGGGGTATATTTAGTGATAATTGTTTTGTTGAGCTTTTTACGCAAGCGGGTTAATCATGATTAATACTAGATTTTTTGTTTAGTTTTAGCCAAAAATTCCTAAATTAAATTGGGAGTTTTTGTTTTAAAGTAATTTTATTTCTACTTTTTGACAACAAAAAGTAGCAAAAATTGCCGACCAGCGCTTACGTTCAGGCAAAATTACCAAACGCTCGTGTGCCTCTCAAAAGCGCTTCGCTAGTTGAGAGGCAAATCCCACTCGCTTATTGGCAATATTTGCACTTCAGGAAGCGGAAGGTCGGAATAATTTAAAAATTAAAATTTATTTAAAAATTATAAAATTATAAAATAAAAATTTATTTGTAAAAAATGTTATATTATTTTACTATTTATATACTATGAAAAAATGGTTAAAAAAAATTAGACAACAAATGGGCAAATACGTCATATGGTGGCGATGGTTAGGAATAATTTTGATTTTTGTCGGATTGGTGGTTATTTGGCGTGGACAGATTTGGCAGGGAACGGGAAGTAATTTTGGTCAGTTTGAAGTATTGCCATCAGGTGAAGAACAAGTAGTCAAAGATTATCAAGATGCTTATATTTCTTCGTCTGCTAGTCGTGAAGGCAGCTGGATTGTAATACCAAAAATGGGAGTTGATAGTGCAATTTATGAAGGTGGAGCCGAGATGCTCAACCGTGGTGTATGGCATCTACCCCGTACTTCCACGCCTGACAAAGGTTCAAATACAGTTTTGTCAGCGCACCGCTGGCTGTATGAACCACCGGATCCTAGGACTTTTTGGGAGATAGATAAAATGGAGGTGGGTGATGAAATATATGTTCGTTGGTTGGATCAGGACTATACTTATCGAGTGATAGAGATTGAAGTAATAACTCCTGATCGCGTGGATATACTGAAACCGACTGAACAACCAACTTTGACTATTTTTTCATGTACTCCACTTTATTCAACTTCCCATCGGTTGGTGGTGAAAGCGGAATTGGTGGAGTAGGATTTAGGAGATAGAATAATTGTAAATTTTACCTGCCTGCCTGCCGGCAGGCAGGAATTGTAAATAATAAATCAATATTTAATTTTGTAATTTTATAATTTTTAAATAAACTCTAATTTTATAATTTTTAAACTTTTGTCACCCTGAACTTGATTCAGGGTCTCTTGATTGAGGATTTCAGAAGAAGCCCTGCCTGCCGGTAGGTAGAAATTATAGATCAATTTTATAATTTTACTTATTTTTCTTTTTTTGTTATATTAGACTCGAGGAAAATATTTGCCCCTAGGGCAATTAGCTAATTATTAAAAAAAATTTATGAGGGAGAGAGTAATTTTTGAGCCTGGTTTTATTTTGACCGTGCTGGTTTTTTTGTTCTTTTTTGGAGTGGTGAAGTCCTCACCAGTCAAGGCTTATGAGGCGCCCCCAGTGGTGATCAATGAAATTGCTTGGATGGGCACTTCTGTCAGCGCCAATGATGAGTGGATTGAGCTAAAAAATACCACCAGTGAGGAAATTGCTTTAACTGGTTGGAGTTTGAGCTGGGGAAGTACTGTTATCAATCTGACTGGTAGTATTTCGGCTAGTGGATATTTTTTATTAGAACGAACTGATGATGACACCGTGCCAGGGGTAGTAGCGGATCAGATTTATACCGGGTCTTTGAGTAATACCGGAAGTGATTTAGTATTGAAAAATGATTTAGCCCAGAGTGTTGATAGCGCGGTGTTTGACCTGTGGCCAGCGGGGGACAATACCACTAAGCAGACAATGGAAAGAGTGTGTCCAGTGGTTGATGGTAATCTTACTAGCGCTTGGCAAAATAGTGAGTTAGCCCAGGGCACGCCTCGGGCAATAAATTTTGGTTGTGAAGTTTTAGTATGTGAACCAATAGAATTAAATAGAGTTTGTCAGAGTGATGGACAGGCAATGGTAGAGTATTATTATACCAACCTAGCTTGTGGGGAAAATTTTACCCAAATAGAAGTAGATAATAGTTGTGCTTGTGTGTACTCGGCTTGGCAAGATAGTGCTTGTATAAATAGTGTGCAGCGAGAGCAAACTCGCACAGAAAGCTCTGGCTTTTTGTACTGTACAGAAGATTTGGTCAGAACAGTTGACGATGAAACATGTTCAGCTGAGGCTGAATATATTTGGCGAGCTAAGGGCAAGGGGTGTATTTGGCAAAACAATCGCTGGATTTGTGGACAGACGCAGGCCTTTTTATTGAGTAATGGGGAAATGAATTTAACTGTGGTTGGTAATAATGATTCAGTTAGCAAAACAATCAATTTACAAAATAAAATAGTTAAGCCAAAAATAGCTGTTTATACCAAAAAAAATAACCCACGTCATTTGCAGGTTGTTTGGCATAAAATTAAGCAGACAGTTTTGGTAGTTGGTTGGGGAGTATGGTTTCAGGGAAAAGTGGATTAGAATCTAGAATCTAGAATTTAGAAGCTGGAGTTATTTTAAATAAAAACTTCCGCCAATATGGCGGGAGTTTTTAAAAACTAATTACTAATCAATGAGTTAATTTGAAAATTAATTAATTAATAATTCATTAGTTATTAATCGTTAGTAATTAAATAATAATTCCTATTATTTCAATAAGCTGACAAACAGCAAAAAGAAAAAGCCCTGCCAGATAAGACCGTATTTGAGGGGGATAAGAAAGTTTAGTTTTCTTTCAAAGAAAGTATGGACAGTTTTGTGAATATTTTGAAATTTAGCTAAGTAAGGATAGTTTTTATTGAATCGGCCGTTAAGCACAAAACTTAATCCAGAAATTAAATCAGGTAGTATTCCTCCTCCTAAAGCGACAAAAAATAGGCCAAAATTAGCTGGAGCAAAAGTAAGTAAATAATAAATGGAAAATAAAAAGATCAAAAAACTATCTGCTGTGGCAGCCCAAAAAAGTTTACGAAATTGGACATTTTTTGGTTTAGTTTTGTCAGTCAATTTTTCATCACCATGGGGGATAAAATCAAGTACAAAGTGGGAAAAAAAAGACAATAAAAAAATCAGCATTGGGTTTGCTGTTTGCTGTGATATTACTGTGGCAGCAGCAGTATGCACGATTAGGAACATGGGAAAATTAATTTAAAATTCAAAATTCAAAATTTAATTCTATATTCTAAATTCAAGATTCAAGATTCTAAAATGGTGACAGGGGGCGGAGTTGAACCGCCGACCTAGGGGTTATGATTCCCTCGCTCTAACCAACTGAGCTACCCTGCCCCAAAGTAATATTAAGTATATGGTATTAAGTATAAAGTATCAAAATTAAATAAAAGTATTTTTTATTAAAGCTTAATACTTAATTCTAATTTGGTAGCGGGGGCTGGACTCGAACCAGCGACCTCCAGGTTATGGGCCTGGCGAGCTGCCAACTGCTCTACCCCGCGTCGATTATTAATAAATAATTTCAAGATACGCTTACAGATTATATCTTATTTATATTAATTATTCAAGATAGTTTTAATATACCTTTATACCAGTATTAAATACTTAATATTAATTAATGGTGCCGCGGGAGAGAATCGAACTCTCATGAGCTTGCGCCCACAGGTTTTTGAGACCTGCGTGTCTACCAATTCCACCACCGCGGCTAGTTATTATTTATTAAAGAAAGTTGTTTGCGTATTTATTAAAATAACGGAAATTAGTATTTTTGTCAATTTATTTCTTGGTGAAATCTTATAAAAATTGTATAATAATATTATCTGATAAAAAATGTTATGGGAAAAATAATTGCATTAGTCAATCAAAAAGGCGGAGTGGGAAAAACCACAACTTCCGTTAATTTAGCTGCCTTTCTGACTTTACTTGGTAAACGAGTGTTACTGGTTGATATTGACCCACAAGGTAACGCTTCATCTGGTTTAGGAATAGTTTTGCGCGAATTTGATGAACATATTTACCATGCTTTAGTGGCACCGGAAAAATTTCCAAAAATAATTCGTAATTCCAATGTTGACGGTTTACACGTAGCGCCTGCCAACAGTAGTTTAGCTGGCGCGGCTATTGAGTTGGTGGGAGTATCGCAACGTGAGTATCGTTTACGCCAATTGTTGTTGGAAGCTAAACAAAAATATGATTATGTAATTATTGATAGCCCACCATCTTTGGGACTGTTGACTATCAATGGGTTGGTAGCGGCTGATCAAGTGTTGATTCCAGTACAAGCAGAGTATTATGCTTTGGAGGGCTTAGGGCAGCTTTTAAAGACTATTAGTCTGGTACAGGCACACTTACATCCAGAGTTGCAGATTTTAGGTGCAGTGGTTACTATGTATGATAGACGTAACCGTTTATCGCAGTCGGTATTGAACGAATTGTACCAGTATTTCCCCAATCGAATTTTCAAATCCGTGATCCCGCGTAGTGTCAGGCTAGCGGAAGCGCCTTCGCACGGCTTGCCGATCGCTTTCTATGATAAAAGTTCCAGCGGTAGTCGCGCTTATGAAAATTTGGCTCAAGAAATATTAAATTCCAACTAATATATGGCAAATAAATTTGGTTTAGGCCGAGGACTTGGTTCTCTGATTCCAGTGAGTAATAATTCTGAGCAGACAACCGATTTTGTAAGTGATGATCAAATTGATAATTTAGCTGATATCAGTTCTGATCAAATCACCATTCGGCAAAAAATAGAATATATCGATCCGGGTAAAATAGTAACTTCTCATTTTCAACCCCGCCAATTGTTTGAGCATACAGCATTAGAAGAGTTGATAAATTCCATTAAAGAGTTTGGTATTATAGAACCGTTGATTGTTTCACCTTTATCTGGGGGAAATTTTAAATTGGTGGCGGGTGAACGACGTTTGCGAGCGGCAAAAATATTGAATTTAAAATCAGTCCCGGTGATGATCCGGTCAGTATCAGAGCAGCAACGTTTGGAAATATCTTTGATTGAAAACGTACAACGTCGCGATCTAACACCATTGGAAGAGGCTAATGCCTACAAAAAATTGATTGACGAGTTTGGTTTGACTCAAGAAAGTCTAGCCAAGAAAGTTGGTAAATCTCGTTCCAAGATTGCCAACTCTTTACGACTTTTGAATTTACCAGCAGAAGTGCAAGCGCTTTTGGGCAATGGTCGTTTATCCGAAGGACATGCCAAAGTAATTTTGGAATTATCTACTCCTCAAGAACAGATATTGATGGCACGACGCGTAGCGGAAAGTAATATATCAGTTAGAGAAGTAGAAAAAAATATTGCCGTCCGCAAAGGTAAAAATAAACCACCAAAAGTTTTAGATGAGCGGTTGCAGTCTTTACAGGATGAGTTAAGACAGGTATTCAAAACTAAGGTTTATATCAAACCCAAAAAACAGGGTGGAGTAGTTGAGATTGAGTATTATTCCGATGAGGAGTTAAATAATCTGATTGACAGGTTAGGGATGTGATTGTTCTAGAATCTTGAATATTGAGTCTTGAATTTAGAATAAAATTCTAAAATCTATATACCATATTCTATATTCTAAAATGGTGATTTTAAGTGCCAGCGGGAAATATTGTCTTTGTTTAGAGCTTGACGAATATGTTCTCTGGCACTTTTGGTTTTAACGATTTTCAACCAGTCTTCATTTGGTTTTTTTCGATTTTTATCAATCATAATTTCTACCATATCACCGGACAATAATTTAGTATCCAGGGGGGCAATTTGTTCATTGATTTTAGCTCCGATACATTTGTTGCCTAAATCAGAATGAATGTGATATGCAAAATCAATAGGTGTAGCTCCTTCTGGCAATTCTATGACATCGCCTTTGGGGGTAAAGATAAAAATTAGATCTCTAAATATGTCTAGTTTTATTTGTTGTAAATATTGATCATTGTCTTTGACTTTTTTTTGTATATTGACCAATTCTTTAATCCAGTGTTGCTGTTTTGCTGGTAGTTGCAACGAACCCTTTTGCTTGTAGTGCCAGTGAGCAGCAATACCGAATTCAGCTTGTTCGTGCATTTCTTGGGTACGAATTTGAAATTCAACAATTTGTCCTTCAGTGGCAAAGACAGTAGTGTGGATTGATTGGTAACCGTTTGGTTTGGGGGTGGCAATATAATCTTTAATACGACCCTTGAGTGGTGGCCAAATGCTATGAATAATACCAATGGTGGTATAACAACTTTGGATATTGGGAACAATAACACGCAAGGCAATCAAGTCATAAATGCGATTGATGTCTCGATCTTTTTGTAATAATTTTCGATACAAGCTATATATTCTTTTGGTCCGACCGTGGATTGAAATATAGCTGATATTTTCTTGGTGCAGATGTTCTTCTAAAATTTTTTTAATTTTTTCCAAGTTTTTCATTTGTCTGGACAACGGCTCTTGGCGTAAGGACATTACCCAGTCATATTCGGCTGGCTGTAAAATGGCAAAAGAAAAATCTTCCAATTTGTGTTTTATTTCACCCATACCTAGTCGATCAGCAATGGGCGCGTAAATTTCCAATGTTTCTAAGGCAATTCTTTTTTGTTTTTCAGTAGGTAGGTAGTTGATAGTAGCCAAATTATGTAAGCGATCGGCAAATTTTATAAATATTACGCGAATATCTTTGGCCATGGCGATGAACATTTTTCGCAAGTTTTCAGCGTATCTCTCAATACCTCGATATTTTAAACGTCCCAACTTGGTAATTCCACTGACCAGTTTGGCCACTTCTTTACCAAAATTTTTTTCTACTTCAGCTAAATTTACTGCCGTGTCTTCCGGTACATCGTGAAGTAAACCAGCCAGCAAGGTGGGTAGATCAGCTTTCATTTCTACTAAATTATAGGCCGTGGCCAAGGGGTGAGTGATATAAGCATCACCTGATGCGCGGGTTTGTTTGGCATGAGCATCGGCAGCAAAATCATAAGCCAAACGTAACATAGTAAAATCTTCATCTGGCGGTAAATAACTTTTTACTTGTTCAATCAATTTTTCTATATCTAGTTTTGCTACCTCTTGATTTTTTTCAGTTAAGCCAAAGAAATTCATAAGAGTAAGTTTAGTGGTTTCATCATACAATAATTTTGAGAAAAAGCAATTATTTTAAGAAAATCTAGTCTAATTTAACCAAAAAATAAAAGTATTATAATTAATTAATTTTAAAAATAAATACAAAAAAACTAACCCCCAAATGGATTGGGGGGTTAGTGGAATGGTTTTTTGAGATACTCTATTTAGCTACCAACTTGCGCAAATCATAAACTTTCCCTTGTTGTCGCCATTTAGCTAAGGTCTTCAAAGCGTGGTTGGAAAGCTTAACTCGTATGTAAGTACCGGTTGCTGGGTTTAGTAGTCGGCGGGTTTGCAAATTGACATTGAATTTGCGTTTGGTTTTGCGGTTGCTATGGGAAACATTGTGTCCGCTTAGAGCTTTTTTTCCAGTGAGGGAACATTTTTTGGACATAAATTAACTTGGACTAATAATAATACAGTTGCTTTATTGTAGATTAAAAATGTTTGTTCGTCAAGATTTTTTCCGTCGTTTTTTGATTTTGGGTTTAGTGGCCGCAGTTTCAATCAATTCCTGACATTCGGCCAAGGTGAGTTTTTGGGGATCTTTTTCTTTTGGTAAACGAGCATTAATTTTACCATCAGTTAGATAAACGCCAAATCGACCACGTAGTATCTTCAATTCTGTATGGGGAAATTCTTTGACGGTTTTATTTTGTTTTTTTTCAGCGGCGATTGCTAAATAATTTTCGGCCGTTGCTTGATCAATAGTCAAAGGATTTTCGTTTTTGATGGAAACAAAACTATTGCCAACTTTTAAGTAAGGTCCAAACCGGCCAAAACCTGCCAAAATTTCTTGTCCGTTTTTATCAGTACCAATTAGTCGAGGTAGGGAAAGTAATGACAAGGCATCGTCTAAGGTAATATTTTCCATTAGTTGTCCCGGAAGCAGTGATGCAAATTTTGGTTTTTCATCATCATCTTTTGTGCCTAGTTGTATATAAGGGCCAAATCTGCCCACTCTGACACTCACTGGCTTTTTAGTTTGAGGGTCAATACCCAGCTCTCTAGTGGGCATAATATCTGTTTTTGAAATAGTATCTTCTTTTTCCGCTAGAATTTTGGCAAATGGTTCATAAAAGTCCATAATCACCGGTGGCCATTCTCGTTTGCCTTCCGCGATTTCATCAAGCTCATTTTCCATTTGTGCTGTAAAATTATAATCAATAATTTGGGTAAAATGTTCTGTTAATAGATCATTGACCACCATACCAATATCGGTTGGTCTTAGTCTTTTGTCAGTGAGAGTAACATAATTTCTGTCAATAATAGTGGAAATGGTTGGGGCATAAGTTGAAGGACGACCAATACCTTTTTCTTCCAGAGCTTTAATCAATGAGGCCTCACTATAACGACCGGGCGGTTGGGTAAAGTGTTGTTCGGGAAGTAGATTTTTTAGATTTAATTTTTCACCCTCGTGGACAACTGGTAAAATATTCTCTTGCATTTTGTCAGGATAAATTTTTAGCCAACCGGCAAAAGTAATAACGGCACCGTTGGCGCGAAAAACATATTCCCCAGCTTTGATATCAATATTATTTTGTTTTATTTTAGCCGGTGGCATCTGACTGGCAACCGCTCGATCCCAGATTAATTCGTAGAGTTTATATTGATTGGGTTGAAGATAATTTTTAATACTTGCCGGGGTATAATTTACATTGGTTGGACGTATAGCTTCGTGAGCTTCTTGGGCGGATTTATTTTTGGTTTTGAAGTGAGTTGGTTGACTATGATCGTCACCAAAATTTTTTTTCAGATAATCAGCAGTTTCAGCAATAAATTTTTCTGCTAGGTTCAAGGAATCAGTACGCATATAGGTGATTAGACCGGTTGTTCCCAGATTGCCCAATTTCACCCCTTCGTATAATTGTTGGGCAATAACCATGGTTTGTTTAGCTGAAAAACCCAGTCGGTTATTGGCTGTCTGTTGAAGAGTAGAAGTGGTAAAAGGAGGATAAGGGTTTTTATTTATATCACGACTATCAATATTGATAACAATAAAATCATGGCTATTGATGTCGGAGATAATTTTATCAGCTTCAGTTTGGGAAGAAATGGCAAATTTATCCAAAGTAACATCATTCTTTTTTATCAAGCGAGCAGTTAGTAATTCGTTTTGTCGTAGAAGTTCGGCGTTGATTGTCCAGTATTCTTGGGGGATAAAACTATTTATTTCTCTTTCCCGTTCAACTACCAGTCGAACAGCTACCGATTGTACTCGGCCGGCGGAAAGACCCCGGGCTACTTTTTTCCATAAAAAAGGTGAAAGTTTATAGCCAACTAAGCGGTCGAGAATCCTTCTAGCTTGTTGGGCATTGACTAGATGCAAATCAATGGAGCGAGGATTTTGTAGAGCGGTTTTAATGGCTTCTTCAGTTATTTCATGAAAAACAATTCTTTTAGCTTGATTGGCATCAATATCAATTATATTGGTCAAATGCCAAGCAATAGCTTCGCCTTCGCGATCTTCGTCAGTAGCAAAATATATTTCTTCTGCCGATTGGGTTTGTTTTTTTAAAGCTGTGACATTTTTTTGTTTGTCCCGAGGGATTACATAAGTTGGAGTGAAATTATGTTCAATATCAATACCCAACTTGCCTTTGGGCAAATCCCTAATATGACCATAAGAAGACAAAACCAAATAGTTTTTACCTAGAAATTTATTGATGGTTTTGGCTTTGGTCGGGGATTCGACTATAATGACTTTTTTGGACATAAGTATAACTGTTTTTGAACATAACACAAAACAAAATTATTTGGCAAGTCAATTTCCTTTTTTGATTATTTTACCATCAGCCATTTTGTGTACCAAATTATTTAGTTCCAAGAGTGATAAATGCATATTAATTATGGCTGCATTCAAGCCAGTTTGTCGGATTAATTCATCAACTGTGATAGGTTCGGAGGATAAAATATCCCAGATTATTTTTTGTTGAGGATCAGTCGGTGCGGCAGGTTGACTGGTAGCGGAAATTTCTTGCAAATCGAGTATTTCCAAAATATCCCGATAGTGAGTAATCATATGAGCGCCTTGTTTAATTAGTTGATTAGGACCAGTAGAATTGGCGCTGTAAATTGAGCCGGGTACGGCCATGACTTCACGGTTTTGTTCTAAGGCAGAGGCAGCAGTGATCAATGAACCAGATTCAATATCGCCCTCTATAACTAAAACCCCGCTAGTTAGTCCGGAAATAATTCGATTGCGGCGCGGGAAATGTTGTTTCAAAGGCAAAGTACCTGGTGGATATTCTGAAATAATAGCTCCGCCGTTTGTGATGATTTGTTTAGCTAAAAAACGATTGGAAGAGGGGTATAAATTTTCATCATCCAGACCACTACCTAAAACAGCCATAGTTTGACCGTTGGCTTGGATGGTTTCTTGATGAACCAAAGCATCAACTCCCAAGGCCAAACCGGAAACAGTAACTAGTTGATATTGGCACAGCGGTGGGATAAGATCTTTTATCACTTGGATACCGTAGGCGGAAATTTTTCTCGTACCAACAATTGCCAGCAAAGGTTGGTTGTTTATTAGTTGACCTCGGTAATAAAGTAAAGCCGGCGGATCATAAATTTGTTTGAGTAATGGTGGATAATCAGCATCAATAAACAAACAGACTTTAATCTGATATTTTTCTAATTCCGCCACCAAACTATCGGGTATTATTGATTTTTTAGACAAGTGCAAGTAGTTTACTGTACGTTGGTCTAGTCCGGCTGCTAAGTAATCCGACTGGGTTGCCTCCCAAGCAGTTTTTAAATCTGGAAAGTACTTCAACAAGCGCAGTAATCGGCTGGAGCCTATTTGGGGCACGCGGCTGAAAGACAGCCAATATTTTAAATCTGTGGGCATGGTTATAATATAAGGCAAATATTTCAGTTGGTAAAATGTTGTCAGTCTAACAGCAGAAATAGCTAAAATTTTTAAATTTTTTCTAAAGTTTTGCTGAGTTGTGAGAGCCAATTTTTTCCTATTGACGAAATTTGTATCTTGACAGTCTTAGCGTTTATTTGCCAGTTGTTGTTTAATTTTTTAAATTTTTCAATAACACTTTCGGTTAGCGGCTGTTGGAAAAAGATAGTAATTTTTTGTTCGCCGTTTCTACTGGGATTTGCTTCAATAGCTTTGATACTTTTTGTTCGAGCAATGATTTTTAGTTTTAAAATCAAAATTAAATTAGCAGTTGGGGTTGGTAGTTCTTTTGTCCCCCAATTTTTTTCTACCAGCTGTTCTAATTCGGTTACGGTTTGGCATTGAGCTAGATGTTGATAGCAATCAAATCTTTGTTCTAGAGCTGGCATCAGCTGTTCATCAATATGATAAGTTAGGGGTAATTGAATGTGAACATCATCTTCCTGGTAATGAGATTGCCCATTTTGTAGTTCGCTGATTGCTTGTTCTAACAGTCGCAGATATAAATTTAAACCTACGGCTTTAATATGACCATGCTGCTTGTGGCCAAGTAGGTTACCAATACCTCTAATTTCCATATCACGTCGGGCTAGTTCTAAACCACTACCCAATTCATAAGCTGCTTCCAAAGCTTGCAATCTTTTGGCTGCTAAACCATTTAATTTTTGTGAAGAATAAAAAAAGTAGGCATAAGCTTGTCTGATACCTCTTCCTACCCGGCCTCTTAGCTGATAGAGTTGAGCCAAACCAAAGTTGGCTGCTTGTTCAACTATTAAAGTATTAACATTGGCAAGATCTAAACCATTTTCAATAATTGTTGAACAAACCAGAACGTCTATTTGTTGATTGTCAAACTGGTGCATAGTTTGACTCAATTCTTTGCCGGTCATTTGGCCATGAGCATAGGCTAGTCTGGCCGCAGGTATAAGTCGTTGTAGTTGTTGAACTTTCAGGGGCATAGTGGAGATGTTATTGAACAGGTAATATACTTGTCCTTGTCTGGATAGTTCTTGTGCAATTGCCTGTTTAATTTTGATTTCATCATAAGGTTCAATGGAACTGATAATTGGTTGTCTACCAATTGGGGGAGTTTGGATGAGGCTGATGGGCTTTAATCCGGCTACGGAAAAATATAGTGTGCGGGGAATCGGCGTTGCTGATAAAGTAAGTAAATGAGTATGAGCGCGGTGCTTTTTTATTTTTTCTTTGTGATTGACACCAAATTTTTGTTCCTCGTCAATTATCAATAACCCTAATTTTTTAAAATTGACATCATCAGATAGTAGGCGATGAGTACCAATAACCAAATCACAATCGCCTCGAGCTAGTTTAGCTAGTGCCGTCGTTTGTTCATTTTTGTCTTGAAATCTGGTCAGCAAACAAATATTGACGCCATATTTTGCTAATCGTTGGGTAAAAGAGTCAAAATGCTGTTGGGCTAAAATAGTGGTTGGGCAAAGTAAGGCGACTTGTTGGCCATGTAGAATAATTTTGAAAGCAGCGCGCAGAGCAATTTCAGTTTTACCAAAACCAACATCGCCACAAATTAGGCGATCCATAGGTTTGTCTTGTTTTAAATCAGACCAAACTTCAGACAACACGCGGGCTTGGTCAGCAGTTTCGGTAAAAGGAAAATCATTGGCTAAAGATTTTTCTTCGGTAAATGATTGTTGAAAAGGTGCCACGAGTGCAACTTCTCTTTGAGCCTGATGGTAAATGATTTTTTCTGCTGATTGAATAAGATCATATTTTATTTTTTGTTTAAGTTGTTGCCAACTGTTGCCGGATAGGCGATGTAAGGTTGGTCTGGTTAAACCAATATATTTTTCCAAACGATCAGTTTTTTCGACTGGTACGTAAAGTTTATCATTGGCCGCATAATGAATAACAAAAAATTCTTTGGTGGTTTGATCAAAATTTTGTTTAATGGTACCTGCTAGTTTTCCAATACCATGATCAATGTGGACCACATAGTCCCCCGGGGCAAAGGTTTTTTTTCCAGTTGAAAATTTTTTTAAATGATTACTATTTGATTGGACGGGCAATTCACGAGCAGTTAAAATTGCCAATTTAAGATTTTGATTGATTAATCCTTGTAAAAATGGTTGGTTTTGTACTTTGATTTGAGAGAATTTTTCTTTTATAAAATTATAACGAGAATCACTGACTATAATTTGCCAATTTTTTTTATCTTTTAGCCAGTTAAATAATTCCTTCTGGTCAAGTTGCCAGTGCGGGGGAGTAAAGAAGTTCATTTTTTCGCTGGTTAGACTTTCAAAATTTTGCCAAAGAAGTTGCCAATCAGTTTTATATTTTATTTTGTTTGTTTGAGAATGAAAGCTGATAAGATTTTTCGGTAGATAGATAGCTAGATCGTTTTTAGCAGTTGGCAGTTTTTTTGGTAGGATAGTTAGATTTTTTTGTTCAGTAATTTTGGTTTGTGACCAAAGGTCATAACTAAAAATACTGGCAATACTGTTATTTTGCCAAATGATTCGTTGGGGATACTGGTTGGTGATGGGCCAAATGTCAATTATTTCGCCACGTTGAGAAAATTCACCAGTAGCATATACTTTGTTTTGTCGTTCATACCCAAAGTCAAAAATTTCTTTGACCAATTTGTTTGGGTGATAATTTTCGTGATGATGAAGCTTGATCAGGTTTGTTTTCCACCAGCACAGATCAGGTAGGTTTTGTAAGGAGGTGGTCATGGAGATAATGGCAATTTGCGGCAGGTGGTTGATAAAATTATATAAAATAACACTGGCCTGTTCTGGCCAGATAAGGACAGGTATATTGGCTGGATAAATAGATTGCCAAAATAATAAATTTTGTTGTGAGCTGATTAGTTCCTTATCATCCTCTACCCACAACAAAACACCCGAATGTTTGATTTGGGTACTGGTTGCCAGCTGCCAAACCAGCCAAGTCCGCGCGGTGATATTGGGTAGTTGACTTAAAGAGAGTGACTGGTTGACTAATAATTTTTTAATAATTTTTTCAACCATAGCAAGTGGTGTAGTTACCTTAGCGGAAAAAAAATAAAAAAGCAAAGTTTACACTTTGCTTGATTGAGAATAGTATATAATATTTTTTAAAATATCTCTTTTTAGAGTGAGCTGGTTTTTTAAACAAACTAAAATTGGTATTTCAGTAAAATTGGTATTTTTGAATTCTTTTATTAGCGGGCTCGTTGATTTTGGAGTTAGACTCCAGGGATAGGAAGCGGTAGTAGTATCAATAATAATTTTGAAACGATTTTCACCTAGTAAACTACCTAATTCTTTTGCTGGATAATTGTTTATTTTTATTTCTGGATATTTTAATTCTATTTTTTTATGTTGATGTTCGTTGAAAATCATGAGCTGCTCGTAATAGTTTTCAAAGTAGATTAATATTTTCCCGTCTTTTTTTAGAGGTGCTTGAGAGCTTAACATTCCGTTGAGAGTTGTTAATTCCCATTGATTGAGAATAAAGGCATTGAAGCCTTCAACAATATTTTTTAGACTGGGAGTATATTTTTTTTCAGCATAAAGAATTTTTTTTATCGGGATTGATCTGGTAGCTTCCAGAACTGTAAAATTATGATAATAGTTGTTTTCACCAACGGTACTTATCAACCAGTTAAATTTTTCATTTTGAGCACGATGAATCAATTCAGTTTGACTATTGGTTTTTACCATTTGTTCCCAAGGTAGCAGGGGGGATACTTTCTTGTGAATTTTTGGTAAATGACAAATAATTGTTTTTATTTCTTTCATGGCTTAACTCCAATAATAGTTTTTAAATAACGAATTTGAATATTTTTACATATTGTTGTTATCCTGTCAAACAATAAAATCTAATAAATTTATCTTGCCGAGATTTTTATCAACCTTAGTAAATATAATTTTCTATTTTATATCAAGGTGTTATAATGTGTCTACAAGAATGGTCAATTAATTATTAACCAAACAAAATATGGAAGAGAATAAAAAACAAACCTGGCGAGAGCCAAAATATCTACTTATTTTAGTCGGAATTTTATTGTTGACCGGGGTAGTAGTTGTAGCCATTTTACGCGACCGGATAGTCAATAAACAATATTGGCAAGTGAGTGTCTCGGGTCGTGGTACAGTGAGTTATGAACCTGATGTTGCCAATATCACTATGGGTGTTCAGGTTGATAAAGTCACCCGGGCTGACCAAGCTTTGACTCAATTAAATGAAAAAATAAATAACGTGATCAAAGCTGTAGAAGGAGTGGGAGTAGCAAAAGAAAATATCAAAACTCAAAATTATTCTTTATATCCGCAATATGATTGGATAAACAATGTCCAAACGCCCGGTGGTTACAATGCCAGTCAATTGTTGGTAGTGAAGGTAACAAATTTATCAGTCAATAAAGATTTAGTTTCCCAAGTTATTGACGCGGCTACCAAAGCTGGGGTCAATCAGATTCAAGGAGTAAGTTTTGATAGTTCTAAGTTGGAAGATTTAAAACAGGAGGCCAGACTGAAAGCTATAGTTGATGCGAGAGGGAAAGCCAAAAGTATTGCTGGCAGTTTAGGTGTACGTTTGGGCAAAGTTATTGGTTGGTGGGAAAATCCAATAGGTGGACCAGGTGTGCCTTATAATGATATGGGTGGTTATGGTGGAGGTGGAAATAGTTCTGCCCCGGCTGTGCCAGGCGGTAGTCAAGAAATAATTATGGAAGTAAGTATTAATTATCAGGTGAAGTAGTTGATTCCAAAATAAATTTATTTATACCCCAAGCTTAGTGCTTGGGGTATTTATTGACAAATTTTTTTTGTTTGTTAAAATGCTAAAACATTGTTAGTTTAGTACCTACTAGGTTCCTAGTGCAGTGGTGAAAGCAAAAACACCCCTCCTTGTTTTTGACAAGTAGCCCTAAGTCAAGGGTTCTAGATTTTTCTAGTCACCTTTGCACTGACTAGGAGCCTAGTGAGTACTAAAAAACCGCCCAATAGGGCGGTTTTAGTTGTTGAATAAATTTTGGGCTTTGGCTAGATTGTCGGTTAGTGCACAATCAAGAGCGGCTAAAATTTTTTCTTTGGCTTGGTTGATTGAATTTTGTTCAGTAGGGGAAGGTTTTTTTAAAACATAATTGCTTATTCTACCAAACAGACCGGGACGACCAATGCCTACTCTAAACCTGACAAAATTTTTATCTCCCAAAGAATCAATAATTGAAGCTACGCCATTATGCCCACCGGCCGAGGCATTGATTGAAATTTTTATTTTTTCCGGTCCCAAATCAAGATCATCATGAATCACCCAAATATCACTGTTGGCAAGTTGATAAAATGATTTAATTTTACTTACTGCTTGTCCAGATAGATTCATGAAGGTTAAAGGTCTAACTAACAATATTTTTTTATCACCCCAAGTACCTTGGGCAATTTGTGAAGAAAATTTTTCTTGGTTTGTAAAATCAGAAAAATATTCTTGGTGTTTTAGTTGCCAAGCAGTAATTATATCCCAACCTAAGTTATGTCGGGTATGTTCGTATTTTTTTTCTGGATTACCCAGACCAAAAATTGCAATCATTTTTTTAGAATTTAGAATCTGGAATTTAGAATATTTATCTAGTTTTATTTTACCGAAGTGATGAAAAGTCGCAACGGGGTGCCTAAAAAATCAAATTCATCCCGTAGATTATTTTCAATAAAACGTAGATAAGAAATATGTAATGATTTTTTGTATTTGATGGTTATTTGAAAAGTTGGCGGGTTTATATCTACCTGTTTGAGATGATAAATATAAGGATGTCCCGCACCTTTACCACGAGCCGGCGGATGTTTACTGATAATTTTTTTCAAAAATTTTTGCAAAGCGCTATCTGATATTTTAGTAAATCTTTTTTCATAAAGTTCCACGGCCTTGGCTAACATCATTTGGGTACGTTGTTTGGTCAGTGCGGAAGTAAAAATGATTGGCGCCCAGGTCAGATGAGGAAAAGTTTGATAAATATATTTAGTATAAGTATTCATGGTAGTCTCGTCTTTATCTGGTACCAAATCCCACTTATTAGCTACAATTAACATACTATTGCCACTTTTGACCGCATGTTCAGTCAAATGTCGGTCTTGGAAGGTTAGCGGTTGGGAAATATCTAAAACCAACAAAGTAACGTTGGAATTTTTTATTTTATACAAAGTTTGGTCTAGACTATATTTTTCTAAACGATCACTTTTTTGAGTTTGTCGTCTGAGGCCGGCAGTATCAGTCAAAATTATTTTATGCTGAGCAAAGTTGATAGTAATATCTTGTGTGCCGCGAGTGGTGTGGGCACGAGCAGAAATGATTTGTTTTTCATAACCCAGGATAGAATTAACCAAAGAAGATTTGCCTACATTGGGTTTACCGATGATAGCCAGACGAATTAGGTTTTCTGACTTTTCTTCTACCAATTGCTTAGTCGCAGGTAAACGATTGGTAATGCCATCAAGTAAATTGCCCGTACCAATACCATTGACTCCGGAAACTGGAAAAATTTCGTCAGCGCTGAAGGTTGAAAAATCAATTATTGCCCGGTCCCAATTTTTTGCATTGTCCAGTTTGGTAATAACCAATAAAAATGGTCGCCCAGTTTTTTTGATAATTTGATAAATATCATAATCTTCCGGCAATGGTCCAAGTTTACCATCAACCACCATCAAAATCAGTTTAGCTTTTTTAGCTGCTAATAGTGTCTGGGATAAAATTAAGTCGTTAAAATCTGCTGAATGGTCACGGGTTAATCCACCCGTATCAACCAACATGAATTTTTTTCCCTGCCAGTCAATTTCTATTTCTTGATAATCTCTGGTAGTACCGGCTTGAGGTGAAATTAAGGCAGCGGGTGTTTCTGCTAAACGATTAAACAAGGTGGACTTACCAACATTGGTCCGTCCAACCAAAACCACGGACGGAAGTTTTTGACGAGCAGATAATTTTTTGGTGATCATAGTTTATGGTGCCAATTGATTACCCAAAACAATTACAAAATCAATAGTGATTTGACTATTTTTAAGTGTAGGTTCATTGGCCAGTTTTTCTTGAAGTTCAAATGGCAGTTCAGTTTGAATGCTGGCATCTAAGGTAGTAGCTAAATAACTCCGCGAATTATTTTGGTTTTTTTCGGCTCTGAGATCATAGGCAATAGTTCTAGTCCAATCGCGGCTGGGGGCATTGCCAGTCAATAAAATCTGATAGCCTGCTTGACTTAGGCGTTGTGAAGTTTCTGCCGCTAGTCCGGTGATGTTGGTGCCATTGTATATTACTACCGTACTAGCTTCGTTTTGGATTTCCGAAGCAGTAAACAGCTCGTCGAAAAATTTGTGAATTTGTTCATAGTTATTTCCTCGCGGACTTAAAACATAAGCCCCAGTCTCAGAAATATAGGAATACAATAAACCATCAGCTGAACTGTCTAAAACCTTGTGAATTATATCTGGTTGATTGATATTTCGTCCCAGCTGCCAAAAACGTAAAGCTTCAAAGGTTTTGATATTGGTAGTGATGTTGGCAGTGAGGTTATCATATAAGTCATTTAATTTGATTGGATTCAGTAAAGTACTGGCGGTCATAATTTTGTCTTTGATAGCCATTAAAATTTGCATTTGCCGGCGAGAGCGAGCAAAATCAGAACCTTGGCCGTTGTTGCCGTGGCGAGAGCGAGCGTATTGCAAGGCTCTTTCCCCACTCATTTGTTCTTTGCCTTTATTGAAGGTTAGTGCTTGATAACCAAAATTGTTGTCAGGGTATTGGGAGTCGGTGAATCCTTGTTCAATATTTATTTCCAATCCACCCAAATCATTTATTAGTTTTTTAAAGCCATTAAAATCAACTCGGACAAAATAATCAATTGGTTGGCCAATTACTTCGCTAACGATTTGTGAGCTAAAAGCCGCTCCACCGCCTGGGTATTTGGCCATCTCACCATAGGCATTGGCGCTATTTATTTTTTTCCAGCCATAACTTCCCATGTCAACGTATAAATCCCGCGGTATAGAAATCATAGCTAATTGTTTGGTAGCGGGTTTGAAACTGACCACTATCATAGTATCAGTGAGATATGCTCCTTCGTGGCCAACCCCACCCATACCAAGTAAAAGTATATTGACCTGGTCTCGGTGGCCGATTTCATTAAAACGATCGGCATTGGTAAATAGATGTTTAAAGCTTGCTAGCCAGGAAAAATCGTTTAGAGTCGCTCCCAAAGGCGTTGCTGAGATGCGAATATACAATACAAGCGAACCGAGAAAGATAAGTAAAGACACAATAAAAATAACACCTTTGATTGGACCGCGTCTGGTTTTTGGCTTAGTGATAATCTGGTTTGATTCTAAATCTTGAGTAGCGGTTTGATTGGTGTCGGACTTGAGAAAATCAAGTTGTATTTCCTTATTTTCTTTGGTCATGACGTTTTAATTTGTCTTTAATAATAATACCCAACAAAACAACCTTAGGTCAATATAAATATTTGCTTTTTTGTTTAAATTGCAGTATGATTCACGCGACTTGAAATAGACTTAATTTTATTTTACACTAATAACACTTTTATTTTTTTAGTTTTTTGGCTTTGCTGGCGTTTGATAGTTTTCAACTGGCAAAAAAGTTTTGGGCCACTTGGCTCAGTTGGTTAGAGCGCACGGTTCACATCCGTGAGGTCGCTGGTTCGAGTCCAGCAGTGGCCACCAGCTTGTTTATTTCCTTTTTTAGTACTGGTAAAAATTTTTTGAATTAAATTGGGAAAAATAAAATAATAAATTAAATATAATAATATTTATGTTCAATCAAGAAGATCAGGTTACAGTTGCAGCCAATAAACAACGTTTCAAAGAGTTTGTTTTGGAAATTTTACGTATAGTTTTTATTTCCGTGGCTATTATTATCCCGGTACGTTATTATCTAATCCAACCTTTTTATGTCAAAGGGGCCAGTATGGAACCAAATTTTCATGACCACGAATATTTGTTGATTGATGAAATTTCTTATCGTTTCCGTGAGCCAGCCAGAGGTGAAATAGTTGTTTTTCGCTATCCACGTGATCAAAAAGAATTTTTTATCAAGCGGATAATTGGTTTACCCGGCGAGACAGTGGAATTACGTGATAACGCTATTTATATTTACAATGATGACAATCCAGAAGGTTTTTTATTGGATGAATTAAGTTATCTATCACCGGAAGTCAAAACTGTGTCATTGGGGGAAGATACTATTGCTTTGGGAAATGATGAATATTTTTTGTTGGGTGATAACCGAAGTCGCAGTATGGATTCTAGACAATTTGGCAGCGTACAAAAAAGTTTAATTGTGGGTAGAGCTATTATTCGCGGTTATCCTTTTGAACGATGGCAAACATTTTTTAATGCCCCGGTTTATTAAAATTTTATGAAAAAAATAAATAAAGAAAAAACTATACCAGAGAAAGTTGACAAGGTCAAAAGTCAGTCAAGTTTTCAGTTGATTCGTGGTACTAAAGATGTTTTACCTGATGATCAAGAATATTTTTTATGGATATTTGATCAAGTCAGAGCTGTGGCTGATAGTTATGGATTTAGTTTAATTGAAACGCCGATCATTGAAAAAACAAATTTGTTTGTAAGGGGCGTAGGTAAACAGACCGATATTGTAGAAAAAGAAATGTTTTCTTTTGTTGATCAAGGTGGAGATAATATTACCCTCCGACCCGAAGGCACGGCACCAGTAGCTCGAGCTTATATTGAACACGGTATGATAGCTTGGCCTCAACCAGTAAAATTTTGGTATTGGGGTAAAATGCTCAGGCACGAGCGACCACAAGCAGGACGTTTGCGCGAATTTCATCAGTTTGGTTTTGAATCTTTAGGTAGCGATGATCCGATGATTGATGCCCAAATTATTTTTATTAGTTACAAAATTATGAAACAGTTGGGTTTGGATGTGTCGATGGCCATCAATAGCATTGGTACGGAAGAGTGTCGAACAAATTATAAAAAAGTTTTAGTAGATTATTTTCGTACCAAGCGAAGTGAATTGTCGGATGAGGCCAAAAAATTATTGACCAAAAATCCTTTGCGGATTTTGGATAGTAAAGAACCAAATTTACAACCGATTATTGAACAGGCACCACAGATATTTGATTATTTAAGTAATGATAGCCGTGAACATTTTTTGAAGGTGATGGACTATCTGGATGAGCTGGATGTACCAGTAATTTTAAAACCAACCTTAGTTAGGGGACTGGATTATTATTCACGCACGGTTTTTGAAATTTGGGCAGGTGAAGAAGAAGCTTCACGTCAATCAGCTTTAGGTGGCGGCGGTCGCTATGATGGTTTGATAGAACTATTGGGTGGTCGACCAACTCCAGCAGCTGGAGTGGCGGTTGGCATTGAAAGAGTGGTATCTTTATTGAAAGAAAAAAATATCCTTCCCCAAATATCTTATCAACCTGATATTTTTGTAGCGCAGTTGGGTGAAGAGGCAAAGCGGAAAAGTTTATTGTTATTTGAAGAACTACGTAGCGCTGGAATAAAAGTAGCTGAAAGTCTGTCCAAAGAAGGTTTAAAATCACAATTGGAAAAAGCCGATAAGTTAAAAGTAAAATATGCTCTTATCTTAGGACAAAAAGAAATCCTTGACGGTACAGTTATGTTGCGGGATATGGAAAATGGCATCCAAGAGGTAATTGATATTAAAAAGGTTTTACCAGAAGTAAAAAAACGATTGGAAAAACAATTGCGTATTCAGGCTGATCAGGATAAGTTGAGTACATAATTTATTTGACATTGATGGGTAAAAAGTGTTATACTTATTTTATAATTAAAAAATTTTTTTAGAAAGGAAGGTGTATTTATCTGGTAGAGGTAAAACGAAAAGACAACGAGTCTTTTGATCAGTTCTTGCGACGGTTCAATAAGAAAAATAGGGATTCTGGTGTTTTATTGGAAGCAAAAAAATTACGCTGGCACACCAAACCAAAAAATAAAAGTCAAAAAAAAGAATCAGCACTGCGCAAGATGAAAATAAATGAGAAAAAAGATTGGTTGAAAAGAATTGGTAAACTCGACGATTATACTGACAGCTTTGGCCGAGTAAAAATTAAAATTAAAAAATAATGAGTCTAGCGACCCAGCTTGAGCAAGACCTAAAAGACGCCTTAAAACAGGGTAGAAAAGATGAGGCGTTGGTTTTGCGTTTACTTAAATCAGCTTTGCACAATGAATTGATTCAGAAAAAAATGCAATCCCAAACACCAACCGATGATTTGGTGGTAGTGGTCATTAAACGAGAAGTCAAAAAAAGAAAAGAAGCGATAATTAGCTATAAACAAGCAAGTCGCGAAGATTTGGTAGCCAAAGAACAAGCCGAGCTTGATGTATTGGAAAAATATCTGCCTGCCCAGTTGACCGTGGAAGAAATTACCAACATTGCCCAAAACGTCAAAACCACACTAGCAGCAACGGATTTAAATTTTGGCAATTTGATGAAACAGGTTATGGCCAAAGTTGGGACTCAGGCTGATGGCCAAGTGGTAGCGGAAGTGGTCAAAAAAATATTAGCCTAATTTTTCATGAAATTCTCTTTTACGACCAGAGAAAAGAAATCAGAAAAAACCAAGACTGGGATGCTGGCAAAAAAAGCTCGTTTGCATTTTGTCTCCGGGATTATTTTGGGGACAATTTTTTTTATTCCCCTGTTAGTTTGGGCACAATCCGCAGTTGATTTTGGTCTGGGATATGGTTCGTCTATTGGTTTAGGAACTCAGGATATTAGAGTTACTATAGCTCGAATTATAAAAATTGCTCTGGGGGTTTTAGGAATAATTGCTACCTTGATAATTATCTACGGCGGCTATGTTTGGATGACCGCAGCTGGCAATGAGCAAAAAGTAAGTACTGCCAAAAAAATACTTATCAATGGTGTGATTGGACTTTTAATTATTATTTTAGCGTATGCTTTGACTGTATGGATTTTTAGAGTGATTATTGGTGGCTCCACTGGTGGTAGCGGGGGACCTTGTACTGATGGACAGATTAGTGGTTGTACACGTTGTGTAGCTGGGGCGTGGGTTTATGATTTTACTTTATGTCCATTGCCAGGGGCTGATTTTCGTCTTAAAGCAGTACAAACTACGCACAGTGGAAACAATCCAGCTCAAAATGTCTATTTGTGTTCGCGAGTACAGTCAAATTTTAGCAATCGGATTGACCAGTTATCAGTTGAAGAAGCAGTTACCAATAATCAATTACGAATTGAAACTTTTAGTGGTAATTGGCAGGTAGCAGGAAATGTTTTGACTTTTAAACACAATGACAATTTATTTGCATCCAATACTGCTTATCGTTTAATGTTGCCAAAACAAGGAAATGCCAATCCCTTGCGTGATCAGTCAAGAATACCATTAACTTTAACTTTATGTGATCCAGCAGTGGGTTGTACTGATACCGGTGCGCATTTTACTTGGGATTTTGAAACTGGTGAAGAAAATGATACGATCGCTCCTTTTATAACCAATACTTATCCGGTGTTTGAGGGTCCAACTTATCCTAACCGCAATGTGCCGCGGACGCCAATTTTTGAAGTATATTTTTCTGAAGATATTGATGCCACCTCAGTAGCCGAAGCTGATGGAACACCGAAGACAAATGTGATTACTGTGGAGCGCATCAGCGGACAGGGAGGTAGTGTTGATGAAACTATTTCCAACGAAATAATGGAAGTTTACTTTTCCAGTGATAATGGCTTTCGTTTTAATTTGAAAGATCCAAATTTATTGGATAGTTTTCGTTGGTATCGGATTACCGTACAGGGTGTTGAGGATTTGTGTGGCAATCAAATGACCGAACCATTAGTCTGGGAATTTCAAACCAATGATGCTGCACCCGGGGTGAGAAATTGGTATCCCAAAGGTACTAACCAGTGTACTGATGTTGATGTAATTGTAAATTTTGGCACTTCCATGTTTGACCAGCAGGTAACTTTTGTAATTACTGGAAGTGACAGTTCAGTTTATAGTGCTAGTATCAGGCCATCAGCACTGGAACCGGGACCCTATCAGGTCAATGGTGATGGTGGTACTTTGTCAGTGGCTGATCCAGGAGAACCTTATAGCAATCATTTTAAATCTTTTGTTTTTACGCCCACTAGTCCTTGGAATACCAATACCACTTATACAGTCACTATCACAACTGATTTAGTGATAAATACCAGTGGTGGCACCTTGTCTCATAGTTGGTCTTTTAGTACTTCTGATCCAGCTAGTTGTGTGTGTGCCCCATATATAACATCAGTTACGCCCAATGAAGGCATGGCTGGACAATGTGTAACTATTCGAGGCAGGTGTTTTACCGGCACTGTCAGTCAACCAGCTGAACTTACCTCACTTACTATCAACGGACAAAATTCCGCTTGGGGTGGTTATGATAAAAATTATATTACTACTACTATTCCTGATGATTTACCAGTTGGCACTAGTGCGCCCCTCGTAGCAACTATTACTTATAATAATCCCGTTTTGGGCAGTATTACTAGCAATGACAATATCTCTTTTTATGTCAATCAACCGGGTATCTATACGGGTCCTTGTTTATGGTCAATCAATCCCAGCGTCGGTTGCGTGGGCACAAATATTACTTTAAATGGTATCAGATTTGGTGCTGATCCTGGTAGTTATGCTACTGAACAAAATAACGTCACCTTCACGCCCAACCGTCGCGCTGAGAATTCTGATTTTAGTTTATGGAACAATACGACGATCAAAACCAAAGTACCATTGGCAACAGTAGACGGAGATGTTTTTGTGACGGCTGCTGGATTTACTACCAATGGCGTTCCCTTTGACATGTCTTGTGGTGCTGGACAGCCTTGTTCATCTAATGAACTTTCTTGTAATCCCAACAATTTAAGTTGTTTACCTAATTATGAATGTAATGAGACAACCTGTCTTTGTCAGTCAGTTGGTGGTGGTTTGGGTGATCCTTGTTCATTAGATGTAAATAGTTGTGTGCCGGATGATAGTCAATGTGACCAATCACAATCATTGATTTGTGATCTTGAAGATTGTATATGTGTTGATGATGGTACTAGCGGTGGAGGTGGTTTTAGAGTCTCTACTGCCTGGCCTAGTTGTGATGGGGCATGTGTGGATTCGGAAATTGGTGCCAAATTTTCATCCCCAGCCAATGAAGAAACATTGAAATCAAATGATAGTGTGTTATTGTGGCTTTGTGGCGGTGGCGATGATATTTGTCAAATTGGCACAGCCCAAATAATAAATATTTTTTATAACCATGACGATAGAGAAGTTTATATTTACCCAAGTAGTGATTTACAAAGGAATCGACGTTACCGAGTTATTCTAACCAATAATATTTTGTCTATTGGTGGGATAGCTATTCAAAATTTGAATTTTGATCGTGACAGCAACGGCAGTAATGATAGTTACAGTTGGACTTTCACCACTTCGGCAGATAGTTGTGTACTCACTAGTATTGAAAGCAGTCCAGTAAATATGAACTTCAATGGTGTTGGACAAAATAAATCAATTTTTGGTCGGGCTTTGTCAGATCAACAGTGTGGCACCAATAAGTATGTAAATCCCTGGGCGTATGACTGGAAATGGAATGATGAAAACGGTGGGACAATTGCCCGTGTTAGTAATCGTGATACCAACAATGATGGTCGTTATGATCCTAGTCAGATAGTATCTTCCACTGGCGTAGGTAATACCAGAATTATGTCAGAAGTTGATGCTTTCTCTGCCTTTACTGATGTAACTGTCACTAGCGGTGGAACTGGTGTGGGTGATGATTGTGACAGAGAGCCGTTGGTTTTTGGTTGTCAGTTAAACGAAGATTATTGTCGGACTTTTGGTTTGATTTGTGATCCTGATGCCAATTGTACCTGTCAAGAGCCAGGTAGTACACCATTACCGCCAGGGGTAGTAAATGTTATTCCACCCAACACCCAAACTGATGTTTGTCGCAATACTATGGTCCAGGTGACTTTTAACCAGCGGATGGATATAAATAGTATTGAATTTCCAAGATCATTTAATATCACAAATTTGTCTGGTCCAGATAGACAAGTTCAAGGGCAATTAGTTTTTTATACTGCTAATCAAGGTGTTTATGGTTGCAATAATTCGCAAGGTTGTACAGTTGCCAGGTTTATTCCCAGCCGAGTTTATGCTGCCAACACCGAGTTTACAATTAGTTTGACCACTGAAATAAAAAGTTCTCAGGGAGTTAATTTATCAACCGAATTCAATTCTATTTTTACTACTGGTAGTCAAATCTGTCGTGTCAACAAAGTTGATTTGCAGCCAGTTTATTATCTATTTACTTCCTTGTCGGAAAATGTGTCATATGTAGCTTCGGCTTTGGACAGTCGGGGAGGATTACTCGTGCCGTTAGTTGGGTTTTATGATTGGACTTGGCAGTGGGCAAAAACTGATACCGACAATGTGATTACTATCAATGATACTCCACAACCGGATACAAAAGACATTTCCCCCCAACCACGAAATGGAATAGCTACTATCAATGCAACTGCCCAGATAACCAGTGCTGACCAATCTATTGGTGATACAGTTGGCCGGAAAATAAAAGGTACAGCTGAAGCTGAAGTGTTTATTTGTACTTATCCCTGGCCGTTGGAGCCACCGATGGAGGATGCACAATACGGTTTTCAGATGAAATATTGTCGGGGGAATAACGAATCAAATTTATATGGCTTATTGTCAGCCCCAACCAGTTCAATAATTTCTCTAACAACAACTGATCCTGATTTACTGCGCGAATATTTATTCAATTATTTACCAGCTTCTTTGCCGCCGCCTATTTCAGAAGAAGAGCCTTCATTTTTACTTAATAAGCTTGATAATTATCGTTTAGGCAGAGTGATTATTGATTGGTGGCGAAAGACATTGGCATTATTTGGTGGTAGTTCGGCAGTAGCCCAAGTACCCCAAGATGTGATTGGACTGCGGATTTATGCCAATCCAAACTATTTGGGTCCCTTGGCTTGGTATCAACAGAAAAATTTTCCCAAAGGCAAACCACAAAATTTGACTGTGGACGGATTTCCAGCCATCCGTGATGGCACCTCGGTTTATATTTTGGGTCCCAAACAGGATTTTGTCTTTCAGACCTATATTTATGTTTTGTCTTATAATGATTTATCAACCAATGCCAATAAACAAATTTTTGATCAGTTGATAAAAAATTTTCGTTTTTATACTCTGACTCCGGAGGAAAAACCAAAAATAGCTAGAGACCTCAAACGTCTAGCCGATGCTTCATTTATTGCCAACCGGGTAGAAAATTATAAAAATCAAACTGGCTCATATCCACAACTGTCAGCAGGTAGCTATGTGATTGGTATGTCAACAACCAAATGGCCATCTTGGCAATCAACTTTGAGTAATCAGTTGGGAGTGAGTTTGCCGACTGATCCGATCAATAAATTTGCCGGTATGTGTAATGATGAAAATGAAATACCACAAACTTGTTTACAAAATAGTGATTGTGCTAATGGTCAATGTATACCAGGTTGTCCGACCGGAGCTAATCCAGAGACTTGTTGGAATGAAGTGACACAGCAGTATGCTTGTCCAAACGGATCGGCTATTTATCAGTACAGACGCGACAATAATGATTTTAAAGTTGGTGTGCTTTTTGAGGCAATCAATGGTTTAATGGCCGTCCCAAATTATTTAGAAACAAACAGTTCATATTGCAACGGAACTATATATTCCAATGAGGGCTTTTGTGGAGATGGTATCGTTCAGCCGGCTTTAGGTGAAGAGTGCGAACCTGGTCAGGAAATGATGTATTGTGCTGATAATATTACCAGTTGGCACACACCTGATTATATTTCATGTAAAACTACTCCACCTTGGGCTTGTCGTTGGTTTGATGACGCTTTGCCAATAATAGGTGAATGTGGTGGTTATTGCGGTGACGGTATTTTACAATCCAGTTTTGAAGTTTGTGATGGAACAGCAGGCATGGCTGGTTTAGGTGGGGCTACTTGTTATACCAATTGCAGTAATTATTATTGCAATCCTGGCTATGTAATGATAAATGGTGTTTGTGAACTTGGTTGGTGTGATCCTGGTACGCAGGATTGTTCTAGTCAAATAACCAATGGCAGTGGGCAGTATCAAGACTGTAATTTTGTCAGTGGTAGTTGGCAGTGGTCAAATTGCCAAGTCACCAGTTGTAATCCCGGCTATATTATCAGTGGCAATAGCTGTATTTTAGCTCAGCCAGTAGTAACTATTTTAAGTCCCGCTCCTAACGCTATCGTTACTAGTACTGTGTCAGTTTTATACAATATCAATCAAGGTGGGGTAATTAATTTTTATCGCAATGGCAGTTATATAAGTACGACCGGTAATAATGCCGGTAATCACACCCATACTTTTACCGGGCTGTCTTATGGTGCTAATCAATTGTTAATTGAGATAGTCAATACCAATGGCACAGGTACCATACAAAGAACAGTGAACTATCCAGCTCCACCCCCACCACCAGCGCCAACGGTTACGATAAATAATCCAACTAATAATTCCTCGGGTGGTAGTAGTGTGACTATGAATTTTACTATTAGTCAGGGAGGAGTTTATAATGTTTTGCGTGATGGCGTGGTCGTTTATACCACCGGTGATAATGCCGACACTTATACATACAATTATACTGGTCTAACATCAGGTCCGCATGTTTTGGGGGTAGATATTACCAATGCCAACGGCACCGGTCAAGCGCAAGTAAACTATACAGTCAATCCACCCCCACCACCTACGGTCACTATCAATAGTCCAAACAACAACACCACCGGCGGTAGTAGTGTGGTTATGAATTTTACTATTAGTCAGAGTGGAGTTTACAATATTTTACGCGATGGGGTAGTTGTTTATACTACCGGTGCTAATGCTGATACATATACATATAACTTTACTAGTTTAACCCCTGGACCACATGTTTTAGGTGTAAGAATAACCAATGCCAACGGCACCGGTCAAGCGCAAGTAAACTATACAGTCAATCCACCCCCACCACCTACGGTCACTATCAATAGTCCAAACAACAACACCACCGGCGGTAGTAGTGTGGTTATGAATTTTACTATTAGCCAAGGGGGCACCTATGCCATTTTATTAAACGGTTTTAATGTTGCTAGTAGCACAGTGGTAGCTGGTAATTATAGTTATACTTATAGCAGTTTACCAAATGGTACCCATGTTTTAGGTGTAAGAATAACCAACGCCAACGGCACCGGTCAAGCGCAAGTAAACTATATAGCTAGTACCCCTCCGCCTACAGTCACCATCACCAGTCCAACTAATGGTAGTACCGGTACTACCAATAGTGTGACAATGAGCTATACGGTGAGTGCGGCAGTGAGCGCGACAATTTTGTTAGACGGTTCGCCAATTAGTGGAACTAGTCATGGTTCCAGTGGTACTTATAATTTTAATTATACAAACCTTAGTAATGGAACTCATGTTTTACAGGTAAATGTTAGTAATGCTTATGGCAATGGCAGTGCCCAAGTTAATTACAATGTAAGTGTGCCGCCAATAGTGACGATTTTAAATCCAATAAATGGCAGTAGCGGTGGCAGTAATGTAACTTTGCAATTTAACATCAATCAAGCCGGCACTTATGCAATTACATTAAATGGGACAGAAGTAAATTCGGCAACTGCTTTAGCCGGTACTTACACTTATAACTTAACCAATTTGCCAGTTGGTCCAAATACTATTGCTGTAAGTATTACCAATACTTATGGTAGTAATACTCATCAGATTACTTATAATCGGTTGGCCGATATACCCAGTGCCCCTTCTGGTTTGACTGCGGTTGCTAATTCCAACAACATCAACTTAAATTGGACAGACAATTCCAACAACGAAACTAGTTTTATAATAGACCGGGCAGTCGGTGGTCCTACAGGTTGGGTTTTGGGTTATGCTACTGTTTCTGCAAATACCACCTCCTATACGGATGCTGGATTAGCTGATGGTACGTATTATTATCGAGTGAAAGCTAGAAACGCTGATGGTGATAGTGCTTATTCTAATGTCGCCAATGCCACGATATTGTCATCAGGAACAATCTTTGTTACTAGTGCTAGTCGTTCGGGTGATTTGGCTTATTATAAACCCGGACCAAATTATGGTTATATGGAAAATGCCAATGTATTATGTCAGGATTTAGCCGATGCTTCCAGTTTAGTCAGGCCAGGCGAATGGCGCGCTTGGATTTCAGGTTATAGTGTTACTGGAAATTACTTAAATGCCCAGCAGAATTTATCAGGTTATCAATCATCCCCGCTATTAAATAAACACGGTACTTATATGGATTTAGTAGCCAATCAGATCAGTGGATTATGGACAACTGGATTGATGGACAGTATTAATTATGATGAAAATGGTAATCAAGTATCTGCCAATGTTTGGACGGGTACTTTTCCTGACAGTTCACATTCTTGGATAAATTGTAGTTATTGGAGCAGTATATTTTATAATGGTACTTTTGGAGACACAAATTATTCTAATAATTTTTGGACAAATAATGGATTTCAAGGATGTTACAATAGTAATCGCATATACTGCATTTGGTATAAAGAAAAATAATATATGGAAGAAATTAGCGACAAAGTAAAAGATTTTAAAACCAAACGAAGGATTAAATTGTTGGTAGTTATTTTGGTTTGCTTAGTTGTGGTAGTTGGAGGATTATTTTATTTTTTCTGGAACAACCATTTGGATTTGTTTATGAAAAGTAAAGATGGGAAACAAAAATCTGTATCAGTTGGTACCAAAATACCAGTAGATGACAAACTTGATTCTGATGGTGATGGGATTACCGATCTGATTGAGCTGCGGTTAGGAACCAACAATCAAAATATGGATAGTGATGCTGACGGTCTTTTAGACGGTGAGGAACTAATGGGTTGGGGGACAGATCCGCTACTACCAGATACTGATCGGGATGGACTAAGTGATTACAATGAAGCAAAGGTTTATGGGACAGATCCGCAAAAACCTGACACTGATGGAGATGGTTATAGTGACGGTTGGGAAATAAGACAGGGTTTTAATCCCAAGGGACCTGGTAAATTAGAATAAATATAAATATTTGCTATAATTAGAAAATAGTTTTTAATATAATTTTATGTTTGATGATGTAAAACAAAATATGACCAGCGAAGAAAAATCTAGTTCGCAAAATCGTCCGGTGGAAGATATTTTTTCTGAAACCGAGCAGAATCAAGAAAAAATATCAAACCAAGATTTATCCCCCAATCAGATAAATGCCATGACCGATATTTATCAGACCGAGAGACAAAATAGAAACAATACAGGCAGACAGAAAGTTTTGATTTTTTTTCTAAGTTTGGTAATTTTGGCTGCAGTGGGAGTAGGTGGTTATTTTGTTTACAGTAAATTTTTTGCTGGTCAAGTCGCAGCTGATAAAGAAGAATCAACCATTATACCAACGGATAGTGAAACTACAACTTCTCCAACAACAACCAATATCGTCACTGGTGGTTTTGTTGATGGTGATAATGATGGTTTATCAGATGAAGAAGAAGCGTCTTATAATACTGATTCCATGAATCCTGATACTGATGGTGATGGATTATTTGATCGAGAGGAGATAAAAATTTATGGTACTGACCCTATGAATCCAGACACTGATGAGGATGGTTATCTGGATGGTGAAGAAGTAAAAGGTGGTTATAATCCACTAGGTCCAGGAAGATTATGGCCAGAGAATCCAGCACTTATAGAGAATCCAGCCGAATAAATTTAGAATAATATAAATAATTATGGAAAATTTGCCATTTACAGAGTCACCAGCTTATGGCGATGAACAAACCGAGCCAGATTTTTATACCATGCCGGAAAGATTTTTACCGCAGCAAAAAGCAAAAAAAGCAGGGTCTGGCAAAGGTATCATAGTATCTTTGTATATTTTAATTGGTTTAGTTTTGGTTGGAGCGGGAGTAGCAGTTTGGTTTTTATTTATCAAACAAGAACCAGCTACTGAGCAAGCTGACTTGAAAGCTATTGTACCTGGTAATATCACTTCTACTACCACGGCTACAACTACAACCAATACCAATCAACCAATTGAACTTAAATTTATAGCTAAAGATAGTTTGAATAATGAATTATCACACGTGATAATCCAACTGACTGGTGCAATAGCTGAAGAATTAGCCGGCCAAATAAAAGCCACTTCATTATTACCACAACAAATGACCGGTCGGGCACAAAGAGCGATTGGTGCGATATATACTTTTTCAGCAGCTAATGAGATATTATTTTCACCGCCAGCCAAATTTATTTTTTCTTATGTTGAGCCGGATGATTTAACTAGTAAAAAAGAAAATAGTTTACAAATTGCCGAAGAAACATCTCCCGGTATTTGGAAATATTTACCCGGTGGAAAATTGGATATTGTAGATAACAATATAAGTATAGAGCTGAACTCTTTACCTCAAGGCCGGATAACAATTTTGTCAAATTTGGATGAAGATGAACCCTTACCACCGGAAACAGATATAACTAATCCACCGTCGGATGATGATCTTTTATCAGTCACACCACTGGTGATGTCGTCTGATACTGACAATGACGGTTTAACCGATATAGAAGAGATAATGTATGAATCCAATCCAGCTTTACCTGATACAGATAATGACGGCTATATTGACGGTTTAGAATTAAGTAGCGGTTATAGTCCAATCAGTACCAATACTTTATTGTTTGACGGTTTGGTTACAGAGTATAACAATGAATCATCTGGTTTTTATATCCACTATCCAACTAGCTGGTCTTATCAGGAATCTAATGGAGAAATAAAAACAGTAGTGTTTGCGTCAGGTGGTGATGATTTTGTTCAGATTGCCATGCAAGACAATCCTCAAGAACTAAATAGTCGGGATTGGTATTTATCCATGTCAGCAGGTCTGGATGTGTTAGCATTGAACGAGACTACTATTGATGGTTATCAAGGTATTTTTTCACCTGATCAGGCCAATCTTTATATAGCCGTAGGTGATAAAGTTTATATCATGACTTATAGTGCTGGACTTAAGACCGAAGTTGATTATTTGACCACTTTTATCATGATGCAACGAAGTTTAAAGTTTATTAATAATGATTAGAGTATATTTTTTTTCTCAGTCAAAGCTGGGGGTGAGTAAAAGTTGGGTGGAAATGGTAGTAAGACAAGCTTTACTCAATTTGCCAAGGCAGAAAAAAAATTGGGAGCTGTCAGTAGCTTTGGTGGCTGATAGAAAAGTCAAAATTTTAAACAAACGTTATCGTCATCATAACCAGCCAACTGATGTGTTGGCTTTTTCCGGACCAGAAAGCAAAATGCCTTTTTTTTTGGATGATTTAGGAGAAATTATTATTGCTAGCGGTGTTTGCCAGCGGCAGGCGAGAAAACATCAACATAGTTTTAAAAAAGAATTTACGATTTTATTGATTCACGGTTTATTGCATTTATTTGGTTATGATCATCTGCGATCAGTAGATGCTAATAAAATGGAAAAATTAGAAGCAAAAATATTGTCGGAAATTTATGGTTAGTATAAAAGATTTTGGACGCAGTGTTGGACGGGCGATAAACGGCTTTCGTTATTTATTTGTCAGTCAACAAAATTTTCGTATACAAACCCTAGCTGGATTATTAGTTTTTTTATTTGCTTGGCTTTTAGAGGTGCGACGTCAGGATTGGCTGGTGTTGCTTTTATTGGTGACGATGGTATTGGTGCTGGAAACTTTGAATACCGTTTTTGAGTTTTTTTTAGATATGGTTAAACCCAAAATACATGATTATGTGAAGATGTTCAAAGATATGCTGGCGGCTATGGTGTTATTGGCTTCCGTGGCGGCAATGATTATTGGTTTGGTAATTTTTTATCCTTACTTGAAAAATTTTTTTGTTCACTAGTTGTAGTTTTTTATTTTTGAAAAATATTGTATAATATAATTGTTAATAATAGCTAAAATTTAGCACAAACAAGAATTAAATGGGCAAAGAAAATATAATTAGCGGTTTGGATATCGGCACTACTCATATCAGGGTAGTAGTTGGTCAGACAGTGGGTGAACAATTAAATATTATGGCCGCAGCCGAAGTACCAGCAGAAGGAGTGAGCAAAGGTGTTATTACCAGTATTGAGGATGCTGTATCCTCTGTTTCTTTAGCCTTGGAAAAAGCTGAAAGATTATCTGGACTCCCGATTGAGTCTACTTTTGTAGCTATTTCTGGCTCGCATATAATTTCCGAAGATAGTCATGGCGTGGTAGCGGTGGGTAAAGCTGATGGAGAAATAAAAGATGATGACGTTGAAAGAGTGATTGAAGCAGCCCAAGCTGTTGCTAGCCCCCCGAATTATGAAATATTACATGTTATCCCACGTTCTTATAGTGTTGATAATCAAAGTGGTATCAAGGATCCAGTGGGTATGACCGGTGTTAGACTGGAAGTTGATGCTCAAATTATCCAAGGGTTATCTACCCAGGTAAAAAATTTAACAAAATGTGTGTATCGTACCGGTGTTGACATTGATGACTTGGTATTGGGGGTACTTGCAGCATCGGAAGCGGTTTTATCTAAAAGACAGAAAGAATTGGGAGTAGCTTTAGTTAATATTGGTGGTTCTACTACCAGTTTAGCAGTTTTTGAAGAGGGTGATATTTTACATACTAAGGTTTTACCTGTAGGCGGGATGCATATCACCAACGATATCGCTATTGGTTTGCGCACGTCGGTAGATGTAGCGGAAGAAATTAAGTTGAATTATGGTCATTGTGATCTAACTAAAATAGAAAAGCGCAAAGAAATTGATTTATCTGAGTTTTCAGATGTTGAATCCGGATATGTGAGTTTGAAACAAGTGACAGAAATCATTCAAGCACGGGTGGAAGAAATATTTAAAATGATAGAAGAAGAATTAAAAAAGATTGATCGGGCGGGTATGCTACCAGCTGGAATTGTATTTACCGGTGGCAGTGCTAGATTGCCTGGAATAGTTGATTTTGCCAAAAATTTTTTAAAACTTCCTGCGGGATTAGGAAAGAATCAGTCAGTTTCCAGCGCAATAGATAAAATAAATGATGTCAGTTTTTCAACAGCTTTAGGATTGGTAGTTTGGGGACAAAATGCTTTTAGTTCGCAAAATAATATCAGTGCATTAGATAAAATCAAACCCAGTCAAATTTTTGGTAATGTTAAGAAGATATTTAAAAAATGGATTCCCTAGGTTAACAATAGTCAAACGAAACCTTCCCCAATACTTGGGGATTTTTTATTGGTAATAATTATTGATGAACAATAAATTAGTTCATCCTTAACTGGAAAAAAATTGAATTATTTTTTACAATAAAGTCAACATTATAAATTACTATTGATTTAAATTTTATGGAAGTAAAACCAGAGGTTGAAACTTTTGCCAAAATAAAAGTTATTGGTGTAGGCGGTTCAGGTGGGTCGGCTATCAACCGTATGATTGCCACAAAGATTCGGGGTGTAGAATTTGTGGCCGTTAATACTGATGCCCAAGCTCTGCATCACAATCAAGCTACTAGCAAAATTCATATTGGTAAAAACACTACTCGAGGTTTGGGAGCTGGCATGGATCCTGAATTAGGTAGGACAGCCGCAGAAGAAGAACAAGAAGAACTGGAAGAAGTTGTCCATGATGCTGATATGGTTTTTATTACTTGTGGTTTAGGTGGTGGTACTGGCACGGGTGCTTCTCCAATTATTGCCGAGATGGCCAAAAAAGCCGGTGCTTTGACAGTGGCGGTGGTTACTAAACCTTTTACTTTTGAAGGTGCTCAACGTCGTTATATTGCTGAACAAGGTTTACAAGAATTGGCTGATCGAGTTGATACTATTATTACAATTCCCAATGACCGGTTGTTGCAGATTATTGATAAAAAAACTTCATTAATTGATGCTTTTGCAGTGGTTGATGAAGTTTTACGCCAAGGTGTTCAGGGAATTTCTGAAATTATTACTGTACCGGGTTTGATCAATGTTGATTTTGCTGATGTTAAAGCGGTGATGAGGGAAGCAGGCAGTGCTTTGATGGGTATTGGTCGTGGTAGTGGTGAAAATCGGGCAATAGAGGCAGCCAAAGCAGCGATTAATAGTCCGTTGTTGGAAATGTCAATTGATGGAGCAAAAGGTATTTTATTTACAGTTTCTGGTGGCAAAGATTTGGGTATGTATGAAGTTAATGAAGCTGCCAATGTTATTACTCAGTCTGCTGATCCAAATGCCAAAGTAATTTTTGGTACAGTAGTTGATGAATCTTTAGGTGATGAAGTGAAAGTCACAGTAATAGCCACAGGTTTTACAGGGCAACCTTTAAAACGCAAAGATCTTGATTTAAAAGATTTAAAATCTTCTTTGCGAGTAGAAAAAGAAGAGGTTCATTTGCGGGAAGCAAAAGAAATTTCAAAAATAGAAGAAGAAGAGCCAATGTCACCTTCGCGTAAGTATGCTCGACCCTTACCCCAACAAAAAACCACTGAACAAAAGAAAAATGAAGAAGAGGAAGAGTTGGAAATCCCTGCGTTTATTCGGAAAAAAATGATGTAAAATTTATTATTTTTTTTACTGTTCTAAAATTAGCCAAAAATTTTTAATAATAATCCCGCCTCCTGTTGGCGGGATTATTTATTGTAATTGTTATCCACAGAGTTAAGCGTCGCAATTTGAAAAAAATTATTGTTTTTTTTGAAAACAATATTTTTTTTGTTTTTTTAAAGGTATTTTTGACTGGTGAAAGTAAAAATTGCTAATATTTGACACTACAATATATAGGGTTATAATAAAAAGTGCGAACACTATATATTGGGTTTGCACTTTTTTGCACCATTTTATAATATCATATGAATTGTCCATTATGCAGTCATGATAATACAAAGGTAAATGACACTAGACCTTCACAAGATGGGTTATCAATCAGGCGGCGTCGTGAATGCAATGATTGTGGTTATCGTTTTTCTACCTTGGAAGAAACTGAAATTTTGGATTTGACAGTTATAAAACGTGATGGACGACGGGAGAATTATGACAAAGATAAACTGACCAGAGGTTTGGAAAGATCTTTGGAAAAAAGACCTTATCAGCGTGATGACTTCCACAGTTTAGTACAGCGGATTGAACGTGATATCCAGAAACTGAAAAAAAATGAGGTGAGTACCGAACAGATTGGTCAAATTGTGATGACCAATTTAAAACAGTTTGATCAGGTAGCTTATATAAGGTTTGCTTCAGTTTATCGCGCCTTTGCCGATGCCAACAGTTTTGTTCGTGAATTACAAGATTTAAAAAAAATAAATTAAAATATTTAAGAATTAAATAAACCCCATGCCCAACTCATCTGCCCAACAGATCAAAGGTCCAATTACCCTCACTTATATTTTAAAGCGTGACGGTTCGTCAGAGCTTTTTAATTTAGAAAAGTTAAAGCGATCAGTTTCTTTGGCTTTAACAGCAGTTGGTGTTAAGGATAATCCTATTTCCAGTAAAGTGGCAGAAGAGGTAATTAAAAAAATCAGAGATGATATGGCTGCAGGTGGAATCCCTAGTACTTTGGCTATCCGCGAAGCGGTGGAAGTAGCTTTACGTGAACGAGGACTTGGTCCAGCGGCTGATGCTTATCAGGATTTTTTTGTTAAACTTCGTCAAAATAAACAGGAAAAAAATGATCTCGCTATTTCCTCACCATCAGCAAGTAAATCCAAAGGTTTGCAATTTACTTATATTTTTTCTGATCCCGACCAACACCCTTTTGATCAGATTGAGTGGGAAAAACGTAGCGCCAAAATAGCCAGCATAAAAGGTGAAGTTATTTTTGAGCAAAACGATGTTGAAGTGCCGAAATTTTGGTCACAAAATGCCACCAATATTGTAGCCAGTAAATATTTTTATGGTGATCAGAAAAAAAGCCAGCGCGAAAATTCTGCGCGGCAATTGATTGACAGAGTTTCAAGAACTATCACTGATTGGGGTAAAGCTGATAAATATTTTATAAACGAAGAATCAGCCGAGACTTTTTATAGAGAATTAACTTGGTTAATTTTAAACCAATATGGGACTTTCAATAGCCCAGTTTGGTTTAATTGTGGTGTACATCGTTATGATAAAGGTTCGGGCGTAGGGCGGCACTATTGGAATAAGGAGGAACAAACCGTCAAAGTAGCAACTGATGATTATATTCATCCGCAGTGTAGCGCCTGTTTTATTTTGTCAATTGAAGATACGATGGATTCAATTTTGGACTTAGCCAAAACCGAAGGAATGATTTTTAAATTTGGTTCTGGTAGTGGAGTCAATTTGTCACCAATTCGTTCTTCTAAGGAGAATTTATCTGGTGGCGGTCAGGCTTCAGGACCGGTGAGTTTTATGAAAGGTTATGACGCTTTTGCCGGTGTAATTAAATCGGGCGGTAAAACCAGGCGCGCTGCTAAAATGGTGATTTTAAATATTGATCATCCGGATGTAGTTGATTTTATTGAGGCTAAAGTCAAAGAAGAGAAAAAGGCTTGGGCTTTGATTGATGCTGGTTATGATGGAGCGATTGATGGTGAGGCCTATACATCAATATTTTTTCAAAATGCCAATCACTCAGTTCGTGTTACTGATGAATTTATGCGGGCGGCAGAGAAAGGTGATGATTATTGGACTAAAACAGTAAAAGATGGTCGACCTTTGGAAAAGTTATCAGCTCGTGAGGTATTGCGAAAAATTGCTACTGGCACTCATCTATGTGGTGATCCGGGGTTGCAGTATGATTCTATTATCAACGATTGGCATACTTGTATCGCTACTGATCGGATCTATGCTTCCAATCCTTGCAGTGAATATATGTTTTTAAATGATACGGCTTGCAATTTGTCTTCATTGAATTTGATGAAGTTTAGAAATGAAGATTGTTCTTTCAATGCCAAATTATTTGATCAGGCGGTCAGAGTATTTATTACAGCTATGGAAATTATTGTAGACAATGCATCTTATCCAACCGAAGCGATGGCTAGAAATTCTCATCTGTATCGCACTTTGGGTCTAGGCTATGCCAATTTGGGAGCACTACTTATGAGTAATGGTTTAGCTTATGACAGCGATGCGGGCCGTGGTTTGTCAGCGGCTATTACTGCTATTATGACTGGCGCGGCTTATGAACAATCAGGTCAAATAGCCGAAGTGGTTGGGCCATTTCCTGGTTTTACGGCCAACCGTGCATCAACTATAAAAGTTATGGAACAACACTTGGCCGCGGTTGATAATATAAATATAGATACTCACAATCAAAATTTAGTTGATTATGCCCGGCACCTGTGGCAACAAGTGGTCACTGATGTGCAAGACAATGGTTTACGTAATGCTCAAGCCACAGTATTGGCTCCAACTGGGACAATTGCTTTTATGATGGACTGTGATACTACGGGAGTGGAGCCGGATATTGCTCTAGTTAAATATAAAAAGTTGGTGGGTGGTGGTTATATGAAAATAGTCAATTCTACTGTTTCCCAAGCTTTGACTTCTTTAGGATATACACCAGAAGAGATCGGTCGGATTACTGAATATATTGATAAGGAAGATACGATTGAAGGCGCGCCAGGTTTGGCTGAACAGGATTTATCGGTGTTTGATTGTGCTTTTAAACCAGCCAAAGGTAAACGTTTTATTTATCATTTGGGGCATATTAAGATGATGTCGGCTGTGCAGCCATTTATCTCCGGTGCAATTTCCAAAACCGTCAATATGCCCGAAAGTTCCACGGTAGAAGAAATTATGGATGCTTACATTCAGGGTTGGAAACTTGGTCTCAAGGCTTTAGCAATATATCGGGACAACTCAAAACGCACTCAACCATTAAATACCAATAAAGAAGATGGCTCTACCAAGGAGGGAGCCAAAAAACAAGCTGATTTAGCGACTGCACCAGTTGATTATAAACCCCGTCGCCATCGTTTACCTGATGAACGTAAATCAATTACTCACAAATTTGTGATCGGTGGACATTCGGGTTATATTACCGTTGGTTTGTATCCGGACGGAGCGCCAGGGGAAATATTTGTTACTATTGCCAAAGACGGTTCAGTAATTTCGGGATTAATGGATTCATTTGCTACTACTGTGTCTCTGGCTTTGCAGTATGGCGTACCTTTGAAAGTATTGGTCAATCAGTTTGCTCATCGTCGGTTTGAACCCTCAGGTTATACCAATAACCCGCAAATCAAGATTGCCAAATCTTTTGTTGATTATATTTTCCGTTGGTTGGCTTTGAAGTTCTTATCACCAGAAGAAGCAGAAGCAGTTGGTGTCAAACCCAATGGTGAAGCTGAAGCAGCAGCAGTCAAAATTGCTGACAATCGCAGTTTGATAAACGGTTTTTTGGAAACCAAAGACGAACCAGAGATTAAACCCTCAGAAACAGAAGTAAAACCAAAAGAGAATTTATTTTCTAGTGTCAAAGAAGTAGAAGTCTTTATTTCGGAAAGTGAACAATTTACTTTTGACAATCAAGCTGACGCACCAACTTGTTCCACTTGCGGTGAAATAATGGTGCGCAACGCTTCCTGCTACAAATGTATGAACTGCGGTGCAACTAGTGGGTGCTCGTGATTAGAATCTAGGATATAGAATCTAGAATTAAGAATTATGGATAATAATTTTATCAATTCATAAAATTTAAGCATGAAAATTTACACTAAAAAAGGTGATGCGGGCGAAACTTCATTGTTGGGAGGTAAAAGAGTTAAAAAAAATCATCCGCGAATTATGGCTTATGGTACCGTTGATGAACTAAACAGTTATTTGGGTTGGGTAAGAAGTTTTGCTATCAAAGGCTCATATCAGGCTGATTTATTAAAAATTCAAAAACATCTTTTCAATATTGGCTCGCGTTTGGCGGTTGATTTGCAAAGTGAAGTCAAAGATCTGCCATCAATAAGCGAAACAGATGTTTTATTTTTGGAAAATCGAATTGATGAGATGGAAGGTTATTTGCCAACCTTGACTGAGTTTATTGTGCCTGGTGGCAATCAGGCAGTAAGTTCATGTCATATTGCGAGAAGCGTAGCGCGGCGCACAGAAAGACTGGTAGCATTACTCAATGAGTCAGAAGTGGTGGAAGCGGTGATTATGAAATACTTAAACCGTTTAACTGATTATTTGTTTGTTCTGGCTAGAAGTATTGGGCATGATGATGGGGTAGAGGAGATAAAGTGGAAATAATTAATAGAATTTAGAATATTGAATTTTGAATTTAGGCAAGGGAAATTAGAATTGTCATTCCGAACTTATTTCGGAACCTATAAAGAATAAATTTTTGGATTCCGTGTCAAGCACGGAATGACAAATAAAGTTTGTATTTTTAAAATTTACTTCTTGAGGCGTGTCTTTCAGTAATTAGATTAAAGAGATATAGCAGGGTTAATCCTGGAGAGGAAGAATGCTTATGGATAAACAGATTTGTTTTCCAGTAGAAGATGATTATATTGTCTGTAATGGTATTTACAGAAATGGTCGTTTTATTGAAGCTAAAACTAAATGGTTTAAGTTTCGTAACAAAAAAAGAAAAACTACTAAATAGTAGCTTTTCATAAAGTGATCCTGGAAGCTATCCCTTAGGAAGTAAATTTACCTAAAAGATATCAACAGGTAAATAGATTATATATTTAATTATCTATATTAGCAAATGAGGGAATGGGGATAATTAATATTAATTAACAATTTAAAACATATTTCATCCAGGTAAGTGAGGTGATCCGCTTTAATTAAATTAAGGCAAGTATTCCTCCACAGTCGCGCTACTGTAAACCCTAAACCACACAGAGTTTAGGGGAGTCAGAAAACTGATGAAGTATGTCTAGAAAGATTATTATCTTTTTTCGCAGCAAAAAAGGGTAATAAATATGACGCCGTTTAGGTTGATTGTTTATACACTCTTTATGCCAAGAGTGTTTTTTTAATTAATCAATCAATTATGAAAAGAATATCTATTTTTATTTTAATGGTCACAATTATTGGTGTATTAAATTTTAAACCTTCGGTTATATACGCTGATGTAAACGCCGCTGTGACTTATTTGCAAAGTCAGCCGGTTGATGATTGGTCAGCCCAAGCATTGGTGGCAGCAGGCGTTTCTGATATTGATGAAACTTGGTTAAATGATTTTACTTCTAGTAATGTGACCGCAATAGAAAAACGTATTTTGACATTGGTGGCTTTGGATAAAGATCCGGAAACTTATTATCAAAATAGAAATTTAGTTGCTGAGCTTATTGGTTTACATTATCAGAGCGGTCAGATTGGAGACACTGCTTTGCTTAATGATGATATTTGGGGAGTTTTAGCTTTGGCAAGTGTTGGTAAAACACAAACCAATGCTTTTAACGGGGCGGTTGAATATATTTTAGCCAACCAAAATTCAGATGGCGGATGGTCTTATGCCGTTGGTCAAAGTAGTGATACCAACGATACTGCCACAGCAGTGATGGCCTTGTTATCAGCTGGCTATCAAACCAGCGACACAGTAATTGTCAATGCTATTAGTTATTTACAACAATCAAAGAATTCTGATCACGGTTGGGGTTGGAGTGCGGGATCGGTTAGTGACAGCGCTTCCACTGTTTGGGTGATGTCTACCTTATATAAAGCCGGAATAGCTGTCAGTCTCGAGACAATAAATTTTTTAAAAAGTTTACAAACTAGCAACGGTTCTTTTAAATGGGTAAGTACCGATACCAACGGGTTATTAGTTATGACAGCTTATGCGGTAATAGCTTTGCATAATAAGTATTTTCCGGTAAAACAAATGTCTATAATTCCATCAGCTGGAAATTATTTACGGATTGAGGGAAGTAATAGTACTATTTGCGAAGGTTATTTTGTTGCTGCTAATGCTTTGGAAATTGTGCAAAAGGCAGCTGATATTTGTGATTTTACTTATGAAATTGAACAAACCAGTTTTGGCCCTTATTTAAAAAAAATAAACAATGACGAAGCTCAAGGAATGTTAGGTTGGTTGTATCGAGTTGATTGGTTATCACCGCCAATGGGTGCAATTGATTTTAACTTAACTTCCGGTCAAAAAGTGTTGTGGTATTTTGGTGATTGGCAGTGGCCGGTGATGCAGTTGGAATTAGATACTACTCAAGCTGCCTTGGGAGAAGTAGTAACTGCCGAAGTGCGGGCGATTGATAGTGAAAATAATTGGTCACCTGTAATTGGGGCAACCGTAACGTCAGGAAATTTAAGCAAACAAACCAATGACGAAGGGAAAGCCCAATTAATATTCAATTCTGATGGGATGTATGAAGTAAGTGCGGAAAAAATAAATTTTGTTCGCGCCAATAAACAACTTTTAACCATAGGAAATGGTGTTGGAGCCACAGTTGGTTGGCAGGTGGATATCCAGCCAACAAGCCAGGGTTCAGAATTATCAATAATAATTTTAAATTCAGTGGTTGATTTTGGAAGTTTGAAACCCGGACAAGTAGGTTTATCTAATTTATCTTTACAAAACAACGGACAATTATCAGCTTATGTTGAGTCAATAGTTACTGGTGAACAAACGCTGATTGATAACTTTAAGTTGAGTAATGTTTTGTGGTCTGAATATTCAACTATTATTAATTCTGGACAAACCCAAGAAATTGACGCGCGATTGTTGGTTCCCACAAACTATTCTCAACACGGTAAAAAAAATGGAGAAATAATTTTTTGGGCAACTATTGCTCCATAGGTTTATGAGATTGATTGGTTTTATTATAATAACTTTTTTTAGTTTATTGGTAGGTGTCACAAGCGTTTCGGCCACTGGTATTGGAGTTACACCGGCCAAATTTGATTTAGTCGGACAAGTGGGCAAAGAAATAAGAGCCGAACTAATAGTGACTAACAATGGTTATGAACCAGCATTATATGTTTTGGCGGCTGATGGCTTGGCAGATTGGTTTTTATTTTCACCACCGCAGTTTCAGCTTTTACCTAATCAATCACAGCCAGTATCAGTATTTATAAATCCAACCAAAAGTGGAATCCAAGCAGTTTTTATTTCTGTCTTAGGGCGAACGCTTGATCAGCAGTCTTTTAGTGCGGCGGCGGGTTTGAAAGTTCCGATCAATTTGCAAATAGAAGGTTCAGCAAAATCAACTCCATGGTTATGGTATTTTTATTTAGTAAGTATTATTTTTCTAATTTTTGGATTGATTTTTTGGCAGATAATAATATACCAGCGGAAAATTTTTTGGCGTAAAAATTTCCGACAGATAGATTGGTTGTGGCATTTTAAAAAGCCGTGGTATATTAAATACATTAATAAATTAAGAAAATAATATGAATAATGAAATATTCCGTAGCAGGTTAATTTTTGCCGGTATAATCGTTGTGACATTTATATTGGGTGGTTATTTGTGGCAAAAAAATATGGTTGTGGCGCCAACCATAGAAAATCAAGCACCCAATACAGTGGAAATAAATAATCCAGAAGTTATCACAGCGTATTTGGAAATTGAGGGTATTTATACTGATGAAGTATCAGTGCAAGCAGTGCAAGGACAAACTATACTCGGACTAATGCAACAAATAAATTCTTCTGATCTTTCATTGAATTTAGAAACTCAAGATTATCCCGGACTGGGTAGTTTGGTAGTGCAAATAGGTTCTTGGCGCAATGGCGATGATAATAAATATTGGCAATATGAGGTAAATGATACTGTGCCTATGATTGGTGCTGATCAGTACATAGTCAATCCAGGTGATAAAATTAAATGGGAGTTTAAAGAATCAGAGTATTAAAATTTTTATTATGCCAACAAAATATAAATTATTGGTGGGAGCATCACTTATTGGATTGATTATTGTAGCTCGGCTTTTACCGCACCTACCCAATGTAGCACCGGTAGCAGCTGCTGCACTAGTGGCCGGTGCTTATTTGGGTAGGCGCTGGGCGATAGCAATTGTATTAAGTGGCATGTTTCTGTCTGATATTTTTGTCGGATTTTATCATTTGACGGTGATGCTGTCGGTTTATCTCACTTTGGCTATGATTGCTTGGTTGGCTGGTTATTTGGAGAAATACAAAACGCCAACCGTAGTGTTGACTTACAGTTTGGGAGCATCTTTTGTTTTTTATTTAATAACCAATTTTGCTGTTTGGGTAGCAGCTGATTGGTATCCCAAAAATGCGGCTGGTTTATGGTTGGCTTATGAAATGGGATTACCGTTTTTGCGTTATACTTTTTTGGGTGATTTATTTTATACCATTATATTTTTCTGTGCATTTGAATTGGTTATATCATTTTTTCCCCAATTAGCCAGCCAAAGAAAACGTCTGGAAAAAATTGTGTAGATTTTATATAATAGAATCGCTAGTAGCTAGTAGGATAATATTTAGTAGTTAAATATCTTATGGAAAATTATTCAGCCGACCAAGAGCTCAAACGCCAGACTGAAGAAAATCATGCGTTGCTTTTGGAAATTCATCGTTTGACCAAAAAAATAAATAGGCATATGGTGTGGGAACAGGTGATGAGTATAATAAAAATCGCCATTATTGTGATTCCACTTTGGTATGCTTACAGTATGTTGGCGCCACAATTAAAACAGGTTTACGGGATGTACAGTAATTTATTGGGCAACACTTCAGAAAGTAGTGAACAAAATCAAGAATATCAATTAAATCAAGAAGTATTAAACAATTTATCGCCCGATGCAATTCAACAACTAAAAAGATCAGGGCTAATTAAGTAAATTAATCTTTTATATATGGAGAATAAATCAAATTCTTTTTCATTTATAATTGTACTAATTTTAACGACAGTAATTATTTCTGGGCTGACAGGTGGAGTGGTTGGATTTTTGGCTGGGGTTTATTCACCGCAGCTTATTAAACAGACAAGCAATCCACTACTTAAGAAATTTTTACCCGGTGTAGATGAAAATATAGATAACAAAAAAAGTTATAGTCAAATCTTGACAGTAGAAGAAGAGTCAGCCACTGTACTGGCGGTAAAAAAAGTTTCACCGGCAGTAGTTTCAATTGTTGTTACCAAAGATTTAGCAGCCACCTATCAAGAAAATCTTCCGTTTAATGATTTTTGGTTTGGTTGGCCATTTAATTTTAATCCACCCCAAGTTCCTGAGGGTAAACAAGAGATTGGTGGCGGAACCGGTTTTGTTATTGATGCTGCCAAAGGATTGATCGCTACCAATCGTCACGTAGTGGATGATAGTGGGGCTGAATATTCAATTGTCACCAATAATGGCGAAAGTTTTACTGCCAAAGTATTAGCTCGTGATCCCTTTAATGATTTGGCAATTTTGCAAGTTGAGGCCAAAGACCTGGTAGCTGTTGAATTTGGTGATTCAGACTCTTTAGCCATTGGACAAACAGTGATTGCTATCGGTAATGCCCTGGGTGAATACTCAAATACTGTGACCCGAGGAGTAGTATCAGGGATTGGCCGGACGATTGTTGCCGGAGGTGCTAGTGGTAGCGAGCGACTGGAAGGTATTATTCAAACTGATGCAGCCATCAATCCGGGAAATTCTGGTGGTCCTTTGGTAAATTTAGCCGGACAAGTGATAGGTATCAACACTGCTATTGACCGACAAGGGCAGTTGGTTGGTTTTGCTATTCCTATCAATAGCGTAATAAAAGTGATTGAATCAGTCGAACAGTATGGACGGATCGTCAGGCCATATTTAGGAGTGCGTTATGTATTATTAAATAAAGACATAGCAGCAAAAAATAATTTAGATATTGATTATGGAGCTTTGATTTTGCGAGGGGATTCCCGCTCTGATTTGGCAGTGATTCCTGGCAGTCCAGCTGATAAAGCTGATTTACGAGAAAATGATATTATCTTAGAGGTTAATGGTGACAAGATAACGGAAGAAGTTTCTTTGGCTGAATCGATTCAAAAATACTCGCCCGGCGATAATGTGAGATTAAAAATTTGGCGTCAGGGCGATATTAAAGAGGTAGTGGTAAAATTGGAAGAATATAAAGAGTAGATCACTAGTTAATATCAAGCACTCACACTGTTAAATAGTTTCTGCTAGTGCAGAAATTTAACAAAGTAAAGTATTAAGTATTTAGATAATAAAAATCCCGGCCGTTTGGTCGGGATT